>CALVAT010000014.1 GCA_944325565.1 Candidatus Gastranaerophilales bacterium
ACAAGGGTTTCAATCTTTTATCATTATTACATTTGTTATCCATCGTTTCTTCCTCTAGTTTTAATTTCCTATATTAATAATTCCCATTTTTCTGTTTTTCTAACGCTTTCAGAGATGATTATTTACAATTTGTTACAAAAATACAGTAATAAAATCACTTAGAAAGTTTATTGACACAGGTGATTAAGGGCTATTGTATAAATAAATTCAAAATGAACATTCCGCTCATAAAAAATCAACCGGATGGTGTATATTCCCGAAACGCAAAATGTGAAAAAATTAAATTATTAATAAAAAATTAGGGATAGTACTGCAAAACTGTACAAACAAATTGCAGTATAGGGAGAGGTAAGATTTGAACTTTTCGGCGATAATAGCCATATTTGCGACAGTTATATTGATACTGTTTTCGCACAGAACAGAGGGCGCTTCAATGGTATCATTAATCCAGCCGTCTGCCATAATGATAGTGCTGGGCGGAACTTTTTGTGCCGCTGTAGTAAACTTCAAGCCTGCAACGTTAATTAACGCTCTCAAAGCTTCTTTAGATGTCTTTGTAGAGAAAGAAAAACCACACATGAATGTTATTGACGAGATAATTTATCTTGCCCATCAGGCACGCCTAAAAGGGCTTTTCGGGTTGAACAATCTTGTCGACAACATACAGGATCCGTTTTTAAAAAGAGGAATCCAGCTTTCTATTGATTTTAACAACCCGCAGATGATTTATGATATTTTAAAAGCCGAAATCTCTTATGACGAAGAAGAAGAACTTATCAATTCAAGAGTATTCGAGGCTTTAGGCGGATATGCTCCAACATTCGGGATTGTCGGCGCGGTTTTTGGATTGATTCAAATTATGGGTTACATTCAACAGCCAGATATACTTGCGCAGGGTATTGCTGTAGCTTTTGTGTCAACATTGTACGGTGTAGGGTTTGCAAACCTTTTGTTTTTGCCTATTGCCGGAAAATTAAAAATGAACACAAGAGAAAAAATCCTGTTCAAAGAAGTTGTTCTACAGGGGATTGTATCAATCCAGATGGAAGAATCCCCCATGGTTATTGAAGAAAAGCTTATGGCCTATTTGAAATATCACAACGGATATCACCAGATAGACAACACAACGCATGCAGGAGTTTACGGTACAAGATAATGAAAAACGAGTATTATACAAATTCCAATGACTATATAAACCGCTGGGTAATCTCCTATGCGGATTTTGTTACAATGCTGCTTGCGCTGTTTATGGTTATGTTCGCAACAAGCTCCATGGGTGAAATGAAAGTTAAAGATGTTAACAAGTCTATACAAAAAGTTTTTGCCGCAAAAACTATAGAGCAGCAAGAAAAAACCGAAGAAATTTCAGAGTTGCCGCCTGTAAAACAGCCCACGGAAGGAGTTCTTGAAAATACAGGAAAATCAATACTGGACGGCGGGGATGGAATACTCGATACAAAACAGGTTGTGGAACAAATACAAAAAGAAATGGAGCTAGATACCTCGATAAAAGTAATTAAATCAGACCGCGGGGTAGTAATAAGACTTAACGATACTATGCTTTTTGACCCCGGATCTGCTATAATAAAACCGCAGGCTAAATTGACGCTTGATAAAATTGCAAAAACTTTAGAAAAGTTCCAGAATCCTATTTTGATTGAAGGGCATACTGATTCTATGCCGATTCAAAATGAGAAGTTTCCTTCTAACTGGGAGCTGTCTACAGCTAGAGCGACAAATATTATCAAATACCTGACAGGTACTCACGCGTTCCCGCCGGGCAGGCTATCGGCAGTCGGATACGGCGAATATATGCCCATAGAAAAAAATACTACACCTCAAGGACGCGCAAAAAATAGAAGAGTGGATATAATAGTATTAAGTTCTGATAAAAAATAAGTTTTATTTTGGAGATATGAAATGGCAAAACCTACACAGGAAAGATCACCTGAAAAAGAAAAAGATATAAAACAAGAAGGCGGCAATAATTCTTCTATATTAATAAATATTGTTACAACTACTATTGTGTGTATCATTTTTATAGGTGTGAATTACTTTTTACAGTCAAACCTTTTGACAACACAGCTCAAGTCTGTTTCTTCACAAGAATCAGTTGACGAAAATTCAGAACAGCTTGACAAACCCGAAAGAGGTATTGTTCTAGACCTAGGCGATTTTACAATGAACCTGAGCGATGTTCAGCCAAGAAGATACTTAAAAGCAAATGTTGCGGTAGAAGTCACCAACCCCATGCCGGAACCGACTGAAGAAGAACAAAAATCAGCCGGTCACGGCGGACACGGAGCAACACCGCCAAATCCTAAAAAGGCACTTATTGAAGAAATGGAACAATACAAACCTGCAATCAGAGATGCTGTTATAACAGTTCTTACAAGCAAAACATCGGATGAACTTGCTACAACGGCAGGCAAGGAACTTGCTAAACAACAAATTGCGGAATCTGTTAACGGAATATTTGACGGTGAAAGAGAAGTTATAAGAGTAAGCTTCGGACAGTTCATTATGCAATAGGTGCGGGAGATAGAGATGTCCGGTTTTGAACAAAACAACCAGAATTTAGACATATATCCGGAAAGCATGCCGGATAAAGATATAATGATGAGTAGTACCTTTGACGGAACTGACGAACACCGCAAAGGATACAAGCTCTATAATTTCAGACGTCCGGATAAATTTTCAAAAGACCATTTAAGAGGGTTACAAGATATACACAAGGAGTTTTCAAGACAACTCGCTCTTGTTTTGACTGCTTATTTAAGAATGCACCTCGAGGTAGATGTTGTTTCTGTTGACCAGCTCACCTATGACGAATTTATGCGTTCCGTACCCAACCCTATTTCTATTGCAATATTTGAACTCAACCCGCTTCCGGGACAGATACTGCTCGGGATAAGTTTTGAAGTTTTATCAAGTATCGTAGACAGAATGCTCGGCGGTGTCGGAAATATTGAATCCAAGGCTAGAGAGCTAACAGATGTTGAAGAATCTCTAATCAAAAAAATGATAGAAAGAACCGTCCAGACTCTGGCCGAGGCCTGGTCACACGTTATACCTGTTGACGGAAATTTAATAGGGCTGGACAACAACTATTCCGGTATTCAGGTCGCAACTCCCGGTGAAATCGTTGCATTAATTACGCTAGAAGTCCATATCGCCGGAAAATATTACGGGTTATTGAGTCTATGTTTTCCGTATCCGGTTTTGGAAAACGTTTTATCACAACTGACAACACAACATATCTTCCAGACAAAAGGGCTTATTGCAACAAGCGAAGAACGCCAGAAAATGATTAAAAAACTCGATACATCTCTGGTTGATATAAATGTTTTGTTCGGTCAGACAGAAATTACAATGCAGGATTTTCTTGATTTAAAAGAAGGCGATGTATTAAAATTGGATAATGCAGCAACAGAAGATTTGATTGTAAAAGTCAACGGTGAAAGAAAATTCTACGCAAGACCCGGACGTATCAAAGACAAAGTCTGTGTTAAAATTACCGACAGATATGATTATTATGTTGACGCATTAAAGAGATATTTTTAGAAAGGATTTTTCATGTCAGAAGATAATATGCAAAATGATGAATTTAACCCGAATGAAATTCCCGCTAACGGCAATATCAACGGTATAAATCCTGATGAAAATATTTCCGGCAGCGACATTTCACCATCAGAAACAGAGTCTATACACTCCGGTGCACAAAATTATGATTTTGCTCAAATGGATAACGAATCTAACGATTCAACTACAGAATCAAATGAAGTACATCTGGATCCGTCAATGCATGAACAGGAACCTGTTACGGTAAGACCGCTTGAGTTTACTCCGTTTGACAGTTATACTCCGACTGATACAGACACAAACAAAAACCTTGAACTTCTAATGGATATTAAACTGGAACTGACAGTAGAACTCGGCAGATGCCAGCTTCCAGTGAAAAAAGTTCTTGAACTAACAAGAGGTTCTATTATTGAGCTTGATAAAATTGCGGGTGAGTCTGTTGAATTGTATGCAAACGGAAAACATATCGCAAACGGAGAAGTTGTTGTTATCGAAGACAACTTTGGGTTACGAATAACAAGCATAACCGAGCCTCAGGAAAGAATTAAAAGTTTATAATTTATTCAAAAATTTTTCTTAATATGCCGTTGTTTTCTTTTAAGAGTTTATCGGCTTCATCAAAGCTTAAACCGTACAATATAAATAAAACGGCATGTTTTGTGCTGTAGCCGTTTGACTCGAGCACGTTTCTGGCTGTTGATGGTTTACAGCCGCATATTTCCGATACTATAGTGACAGCACGTCTCTGGAGCTTTGCGTTAGTAGGTTTTACATCAATCATCAGATTGTGATATGTTTTGCCGATTTTAACCATGGAGGCCGTAGAAAGCATATTTAAAATCATTTTTTGTGCTGTGCCTGCTTTCATTCTTGTTGAACCTGAAATCGCCTCGGCACCGGTATCTACACATATAAAACAATCAGCAAATTTTTTCATTGCAGCATCAGGGTTAGACGTTATAGCAACGGTTTTACATTTTTTTATTTTGGCAATTTCCAAAAATTTTACAACATATTTAGGATTCCCGGAAGCTGATATTCCAACAATCGTATCATTAATGCATATATCATTATTTTTAAAGTCAGAAGCCGCAAGCTCTTCAGAATCTTCTGCACCTTCAACAGCTTCTCTTAAAGCTCTGTTGCCGCCGGCGATTATCCCCTTTACCATATTTTTGGATACACTAAAAGTCGGCGGACACTCGGAAGCATCTAACACACCGAGCCTTCCGCTTGTACCTGCTCCTACATATATTAACCTGCCGCCGTGAAGAAAATTGGCAACAATCATATCAACTGCTTTTGCAATATCGGGAATACATTTCTGTACGGCTGCAGCAACCGTCATATCCTCGTTATTTATCATGGTAAGAATATCATGCGTTCCGACCATATCAATATTTACTGTATTACGGTTAATATTTTCGGTAGCGGTTTCTTTATACATATAGAGTTCCTGTTAGATGTATGCAACTGTTCCCATGATAACTCTTTTTTCAGCCCCTGTACAGGCAGGTAGGTTATTTGGAGTATGGTTAAGCGTACAATATCCAAGAAGTGCAAACGCTATCGCCTCTTTAAATTTGTCATCTATTTTAAAATCCGCATGAGTTTTAACAGGAAGTTTGGAATAGTCTTTTATTAAATCAATCAGCGTTTTGTTGTAAGCGCCGCCTCCGCCTATAACAATTTCATCAATTGTCGTCTTTGGAAATACAAAATCTTTATACGCATCAACTATCGTTCTTGCACTAAGAGCCGTAATAGTTGCAACCGTATCATAATTATTTTGAGGGGCAATTTTTAATATTTTTTGTATGTATTCATCGTTAAAAAGTTCACGCCCTGTGGATTTTGGCGGAAGTTTTTTATAGTAATCTTCTTTTAAAAGTTCATTTAAAAATTGTTCGTCGACCTTGCCCTGAGCAGCAATCTTCCCATCTTTGTCGAACGCAACATTAAATAATCTTTGTACAACACCATCTATCAGCATATTACCTGGGCCTGTATCAAAGGCAAAAGTTTCACACGACTTTGACAAAACAGTCACATTGCCTATGCCTCCGATGTTTTGGATTGTTCTGTTTTTGTCTTTTTTAAATATAAGCTCATCGGCAAAAGGCACAAGCGGTGCGCCCTGCCCGCAGGCTGCAATATCCCTTGAGCGAAAATCCCCGACGGTTGTTACTCCTGTGAGTTCTGCTATAACAGAGCTGTTTCCTATTTGAAGAGTACTTTTTGTGCTGATTCCGCCGATTTCTCTGTCTTGTGGAATATGAAAAACGGTTTGCCCGTGAGAGGCAATGTAATCCACATCTTTTGGCATTAAACCCGCTTTTTGGATAAGTTCGTTTGCACACTGCGCAAAAAGATTGCCGACAACAAAATCCATAAAGCAGATATCGCTTGTTGAAGCTTTGTCATTAGCAATTTCAAGCAATTTTAATCTGACGTCTTCGGGGTAATCTAAAGAGTGCCCCATAACAAATTCAAAATTAAAATCGTTGTCAATACGCACAAGAGCTGCGTCAATGCCGTCCATTGAGGTGCCTGACATAAGACCTATTGCAGTTTTGCAGGTTTGTTTCATAAATTATATCTCACGGATTACGGAAACAAGAAGATTTTTAAAAGAGTCCTTAACCTTTGCAGCGGTTTCGACAACTTCCGCATGAGAGAGTCTTGAAGGGTGAACACCTGCTGCCGAGTTGGTTATACAGCTTATACCGAGAACATCCATCCCGCAATAATTTGCAACAAGAGCCTCTGGCACCGTCGACATACCGACAGCATCAGCTCCCATTATCCTCAGCATATTAATTTCAGCCGGAGTTTCATAACTGGGGCCGCTCATAGCAGCATAAACCCCCTGACGAACCTGCATGTTAAGCTCTTTTGCCTTTTGAAGTGTTATTTGAATAAGAGATTTTTTATAAACCTCGCTCATATCGGGGAATCTGTCACCAAGAGAGGCATCGTTCTCACCGATTAACGGATTAACCCCCATGAGGTTTATGTGATCTGTTATAACCATAAGGTCACCAGCATTGTATTTTTTGTTTACGCTTCCTGCTGCGTTGGTTATTATAAGAGTTTTCACCCCGAGTTTTTTCATTACCTTGATAGGATAAACTATGCGGCTGATGTGATACCCCTCGTAATAGTGGTATCTTCCCTGCATAACAACAAATTTTTTGCCATCAGCTTCACAAAAAACAAGCTGTCCTTTATGACCCGCAACAGTTGATTTTTCAAACCCTGGAATATCCTGATATTTTATCCTGATACCAGCAACGTTGTCAGCAAAATCCCCGAGCCCCGAGCCGAGTATAATACCTATTTCAGGTTTAAAATCTTTTATTTGTTTTTTTATGTAGTCGATTGTTTCTTGCATAATACTTAAGCCGTTACCATCTGTTGTCTTATCAGGTTTGCACCAAAATCAATAGATTCAAGGTTGTTGGGAAGCAAAGCAGCTTTTTTAGCAGAAACTGTTTTTGCCATTTCCTTCATCACTTCTTTTACCGATTCTATTTTCAATATTTTAGTCTTTTCAAGAAAAGCCCCTAGCGCAATAACATTAACAAATGCCGGCTGGGTAAGTTTTTGCGCAAGTTCGTTAAGCGGAATTTTTATGTAATTTATATCTGTTCTCTTTGTTTTCAAATGCGAAAGAGAAGAATTTATTATCATAAATCCGCCTGATTTTACCTTGTGCTCGAACTTTTCCTGTGAAGCGTCGTTAAGCGCAATAACAGCATCAGCTTCATCTATAATCGGCGAAGGAACATCAGAATCAGAAATATTTACAGAACAATTAACAGCACCGCCTCTCATTTCTGCACCGTAAGCCGGAAACCATGTTGTATGTTTCCCTTCTACAACAGCGGCGTGGCATAATAAAATTCCTGCAAAAAGCGCGCCCTGTCCGCCAAATCCTGATATAATCACACTCATATCACCGTTCATTATTTATTCTCCTGTGCGGTAATGTCTTTAAACACCCCGAGCGGGTGTACTGTTTCTATTACTTTGTCAATATGTTCCACAGACTCAACAGGCGTCATGTGCCAGTTTGTCGGACAAGCCGCCAACACCTCGACAAATCCGTAGCCGAGCCCGTTTATTTGTGCTTCAAAAGCTTTTTTGATCGCTTTTTTAGCCTGCATAATATTTTTAGTCGATGTAATCGCTACCCTTGCGGCATAAGCTGTTCCATCGCATTTTGAAATAATTTCAGCAGCGTGCAGCGGATAACCGGTCAACTCTGCTTTTCTGCCTGCAGGCGTTGTTGTTGTAACCTGTCCGACAAGAGTTGTTGCACTCGCCTGACCGCCTGTCATACCAAAATTGGTATTGTTAATCATTATAGTTGTAATATGCTCACCCCTGCAAGCAGTGTGTATAGTTTCATTAAAACCTATGGTGGCTGCATCGCCGTCGCCCTGATATGTAAAAACAAATTTGCCTGGCTTGCATCTTTTTACGCCGGTTGCAACACAGGGTGAACGTCCGTGTGAAGCACCTGCAACATCAAGATTAAAGAATTTTTCCAAGAATATTGAACAGCCTACAGAAGATATAGCTATAGTATCTTTTTGCAGGTTAAATTCGTCAAGAAGTTCTGCTATTATTCTTAAAACTACTCCGTGACCGCATCCGGGGCAAAATGTAAAATGTCCGTCTTTTAAAAGTGATTCAGGTCTTTTGTATACTAATGTTTCCATATCTATCTTACCCCTGCTTCTGCCTTTTGTGTGTTTTCAAGTTTTGAATACAGTTCCGTGATTTTGTTATAAATCATATCAGGTGTAAGCAGTCCGCCCGCAGGTCTTCCGTAAAACTCTACAGGACAAGCGCCAAATACCGCAGAACGCACATCCAGAAGCATCTGTCCTTTGTTTAATTCCAAATCAAGAATCATATCAGCTTTTTGAGCAGTATCATGCAAATCCTTATCAGGGAACGGGAACAAAGTAACAGGACGGAAAAGCCCTACTTTCATTCCGTTATCTCTCGCTCTTTTTACTGCTGCTTTCGCAACCCTTGCCACAGAGCCGAAGGCCGTCAGTACAAGTTTTGCGTCAGAAAGCAGATAATCCTCGTAGGTTGTTTCGTTTTTAGCTACTTCCTCATATTTTTTGAAAATACGATTAGTCAGCATCTCCATTTCACCTTCTGGCATATGAAGAGAAACAATATTTCTTGCAGGACGGTTGTTTGCCCCGTCAAGCGCCCATTGTGAAACATCAGGATCTTTGTAAGGATATTCACCAAATTCAGCAGGCTCCATCATTTGTCCGAGTACGCCGTCAGCAAGCAGCATAACAGGATTTCTGTATTTTAAAGCAAGGTGAAATGCTCTGTACGTCAGGTCTATCGCCTCTTGAACAGTTGAAGGTGAGAGTACAATAATTTTATAATCACCGTTTCCACCGCCTTTAAGAGCTTGAAAATAATCTCCCTGAGCCGGAGCAATATTGCCGAGTCCGGGGCCGCCTCTCATAACACTAACGATTACACCGGGGACCTCTGCACAACACATTGCTGATAAAGCCTCCTGCATCAGCGCAATACCGCATGATGAAGAAGAGGTCATAGCTTTTGTACCTGTAGTACCGGCACCAATAACCATATTAATTGACGCAAGCTCGCTTTCTGCAGTGATAAACACTCTGCCTAATTCCGGCATATGTTTGCCCATATATTCTCCTATTTCACTTTGAGGTGTAATAGGATAACCGAAATAACAATGACAGCCCGCATTGATAGCAGCCTGTGCAATAGCCTCATTCCCTTTTACCAATACCTTTGCCACTATCTATAAACCTCTCTTATTGCGACATCAGGGCAATTCATTGCGCACATTGCACACCCGATACATTCATTTTTTTCATCATTAAATTCGACCGGAAAATCGCCGTGCAAATTTGACTCTTTGCTCTTTTTTAATAAGCCTTTAGGGCATGCTTTTATACATAAATAGCAACCCTTACACACTTCTCTGTCTATAACAATCCTGCCCATAAAATATCTCGAATTAAAGTATAGTTTGTCTACCTCAATTGTATCACGAGGGTATTAAAATACAAATAACAATAGCCATAAGGCGTTATAATTTGTTAACAATAAATGTTTATTTTTCGCCTTTAATAGCATAAGCTTCTTAACTGCACTCAGAATAACACTCATTTTTCGAGGAGTTCATCTTACATCACAGGCATAAACACTGCAAATCGTTAAAAGCAGTTATACGTACTGCTGTAATACTTCGCCGCCTTGAGCTTTTACAGTTTCTTCCAGATACGGTGTATTAATTTCAAATATATGAGCCTGAGCAGGGCCAAGATCTATGTCTATTGCACCATTTTCTGCTTTCCAGGTGCTGCCTGCTCCGTATTTTGGTGCAAGATCATTCAACGCCTGCGAAGCGCTCAAACCAGGGATAACCACTTTAACATGCTGTCTTGAATTTACATCATGGTTAGCTATAGTAATGAGTGTTTTCTTGTCTTTGCATCTTGCGTATGCAATAACCTCATCAAGTTTATCATTTTCCACCTTTAACGGGATATACGAGCCCTTTGTAATGATTTCGCCATATCTCGGTCTAACACAATTCATCAAATAACCAAAGTGCTGGCCAATTTCTGGATGGTGGCCTCCGGGTTGTCTTGATTCGTTAAAGATATCCAGACGCTGCTTGTGAACATAATATTTTATATTATCTTTTGTTGGCAATGAATCTTCAAAGTATTGTATTATATTTTTGAATTTTGATTTGTCACCGGCAAGTTCTTCTATTTTCTTATTTTTATTATCAGTAGCCAGCAATTCTTTAAGGTTTTTATACTCTTTTGCCGTATAAAGAACGTCCGTTACAAGAGTACTAAACTCATCATTCTTTAATGCTGTTGAGTATGAGATACTTTTATCTTCAAATATCTTATTGTTCTTGCTCTTTTCCAGTAAAAATTTGACGGCCTTTGAATATTGCGGATCATTTTCTAAATCAGCAATAGTTCTGTTTTTATCCGATGATTTATACAATTTAGAAATAGCGGGTGCATTATCCATGGATTGAAGCATATAGTTAATAGCTATGTCATAAATCGGATTTTGAATCAGTTGTGCAAATGTTTTGTCTACATATTTTTTGCCGTAATCATAAAGATATCTATCCCCGCTTTCAAAGCCAGAGAGGATATACGGATTTGTCATAGGCAGGGTGGCCTGTATAACATTTGTCATCATACAATAATCAGGCCCGCCATGTGACATAGGGCTGTCATCGTCATGGGTAGCAAATGAGCCTATTAAAGATTTACCTTTCGGCAAAATATATTCATGAGTCTGATGGTCTTTAGAAATATTGAGGCTTTCTCTCATAAAATCATGGAAATCTTTTGCCTTCCACATATGGAAAATATGATACTGTCCGTAATATGAATCAAAACCGGCTTTTAACGCTTCAAAAGGTCTGTCAGCTGGCATATTTTTCATAGGAGAAGCATCTTCGTTTGTATAACATTCAGCAAGGAAAGCAAACTCTGGATCTTTTCTTCTTGCATAAGAAGTTAATTCATCCCAGAATTCCGGTGGTTTTGCTCTGCCCACATCGGCTCTGATACCGTCAATACCTAGATCAATACACATATCTATAAATTTTTTGTGATAATCCATCAATGCTGGATTGAGAATCCTTCTGTCCTCATCCTGCCACGGGTTAAACATTCTGATATCTTCCCAGCCCTCAGGAGTTTTAGGGTTCCCCTCTGCATCAGTAGCTCTTAAATCAGGCCTTGCTTCATAAAGATCTACAGACATACAGCTCGGCAGGTCAACCATTACTTTTATATCGCGTTTATGACATTCTTTTATTGCATCTTTTGCTTCTTCATAAACATTTTTAGGATTTGTCGGATCATCCAGCTTCGGATCAATAGAAAGATAATCCAATGGAGCATATACAGATCCGGCATTGCCCTTTGCTGCAGTTAAACCGGGAGGATTAATCGGCAAAAGATGCAGCGTATTTATGCCGTAACTTTTTAATTCATCAAGACGCTCAACCATTGTTGTAAAATAACCGGGTCTTTCATTTCCCTGTATAAGTCCGTTATGGTCAGTGTCTTTTGCTGTAAATGTCCTCGGTACGAGTGCAAAAATAACAGCCTGATTATTCTGAAACATTGAACGCAAATTATTTTTATAGTTCAAGGGCGCTTCTGGTTTATTTATAGGTGCAACAGGCGCAGTTTTTCCGGTTTTTCCAAGCATAGCAGCCAGCAAACTGCCCTGAGAATACTGCGTATATCTATCCGCCGCAGGAGTATTAACAGGTCTGTATGCAGGAACAGTTGTATTCTGTGCAACATTGACAGCCGGTAGCTGAGCAGATGATTGCTGCCTCATCTGTGCAAGTAATGATGCTTTAAAATTTGTTTTATGAGCGTTTGTATGGTTTAAGCTGATGTTTATCATTATTTATCTGCTCCTTCAAGGGAATTTATCTTCTCATATTTATATTTATTAAAATGATTTTCTTTTCCCATAAATGCTATTGTTAAAGCACTTAGCGCAAGTGTGCCTCCAAGTAATCCGTATACAAGTTTAAGCCATTTGTTTCTTGCACGGCTTTCCTGAGCGGCATTAATAAAGAAATCAGTTACGTTTTTACCGGATCTCTGGGCAATTGCCTTATTTGAATAATGGAAATCAATTGCCTGTGCCAGTTCATCTAACTCTTTTTGTATATCCTTAGTAATTTCAACACCTTTATAATCATAGAATATTCTATTGAGTAAATTTTTAGCGTGATTATAATAATCTTCGCCAAATAATAGTCTTTTTTCTTCAATAGCACCGCTTATCATATTAAATTTAAAGAACCTGTCATCCTCTTTTGTTATAAGGTCTTCTATCATATGATAAAAACCGTTTCTTTCTGTTGTATAGCCGGCCAACAATTTATTCTGGATTCTTAAAAATGTTGCTCTCATTATCTGGTTGTTAATATTGCATTTTTTAACAAACTCTGCGTCATTAATAGCAGCTGCAGTGTCACCTGATAATGGCGCAAAGACCTGATTTGCAATTCTTTTTACCGATTCAAGAGAATGTTTCAGACCTTTTTTAGAATCCGGAAGTTCTGTTTCCATTTTTGTAGTCCAGCTGTTAATATCATTCTTTTGTAAAATGATATCTTTTAAATATTTTTTCAAAGAAGCCTTTTGACGGTCTTCACTCATACCGGCAAGCGCATACAACTCATCGGCCGCATTATTTTGAATATTACCGTAAGAATCTTTTGTCAAAATATTTTTCACAGCAACATCAATATTTTTAAACAAATCCAGAGCCTTAATAGGTCTTACATAAGAATCTATGGTATTTCTGTATTTTCTGTGTATTTCTGACATTCTCAATTTATAATGTCTTGCAAGAGCGTCTTTAACGTTGTAACCCAAACTATCCTGTGCAACAGACTCCATCAGCTCCTTAACTTTTATAAGGGTGCCTTTTTTATCAGAAGTTCCTAAAAGCTGAATAACTGCTTTTTCTTCTTTAGAAATTGCTGTTTTAGCATATTCAGACATAGCTGAAACTACTTTTTTATACTTTTCGGTATCATTAACTATTTCGCTGAATTTTTTGCTCAACACCTTGCTTGCAGAAGTTGCATCCTGTGTTGCCAGCAGAGCAATTTCTCCTTCGTTAAAGCCCATTGTTTGGAGATATTTTTTCGGAACTTTTTCCCAGTTAATAGCAGTCATAGATTCCGAAATATTCTGGATAGATGTTCTTTCAAATTCTTTAAGTTTATTTTGCAGCTCATTATTTGTATATGCAAAATTAAATATCTTTTGCATCTGATTTCTATCGACAACATAACATTTTTTTGTTTCAAAATAAGCTTTTACTTTTTCATTAATCTTATTTTTTAATGCGCTCTTAAAGTTGTTTACAGGAGCATAATCAGGTGCTTTTTTATCTTTATCGTATATTTTATCGAAAGTAAACGGCTCGAGTGTCTTTTTGGCAATGCTTTGCATTAAGGCGTTTTTAGCGTTATACCCAAAAGGTATACTGGTATTTTCACGTGCAATTCTGAGGCCTTCATCATAACTCTTACCTTCCGTAGCCAGAATGCTTGCAACAATTTCATTCATCTGTTCAGAAGTAATACCATTATAACCAAACAGGCTTTCAGGGAATTTTGATTTTAATTCAGCCGGTATTTTAGCCACAAGTTCTCTGACAGAATCAGAGGATATCTTAACAAGAGTATCTTTTAATTCTTTGTCCACAAAAATCTTTGAGTCCGTCATATCCGCACCGTTTTTCATTGCTGTTTCGAGTGCGGTTTTAAATCCCGAACCAAAGAATTTGTCGTCAATATAATTTTGTAGTTTTTCAAATTGTGCCGGTGACAATACATTATCTTCTGTGAACAATGCATCAAAAGCTGCCTGTTCTTTAGGATTTATTTTTATATCCAGTGCAGACATAACCCTATCCACATTTTTTTCACCGGACTTAAGTACCGTATCAAGTTTTTTATCAAGAGCCTGCATTTTAGCTTCAGCTTTATTATATCTGCTTTTTTCAAGATGATTTTTTAAAGGTGTCTGCAGCGCATCAGCAACAATAGAAGATACAACAGGAGTCATAACTCCGGCCGTCAACATCCATAAAGTTTTACCCTGAACAGCAACTTGAGCAGATCTGTTCATAACAGCTTCATTTCTGTTCTTAATATCACGGGGAACGCCCAATTTATCACCCATTTTATCAAGATAAACATACTCTTTATCATATTTTTTAAAGTATTCTTCAGGAGAAAGAGGTTTACCGTTCAAATCTGCATATCTATACATGTCCATAGGACGGTATAAATTGTCCTCATAAACAAACTTTCTTCTGCCTTCAGAATCAATATACTCCTGATTTATATCCACCCCATAAAAAGCCTTTATAGGTGCACCCAAAATATGCGGCCACACAGCCATAGAGGCAAACCAGGTACCAAGGCCTACAAACTCCATACCTTTTGCGAACGGGAACATTTTAGATGTGGCCAGCACAGCAGCAATACCAAGAGAACCTGCTCTTATTGAAAGGTCATTTATTTTACCTACATTATAGTCTTTGCCTTCCCCTTTAAAAGCTGCATTATAAAAATATTTTGCATAATCTCCGTATGATTTTACGGTGCTGCCAACAGCCTGGAAAATGTTTTCATGAACCAATTTTGCTTTTGATGGTTGTGGTCTTACGCCCTTCGGCGTAGTATGAGGATCACTTAAAGGTTTGGCCGGAATATATGAATATGTCTGGGTCTGGGGGAATTGATTTTTTATAGCCTGAAACGGCTTTCCCTGTAACGGCAAAGGTGCATTTTGAGCCGGAATAGGTGTATTTGCAGCAGGAGTCTGCTGTTGTTGTGGTCTATAAACAGGTATTGATTGTATTAAATTGCCCATCTATCTTTGCACCTCTTTAATATTATTATTTCCGGTTGTTTCCAGTTTGTGTCCTTTTGCTGATGTTTTTGTAAGCAGCAAAGTAATAGCAGTTAATGTAGCAGCTGCACTGGCAAGAATTACGGACTTACCTGCTATAGAAGAGCCTTTGCCATGTCCCTTCCAGAATTCCGCAAAACTCTGTCCAAAAGGTTTAAGCATATAATCATATACAACAACTTTAGCGTTGTGCAGCCTGTCTTTTACGTTTACTCCTTTACCAAAAATTCCTTCTTTTACAGTCTTTTTAAAACCTTCTGAAGAAGCTTTATCCCATGCCGGCTGGTTCGCCATACCGACGCCGAGTGTTACAAAAAACGCGGTCAAAGCATACTGCCATGCTCTAGCCATAACAATAGTCTTTTTAATAAGAGGTTTTATTGTAGAGTCAATGTTGTTTGCGTCATCTTTAATTCCGTATTTTTTGCCGTATTCAATATATCTTTCATTAATTTCTTCAGGGGTTTTCCCTTCCTCTTTATATAACAAATCGGTTCTTGTAAAATCAGCACTTTCAAAAGCAGTATGGAACTCTACATCTTTTTGGAAAGCCCCTGATTTTTTAGAAGATTTAGAAATATAATGTGCATAGGGTTGTTTAAGGTCGACTCCTCTGCTAATTTTTACCGTATTATTAATAATGGACTTAGCTACTGCTGCCCCTAAATAATATAAACCTACGCCGAGAGCCATGTGTTTTGCGACCTTTTGAGCAGCACCGGCTGAACGGAAATTATCTTTTTTCGCACCGGCATAAAACAAAGCCGCAAGTATAGGCCCGCCTATGTAATAAGGGAATTTTGCCGTTTGCAAAAATTCAAAAAATGTATAATCAGGTGCTCCGCCAAGACCTCTGGGAAAATGAATCAAAGGAATATCGAGCGTTTTTTCAATATTGATACCTATACGCTTGGCCAGCGTATTTTTTTGAACTAATTCATCCTTATGTATATCATTTTTGTAATAACTAAGGCTATGATTGTCACCGTCTTGTCTGTGTTTTTTCTTTTTCGGTGTTTGAAAACTCTGCTCTATAGAAGATTTTGCCTGAGCCGAAAGGGAGCTCGAAGACACAGCGTAATTAGCCTGATTGTTTTGAATCGTTGACACAGTAACCATATTTTCCCTTGAATCGCATGTAAGTCCTATTTATACAAGACTTCTAAAAATATTTTTTGCTAGTTGTTTTGAAGGATTTTTTCCCCAATTCCTATAATCTAGTCTATCACGGTATTTTCAGAAGAAAATACTTTTTACAATTTGTAATATTTCTAGCATCAATAAATAGTTTGCCGGAAAAATTTCACAATAAGAAACGTGAGCAAAATTCTGGGGTGTCATTTGAAAAGAGAAGCAGGTGCCGGCGGCAACTGCGATACTAGATTAGTTTGACTTTTGAATGAAATTCATTAATACATAATCATACAAACAGATGTAGTAATCATGTGGACATTACTTAATAATTAGTATGTAGAATAGTAAAATTAGCAATCCCCATGCCTTTTCGTTACAGACTCCAAAAAATTCTTGATTTCAGAATAAGAAAAAAGGAAGAACAACTCCAAAACGTACGCAACGCTCAGGCATTAGTGCTAAAAATAGAAGGACTCATAGAAAGGAATAACCAAGAAATCGCCTCAACAAGACAAAACATGCGTCAGGCCGATTTCATAATGTACGAATCTTACGATACTTATCTTAAACACCTGTATGTCAAAGGTGAAAGCCTCGAAGCAGACAGACAAAAAGCTCAGGAGGCTCTTGATATAGAAAAAGATAAATTAAGAGAACTCGAAAAAGCAGTAAAAGTACTAGAAAAACATAAAGAACACTGCAGAGAAGCCTATATAGAAGAAGAAAAAAAGGCAGAACTCAAACAGCTTTCGGAAGTAGCAATACAAAAATACTTCGCAAAAACAAAAGAAAAACAAGAAGAAGAACAGGAAGAACTCCTGAAAGAATTGATGAAAAACCCCCTCTACAATGAAGAAGGAATATAAAAAATGAACGTTTCAGCAAGCAGCACAACAACAAAAACAGAAACAATCCAACAAACCAGAGATACAGATAATGATATAAAATCATCATCAGCTTCTAAAGATGAAAAAGTTTCTTCTTCCTCAAAAACAGAGGATAAAAAAGACAAAACCGAAGAAAAAACAGAAGAAAAAGGCAGCGATTTTAAAACAGTCCTGCAGGAACAAAAAAACGCTGACAAAGCTCAAGCAGACCAGCTGCAGCAGCAGAACCTGCAAAACCAGAATATGTTAAACCAGCAATATATTAACCAGTTTAGCTTTGATACCGTCGGCGGCATAAAAAATATTACCTCGATGTACAACTATGACACCTTAAAAATATCGAAAGAAGACGCAAAATTCTTTGCTGATTTAGTTGATAACAAACAGTTTGCCCTGCAGCAAACTGGTGAAAAAACAAGTGTTATAAAGTTTGCCGACGAAATAGGCCCAACTTACAAAACCCAGCAAACATCAAAAGTATTAACTGATTTAATAACAAAAGCCTACAACGAACAAAAGCCGGTGCGCATAAGCTTTGACAACAATGTTTCGGTAGTACTTAAAATCGATACCAAAGGAAAAATCTCAGCAGAATTTATCCCCGGTGATAAAGCCGTTGAAATGTATTTGAGAAACAACATTGACTCTTTAAGACAGAGATTCGACGATCAGAACCTGCCATACAATGACCTGTTTTACAGACAATCCAACAACGGACAAAAAAATAAAGAAAGACAAAATCAACAACAAGAAAAAGGAGAGTAACAAATGAATGATTCATTCGTAAATGCTCTAAATACACAAAAAGCAACAACAGGCTGGATGGATGCAATAGGTGAAAACTTAACAAACATCTATACTCCGGGCTACAGAGAAACTCAGGCAACGTTTAAAACATTTTTAAACTCTGCAATTATTGACGGCTTCAACAAAAACGTCGGGCAGGGAAAATCTACTCCCGGTACTTCAAACGAAAACGTATTTCTCGAAGGCGAAGGCTACTTTACTCTGCGCCGAGATGACGGCCAAATAGTATATTCAAGATTGGGCGAATTTACCTTTGACAAAGAAGGTGTATACAAAAACCCCAGCGGATATACTGTTCAGGGCTATATACTTAATGACAAAGGCGAAATCATGCAGGGTACAAAACCGATTGATGCTGATATTTATGCAGAAACAGGAATCAAAGGCGGCGCTGTTAACCTGCCGACTACAAACATAAAACTCTGGATAGACCCGAACAACGGAAAATATCTCGGCAAATACGATGAATTTGAATTCAAAGGCGACGGTATTTTATATGGAAAATCAGACGGCGGAAAAAATGTTGTACCGTTATACAAACTTGCTATTATGAACTTCCACAATCCTGAAGGTTTGTATGAAGTAAAACAGGGTGAGTTTATTGAAACTGCGGAATCAGGCAGACCGGTTATAGGCCGCGGTGAAGTAAGAGGCGGGCTTTTAGAAATGTCAAACTGTGACTTCAAAGCAAACATAACCTATTACCAGCAGGCTAAGATGCAGCTTGATGTAGCCAACAAAATCATTTCAACAAACAAATCTCTGCTGCAGGAAGTATTGCAGCTAATCAGTTCATAATTTATTTAATAAAAAAGCGGACGGCAATATAAGCCGTCCATAAAACCATCAATATATAATTCCTAATTTATTAACATCAATGCCTTTGCCGGTTGAGACTGCAGGGGCTTTTTATTTGCCAAAAATTCTTTCACAAACAGTGTTAAAAATTAAATTAGGAAAACTTGTTACTTTACCGTTGCTTTTTAAGACAGTCGAGCCGTCTTTTGTTTTTTCATAAACATCATATCTGTTTTTCGCTGCATCGATTATTTTATATGGATTTTCCCGTGAGTCACAATGAATTGTTTTCACGCCAATACCCTTACCGCCGATTTCATAGCGCAAGGTATGTACAATATCTCCTGTTTTACAATTTTTATACGTGCGTAAAATTGAACCGTCAGCCTTATTCAGAGTACTTATTAATGTCATAACTTACACCTTTCTTGCTTTTTTTGTATAAAAATTAAAACATCAACAAAAAATTTTTTGCCAATTTTTGCATTTTTAAATATAAAATATTTAATTTTCGTAAGAAACAGTTAAAATATAATGTACATCCGTTACATCAACAATTGCCCATCTTAAAGGTTTTATGCCGAATTTAGAAAGCTCCTGTTCTATATAAGAGCTTTCTAAATTTTGAGTTTTATTAATTTCAAATTGATTTGTCAATATCATTACTCTACCGTAACTGACTTAGCCAGATTTCTCGGCTGGTCAACATCTTTGCCTAAAAATTCAGCAATATAATATGCCAGTAATTGCAAAGGTACCGACGCAATTACCGGAGATAAGTACTCATCAACACTCGGCACTTTTAAAATATATTCAAACACATCATCAAGATGCGGGTCTTGCGCCGATGTAAGAGCAATCATTCTTGCATTTCTGGCCTTTGCTTCTTCAGCGTTAGAAAGCACTTTTTCATAAACAATACTGCCCGGCATAAGAATAGCTAAAACAGGCATCGTTTCATCAAGCATTGCAATAGGCCCGTGTTTTAACTCACCTGCAGGATATCCGGTTGCATTAATGTAGCTGATTTCTTTAAGCTTTAAAGCACCCTCTAATGCCGTAGGATAGTTGATGCCTCTTGCTATATAAATAAAGTTTTTATAAGAAGCAAACGCTCTTGCACATTTGATAATACTTTCTTCATGAGAAAGTATAGTTTCGATCTTTTGCGGCAGCATCATCATTTCATGCTTAAGCTGTTCAATCTTAGCGGAATCAAAAGATTCTTTAATTTCAGCAACATACATAGAGAACAGATACAATGCTATCAACTGTGCATTAAAAGACTTTGTCGCCGCAACGCTGACTTCTATACCGGCGTTAACAGGAATCAAACTATCAGCTTCTCTGGCCATGATTGAATCTGGTCTGTTTGTAATAATCAAAACATGCGACCCGACAGCTTTAGCCTGTCTTATTGCAGTAATCGTATCAGATGTTTCACCCGACTGAGATATACCTATAACCAGAGTATTGGCATCTGTAACAGTCTTTCTGTAAATATATTCGCTTGAAGGTTCAACATCAACAGGAATATTAGTAAACGCTTCAAGTATGTATTTGGCAACCATTGCAGCATGCAATGAAGTACCGCAGGCAATAATTTCTATTCTTTTTAAATTTTTAATCTGTTCTTTTGTAAGCTTCACCTCATCAAGCACAATCGGTTTTGTAATATCCGGAAGCTTGCCCGAAAGAACATTTCTTATTACGTCAGGCTGTTCATGGATTTCCTTCAGCATAAAATGCTTGTAACCCATTTTGCTCATTGCAACAGGTTCCCACGGAAGAATTTCTTCCTTTTTAGCTACCTGCTTGCCATCAATATCCGTTACAAGAACGCTTGTCGGAGTAAGTACGGCAAACTGGTCATCATCAAGATAAATAACACGTTTAGTATATTCAATAATTGCAGGAGAATCAGAAGCCAGATAATTTTCACCCTGCCCCATTGCAACAATCAACGGTGCATTTTTTCTTGTTCCAACAATCATATTAGGGTCATCCTGATGCATTACACAAAGAGCATAAGCACCTTTTAACCTTTTTGCTGCAGCTCTAACGGATTTAGGCAAATCATTCAATTTTCCGTATTCATGTGCAATCAAATGGGCAACAACTTCTGTATCTGTTTCTGTCTTAAAAATACATCCACAAGCAGTAAGCTCTTCTCTTAATTCCTTATAATTTTCAACAATACCGTTGTGTACAAGAACAAGCTTGCCGCAATTGCAAGAATGCGGGTGTGCATTAATCGTAGTCGGTGCTCCGTGAGTTGCCCAGCGGATATGTCCGATGCCCGCTGTTGTATTAGTTATTTCGCTTCTGTGAGCGTCCAATAAATCTTTAAGATTTTGAAGTTTACCTTCTGCCTTGTATATTTTTATTTTACCGTTGCTGTTAACAGCAACACCGGCAGAATCATATCCCCTGTACTCAAGTTTGCTCAAACCATTCGTTAAAATATCTATAACTGATTTTGGTCCTACATATCCAACAATTCCGCACATATCTTATAAAATCCTCAATTAACTTCTAACAAATTCTTTTAATTATAAGATTCTATTTCAAAAAACAGTTTTTGAAAAGACCATCGAAATTAATAATTTATAAAGATTTTTTTCTGCAAATAACAGTCAAATATAAAAGTAATCTACACAAAATTATCCGGCATAGAAAAATCTCGAATCAACACCGCCCTCGCCAATTTTCAACCTTACTGGCTTCAAACATTTAGGACACCTGCCGACATACGCCGTACCTTCTTTATTTTTATAAACCCTGCCATACACATTACAGCAGGTAAACATTATACCCACAAAATTTTTAGTGGAAGGATTATCGTACACAAAACACCCCCGTGTAATTATTTACGATAAAATTATAGCACTTATTCTGACAATACCTGAGGAATATCAACATCCGGCTTGCCAAGAACTCTAACAAGTTCAAGAACGGATGCTTTCATCTGGCATTTTTGCGATGTACCGTTAAAAAAGTCTGTATAAAAACATCCTTCGCACACACAACCTCTTTTATAACATTCCAGAGCTGTATTAGTCCATCTTCTTACAGCTATAGATCTTCCCATATCTCTGCTTCTTAACACTTAAATTTCCTCCCGAATCTGCCCCTGTTCTTTTCTATAAATTTTTATTAATAAAACAGGACCATTCCCCATATGTTCAATTCTTTTGTTAATCGCACTCAACCGCCGAAAAACAAATTCTTTTCTTATTATATAGGCAAAAACCCTTTTTACAAGGCAATTGCGCAGAATTGTAACGTTTTATTTCAATC
Source organism: Candidatus Gastranaerophilales bacterium (assembly GCA_944325565.1). Taxonomy (GTDB): domain Bacteria; phylum Cyanobacteriota; class Vampirovibrionia; order Gastranaerophilales; family Gastranaerophilaceae; genus Limenecus. The sequence goes on from CALVAT010000014.1 coordinate 22,034, forward strand.
CTCGTTATGGTTGAAACTCAAGCGTTTCAAGATTCTCAGGTACTCATTTCACAATCTGTGACATGATTTCAGAGTTTTTATACCATGCAAACCATGTCTGCATACATGTTTTCATGCCAAAACGCTCACATTAAGAATTGTAAATATTTACAAATATCCAGGCTCAATAAAGAGGAATTTAACGTAATTTAACATATTTGAATCGGTCCGAAAAATAGTCTATATTTTTAATATAGGTGAATAGTATGTATACGAATTTGCCGTTAGAAAAATACAATAAAAAATCTAATATATATAAGACACAAAGGGGATAAATTGGAAAACAATTATTTTAAGCTGTTTTTAGACGATTTGACAAAGTTATGGAATGGCTTAGATACAGGACAAAAATTCGGAATAGTCGTGCTCAGTGCGGCAACATTGATAATTTCAGGATTTTTTATTATGAAATCCATGGAACCGAACTGGTCTGTACTTTATTCTGATTTATCCCCGCAGGATGCTGCCGCAGTGTCTGAAAGTTTGAAAAAAAGCGGATACGCCTACAAACTTTCTCAGGACAAAAAATCAGTTCTTGTTCCACAAGAACTGCAGGATGAATTGAGAATCTACGTTGCAGAAAACGATTTGATACAGGATTCGTCCCCCGGATTTGAATTGTTGGATGACATGCAGCTCGGTTCAACAGATTTTAAAAACAAACTTACAAAACAAAGAATTTATCAGGGCGAATTAACCCGTTCAATCGAAAAAATGAGCGGAGTAAGAAAAGCAAGAGTCCAGATTGCAGATCCCGAACGTTCAGTATTTCAAGAAAGAGATGAAGTCCCGACAGCATCGGTTATGCTCATCTTAGAGCCGGGGTATAAACTGAAAACATCCCAAATAAAAGCTATAAAAAATCTTGTTGCTTATGCAATTCCGAGATTAACACCGGAAAAAGTATTTTTAACAGACCAATCCGGCAACAATCTGTCAGATGATATAGAAAAAAATTCAAATGATATAGAAACATACAAAACAAATTTTGAAAATCAGACCGCAAAAAAAATTCAAAGTGTTCTGGACAAAATTGTAGGCGCGGACAACGCTTCCGTTCAGGTAAGCGCTGATATTGATTTTAATTCAACACGTTCCACAATAGAAAGCTACTTGCCGGTTGGTGATTCTCAACAGGGAGTGTTAACTTCAACCCAGACAGAATCAGAAAACTACGAAAATCCATATCCAAATACAACCGGAGCAATGACAGGCACAAACAATCCGCCTGCAGTTAACCCGCAAAACACAGCCCAGCCTAGAAATCTTAATTACCAGAAGCAAAAAACAGCTTCTACATACAGTGTATCAAAAGAAATTAAACAGATTGTTTATGCTCCGGGTACGGTAAAAAGAATGACAATTGCCGTTGCTGTAAATAAGATACTTACTTCAGAAGAAAAAACAGAACTTGAAAAACTCATTGCTTCGGCAAGCGGAGCCGACACAACAAGAGGGGATGTAATTAACGTAACGAGCCTTGAATTCTCTGCTAAAGACGCTGACAAAGCAGCAGAAACTGCAGAAGCCAAAGCAATACAAAAAGAAAGAACTCAGGAAATCGTTATCAACAAACTCATTCCTATGTTTGTTATACTTGTTCTCGGGCTTGTTGCATTGTTTATATTCCGTTCATTGTTTGGCAAATCGGATGAAACTATTGATGACTTTGAATCACGCTATCAGGAACAGCAGCAGGCTATTACAGATAACCTGATTGACAAATTTGAAGTCGAAGCATTGCCGCAAATTGAAGCAAGATTGAATCCCGAGCTGGACAAACTGCGTAATGATTTGACTGACACAATTATGTCAGACCCGTCCGAAGCGGCAAAACTACTTATTTCATACATTAAGGATTAATTAAACAATGGTCAGTGAATTAACATACGAATCCATGACACAAAGGCAAAAAGTCGCAGCATTATTGATTGCGCTTGGCCCGAATACGGCTTCAGAAGTGTTAAAGCATATAAAAGATGATGATATACTTGAACAAATCACTTTCGATATTGCAAGTTTAAATAAAGTGCCGACTGAAATTTTAAACCGGGTTCTGGAAGAATTTCACTCTTTGTTTCTCGCAAGCGACTACCTTTCATCAGGCGGTACACAATACGCAAGAACAATTTTAGAAAAAGCATACGGCGCTGATCAGGCGCAGCAAATGCTGGGCAGACTGGTTAATCTTTTGACAACTAACCCGTTTCAATTTTTTAACGATGCAGACCCGTCGCAGCTGGCTACATCGTTTCAAAACGAAAACCCGCAATTGATTGCACTTATTCTTGCTTATTTAAAACCGGAAAGCTCTGCAAAAGTTTTAAACAGTCTTCCGCCTGACGTTCAGGCGCAGGTAGCGTTTAAAATTGCCGATATGAGTTCAACAAACCCTGAAATTATTTCGGAAATTGAAAAAATTGTAGAAAGCAAATTCTCCTCTGTTGTGGCTCAAGACTTTTCTAAAGCAGGCGGTGTAGGTGCTCTTGCCAACATCTTGAACCGCTCCGACCGTGCAACAGAAAAGAACGTACTGGAATATCTTGAAGTTAAAAACCTTGAACTCGCAGAAGGTGTAAGAGAGTTGATGTTCGTATTTGAAGATATTATTCAGCTTAAGGACAACGCTATTCAAAGAATTATCCGAGAAGTCGATACAAGAGATCTCGCTATATCACTTAAAGGTGTTCGTGAAGAATTAAAAGAAAGAATATACAGCAATATGTCCGAACGTGCTCAGGCAATGTTAAAAGAAGAACTCGAATACATGGGCCCGGTAAGAGCCAAAGAAGTTCAGGAAAAACAAACAAAAATTGTCGGTATTATCCGTGCTCTGGAATCTGCCGGTGAAATCATCATAACAAGAGATTCAGCTGAGGACGAATACATTGAGTAGAATCAAAGGGGAAAATGTAAACTTCGGCAATTCATTTGTACTAAGCTCCGAAGGGAAAAAAATATTAAATAAAGAAATCACGGATGCACAGCTTATTGCGGATTCTATAATCGCAGAAGCCAAAAAACGTGCTCAGGAATTAATCAATCAAACAAACCAGCAATGCAGTGCTAAAATTGCACAGGCAACAACAGAAGCGGAGAATTCGAGAGAACAGGTCACGGCAGACGCAAGACGTCAGGGTTATGAAGAAGGCTACGCTGACGGACAGCAAAAGATTACACAAGAGCTGCAAGACATAATCGAAAATGTCAATAACTTTGCAAAATGTGAATTCGATATAAAGCACAGAATACTTAAATCTTTGCATACGGATATTCTTGACCTTGTTTTGAATATTTCCGAAAAAATATGCAAAAAACAGCTTATGCTGGACAATAAAACTCTTGAAAATATTGTAGAAAATGCAATTTCACAGCTAAAAGAAAAAGAAAATGTCACAATCATTGTCAATCCGCAGATGGCGGAAAAGATTTATGCAATCTCTGACGGAATTAAAGAAAAAATTCATACCTTAGAATCCGTAAAAATCATTGAGGACAATTCAATTTCACCTGACGGAACAATTGTAGAATCCGTAGGTTCGAGAGTAGATGCAAGAGTAAGCGCCCAGATTGAGCAGCTTTCACAAAAACTCTTTGAAGAACTAAATTCAACAAACGAGCGTGAACTTGCCAAAGAACTTGATAATATTGATGAAAACATAAATGATAAACCTGACTCGATATAAAAACATAATTAACAGGACAAACACACTGCAAGAGGTCGGAAAGGTCATACAAATTATCGGACTTATAATAGAAGCCGACGGCCCGCAGGCCAGTATTGGCGACCTGTGTTATATTTATAACAAACTGGATGCACAACCAATCTGGGCAGAAGTTGTAGGTTTTAAAACAGGAAAAATCCTGCTTATGCCCTTGGGTTCAATGGACGGACTTATGCCCGGAGCCGTGGTAATCAATACCGGCGGGTCAATGAAAATAAAAGTCGGGCCGCAGCTTTTAGGAAGAGTTTTAGACGGACTAGGCAGGCCGATTGACAACCTCGGAGAGATTAACTCACAGTCATTGTATTCAACACAGGCGGATATCATTAACCCGCTGGCAAGACAGTTAATCAGAACACCGTTATCTTTAGGTATACGCTCTATAGACGGATTTATTACGGCTGGCAAAGGGCAAAGGCTGGGTATATTTGCCGGTTCAGGGGTCGGCAAAAGTACAACTCTTGCCATGATGGCAAAAAACACAAACGCAGACCTCAACGTTATTGCACTTATAGGCGAACGAGGCCGTGAAGTAAGAGAGTTTATAGAAACAACACTCGGCCCCGAAGGCATGAAACGTTCTGTAGTTGTTGTTGCAACATCAGAGCAGCCCTCGCTTGTAAAAATAAAAGCGGGTTTTGTTGCCACGGCAATTGCTGAATATTTCAGAGATCAGGGCAAAGATGTTTTGTTTATGCTCGACAGTGTAACCCGTATCGCTATGGCGCAAAGGGAAGTCGGACTTGCAGTAGGGGAACCGCCCGCAACAAGAGGCTACACACCTTCGGTTTTTGCGCTTATGCCCAAACTGCTTGAAAGAGCCGGCAGCAACGAATACGGTACAATCACTGGGCTATATACAGTGCTTGTTGAAGGCGATGATTTTAACGAGCCTATATCTGATACGGCGAGAAGTATCCTTGACGGTCACATTATGCTTTCAAGAGAACTGGCGCATAAAAACCACTATCCCGCCGTAGACGTGCTGCAGAGCGTCAGCCGTGTAATGAAAGAGGTTACGGAAAAAGACCACACAACTGCAGCAGGAAAAATAAGGACCCTGCTTGCAGCATACAAAAAGAATGAAGATTTAATAAACATCGGTGCTTACGTTAACGGGGCAGACCCCGTAACAGATCAGGCAATAAAGCTTATGCCCAAAATTAACGCATTTTTACAGCAGAAAGTGGATGAAGCTTCCCCCTATGAAGATACAGTTAACAAGCTTATTGCACTTGGCAATCAGGTTAACGGACTTTAACAGGCACAACCCGGTGCCCTTATGAAGGGCGCTCTATCTGCCCTTCACTTTGTTCACTACATCCGTCCGTTCACTATTTACAGACATCTGCTTATTTTAGAAAACTGAATATCCGTTTCGTGAAGCCATTTTTCAGGCTTCGCCACATCTCAGCCGAAGAAGAAGGCAAATCCGCCCCAAGTCGGGGAAGGGGGCAGACTAAAGGCTGGTCTTCCGCTAAATAAAAATCCGACCTTTGTAAGAACTCTGAAAAAATGATTAAGTATCATTTTTTTAGAGGCAGGCTAAGCCAGATACGA
>CALVAT010000015.1 GCA_944325565.1 Candidatus Gastranaerophilales bacterium
GCTCACTGCAGGAGCTACGATCCCAATATTATATTTAATTTTCAAGTTTGGAATGTTTTTTTAACATCGAACTATCATGTCCGTGAAATAATTATAAAACGCTAAATTTTAATTTTCAATAACTTTATTAAAAATTTTATTGTCTTTTTTAATATTGGTTTTGTATAATTCTGTTATTAACGGATAGAAGTTTATATGGAGAATTTATGAAACGTTTATTTATATATGTATTTGTCATAATAATGTCTTTGTCTCTACCCGCGAATGCCGCACAAAAAGTCAAAGTTTCTGCTCTAACCCCATTTAATTCATTAAATCCAGCTCCCTCAATGAAAGTTATCACTCTCGAGAGAGCAGAATTTAATAATGGCATAGTTTTCGAAAACGGAACTGTTATTTACGGTGACATTATTGAAGTAAAACAGCCAAAGCGGGCTAAAAGAGGAGCAACTTTTAAATTTAAGCCGACATCTTATATGTATAACGGTCAAACATATACGGTAAAAGATCCTGATTTTATCGCTAAATATGCAGAATATAAAGAACTAAACAAATTAGAACTTGCTACTTCTGCTGCAGCAACAGCAGGTGGATTTATTTTTCACGTCCCGCTTTTATCAGAATCTGTATCCTTCGTAAAAGGAGTTGTAAAAAATCCGGAGGATAATCGGTTTAAATCCGGCGCAAAACAGGTTTATAAAGACTCAATATTCTCCTATGTTGAAGAGGGTAAAGACATTGATATAAAAGAGAATACAATGTTTATTCTTAAATTTAAATCCTCTGATATTGAAGATTTAGATACAGAGGAGGAACAAGAAAACCTGCCAGAATCAGCTAATGATGACAATAATACGGATGTTTCTAATGAACAACAAAAACAGACATCAATACCAAAAGAAACTCCTCAAGAAATACAGATACAGGCCTCAAAAGTTCCTGTTATCTCTGATGAAACAACCAAAAAAGAAAAACACATTGAGGCAGTAGATCCGGATGAAGTTTTAAAAGAGGTTGAACTAAACACCAAGTGAGAAGATTTTGTATATTTCTTCATCTGAAAGTTCTGTAATAATCTTTTCTCCCTCAAATACAGCAACATTAGCTAAATCCTTTTTGTTGCTAATCATTTCATCAATTTTTTCTTCAAATGTCCCAAGTGTAATAAATCTATGAACCATGACGTTTTTATCCTGACCGATTCTATAAGTTCTATCTGTTGCCTGATCCTCCACAGCAGGATTCCACCACAAATCATAATGGATAACGTTTGTCGCAGCAGTAAGGTTCAAACCTGTACCACCGGCTTTTAAAGAAAGTATCATTACATTAGAATCAGAGTTTTCTTGAAAATCTTTAATTAATTCTTCTCTTTGTGTTCTGTTAAGCGACCCATGGAAGAACAATGGGTTTACGCCAAGCTCTTCATTTAAAATAGTACAAAGAATATTGCCCATTTCTTTATATTGCGTAAAAATGAGCGTTTTTTCATTATTTTCAAGAATCTGATTTGTAATTGAAACAAGTTTTTCAGCCTTGCCTGATACATCCTTAGAAATATCTCCTGTTTTTAAGTACTGATAAGGATGATTGCAAATTTGCTTCAACGCTGTAATCAGTTTAAAAATCATGCCTCTTCTGTTAATACCGTTAAGTCTAGAAATATCAGACATAAGATTGTCTAAAACACTTTGATACAAAGCAGCCTGCGCCTTTGTCAGATAGCAGTATTCGTTCAATACAACCTTATCCGGAAGGTCAGAAATAATAGACTTATCCGTCTTCAATCTCCTTAAAATAAAAGGAGAAATCGCAAGACGCAGTTTTTCAGCACGGTTAGTCTGTTTGAATTTTTCAATAGGAATTGCATAACTCTTTTGAAAATCTCTTATTGTACCGAGATAACCACGATTTATAAAATCAAAAATACTCCACAGCTCTGTTAGTTTATTTTCTACCGGGGTACCTGTCATAGCGATTTTGGTATCTGCTTTAATTTGTTTGACAGCCTGTGTTTGCGAAGTATCAGGATTTTTGATATTTTGTGCCTCATCGATAATTAGCATAGACCATTTCGATTTTTTAACTTCCTCAATATCAATTCTTAAAATTGCATAAGTTGTTATAATAACATCAGCAGTTTTATCCAATTTCCTTTCGATTCCGTGGTAAACAGATGTTTTCAACTGAGGAGCAAAGTTTTTAATTTCCTTTACCCAGTTTCCAAGAAGGGTTGTCGGACAAACAACAAGAGCAGGATTTTTAAGATTGCCGTTTTCTTTTTCTTTAAGCAAAAAGCTAATAACCTGAATTGTTTTTCCCAACCCCATATCATCAGCCATACAGCAGCCAAATCCCTTATGTATATTCGTATAAAGCCACTTAAATCCGCGTTCCTGATAAGGCCTTAAAACGCCCTTAAGTGATTCTGGCGGAGGGACTTCTTCTGTCTTTGTGAGATCTTTTAATATGTTTGCAAATGCTTCATCGTAGTCAAAATCATAGTCATCCATTTGTGCAGACAACGCAGCATGGAGAATCTCCATCTTATTTTTTTCAGTAATCTTAGGATGCTTAACCTTTTCTATCAATCTAGCATTTTCTTCCCTGTCGATTAATACGTAATGGTTCTTATATTTAATAAGCCCATGGGCATTTTTTGTAAGTTCCTCGTATTCTTCCACAGAAAGTTTATCATCCCCAATCGCAATTGTGTATGAAAACTCAAACAAATCATTTAACGAAGACACAGAAGCCCCATTAGATGTAAGGATATCCCTAAGTTCAGCAGTTCTTGCAGCTTTTACTCTTGCGTTAATTGAAGCTCTCGGAGTAACAATATTGTCTATACCTTCCGGTAAAATAACATCAATAGAAGCTTTTTGAAGATAATATGAAATTTGTGCAATAATTTTATAAACCTCATTAAGATTCATATTAAGTTCAAACTGGTGTTCTTCAGCAAAAAAGTCTTCAAGCTCAGGATAATATCTTGCAACATAATTAAGCTGTTTTTCTATAATGTCAACAACTTCCTGATTTGTATAGTTTTCAAAATGTTTTGTTTCATCATAGATACGCTCTATACGATGTTTTTCATTTGTATGTTTATTTTTAACATTTATTTTTAACTGATAATCTTCATCTGTCAGTTTTAAAATTTCAAATTCAGGAAGAATATCATATTTACCAATATAAATTTCATCCAGCCATTCTGATATCGCAAGAGCAAGATCCAGTCCTCTGAAAAATCTTTTATTAGAAGCCTGTTTTATGAAATATACAGCTGATTTACCATCCTTAAATTTTGTGGATTTTATATGCAGAAAATTAAAAATAATATAGTTCAAAAAGCTGTCAATAAGCTTATTAATATCATATTTTTGAGAATCTATTATAAAATCCTGAGGTATTTCATTTTTAATTGTGTTTAATGCAAGAGTAACATCTTTGCTATTTTTATATATTTCATATCTTATCTGAAAAATTGTATCATTTTCTTTCACTACAGGTATGAAATGAAGCTTTTCAACAATTTTCATTATTGTATATACAAATTTATTTAAATAATTAAAGCTCTCAGACCCGTTTTCAAAGTTAAGTATCTCATTAAAACTTGTAAAATACTCAAAGACAAGATTTTGTTTTATTACATAGCCAATCATGTCCTTTGTTTCGCCATTGGCCGTAATTTCTTTTATTTCTGAACGGAACCTGTACAAAGAGCCTTTTGATTTTGCATAAAAATCGAAATTATTGGTAGGTGTCACAAAGAAATCACCGTTTTCAAGCAGATAAAAATCCGTATTTCTTAACGGAGTATTTTTCCCGACAAAAGCATCCTCAAACTCATCCTCAAATATTTGATATATCGTACTTAACTGTAGTCTAAAATCTTTATTTTCCAAACCTACCGGATTTTCCGTAAGGTTTAAAAATAACTCGTCTATATTATTCTTTTTTATATTCAATGACATAACCACCTGCTAATGTTTCCGCACTATCGTATATTTTATCTTATCCCAATTGATTGTTAATTATAGCAAAAACATAAAATAATTTAAAAGAAAAAAATATCTTAACTCTAACTTAAATTAATATAAATATTAAAATTCTTGCTAAAACCATAATTTATTGTACAATTGGGGTATGTGTAGAAAATGGTCCTTTTGAGATGGAAAAGAGGACAAGGGAGAAAAAATGGCTAACTTACAAAAATGGTCAGGTTTGCTAAAAGGCGGTGTTTTATCAGCATTCGCAACATTTTTAGCTGCCAACTGCGCTTTCGCAGGTGAAGCCGATTTGGTTGTACCGAATCTGGCTGCTGACTCACACAGCTTTAATCTGCTGCTAGTGGGTATTGGTATTTCCGTACTTGGCTTGGTTTTTGGTTTAATTGAATTTATCAAAGTCAAAAACTACAAAGTTCACTCTGCCATGGCAGAAATCGGAAATACTATTTTTGAAACTTGTAAGACATACCTTATTCAACAGGGTAAATTCTTACTTGCTTTAGAAATCTTAATCGGTTGCTGTATTGCATTCTACTTCGGCGGTTTGCAACACATGGGACTTAAAGGGGTATTGATTATCCTTGCATGGTCTGTAATCGGTATTTTAGGTTCTTACGGTGTAGCATGGTTCGGTATTAGAATGAACACATTAGCTAACGCAAGAACAGCTTTTGCTTCTTTAGAAGCTAAACCTTTAAAAGTTTTAAACATTCCTTTAAAAGCTGGTATGAGTATCGGTGTATTGCTCGTTAGCGTTGAGTTAATCATGATGCTTATCATTCTTCTGTTTGTTCCAGGTGAACTTGCAGGTGCTTGCTTTATCGGTTTTGCTATCGGTGAATCTCTCGGTGCTTCTGCTCTTCGTGTAGCAGGCGGTATCTTTACAAAAATTGCCGATATCGGTTCTGACCTGATGAAAATTCAGTTCAAAATTAAAGAAGATGATCCGAGAAACCCCGGTGTTATTGCTGACTGTACAGGCGACAACGCAGGCGACTCTATCGGACCTACAGCTGACGGTTTTGAAACTTACGGTGTAACAGGTGTTGCTCTCGTTTCTTTCATCCTGTTGGGTGTATTCCCTGAATACCAAATTCAATTGTTAACATGGATCTTCACAATGAGATTCTTAATGATTGTTACATCAGTAGTTGCATACTGGGTAAACACAGGTTTGACTCAGCTTTTATTCGGCAAGGCCGAAAAAGTTGACTTTGAAAAACCGTTAACAAACCTTGTTTGGATTACATCAATCTTATCAATCATTATGACATTTGGTGTATCTAAATGGTTACTGGCATCAATGGGCGAAAACCTCTGGTGGGTATTAGCAGGTATTATCTCTTGCGGTACTTTAGGTGCAGCATTGATTCCTGAATTTACAAAAATCTTTACAAGCCCGAACGCTTTACACACAAAAGAAGTTGTTACAGCTTCACGTGAAGGCGGTTCATCTTTAACAATCCTTTCCGGTATTGTTTCAGGTAACTTCTCCGGCTTCTGGATTGGTATGGTAATCGTATTCTTAATGGGATTATCTTACTATTTCAGCACAATGATTCCGGAAACAGTGATGATTTATGCATCAGTATTTGCATTCGGTCTTGTTGCTTTCGGTTTCTTAGGAATGGGCCCTGTTACAATCGCTGTTGACAGCTACGGACCTGTAACAGATAACGCTCAATCAGTTTACGAACTCTCTTTAATCGAACAAAGAGAAGGTGTTGCTGAAGAAATCGAAAAAGAATTCGGCTTCAAACCGAACTTTGATGTTGCAAAACAACAGTTAGAAGAAAATGATGGTGCTGGTAACACATTCAAAGCTACATCAAAACCTGTACTTATCGGTACAGCAGTAGTTGGTGCCACTACAATGATTTTCTCATTGATTCTTGTAATCAAAAACACTCTGGGTATTGAACCGGAAGCTGTATTGAACGTACTTAACCCGTATACATTGTTAGGCTTCTTAGCCGGTGGTGCGGTTATTTACTGGTTCTCAGGTGCTTCTATGCAGGCTGTTACAACGGGTGCATACAGAGCCGTTGAATACATCAAACGCCACATCAAAATCGACGATGAAAGCGTTAAAACAGCTAACGTTGCAAACTCTAAAGAAGTTGTTAAAATCTGTACACAATACGCACAAAAAGGTATGGTTAACATCTTCATAGCATTGTTTGCTTTTGCTTTAGCATTTGCTTGTTTATCAGCACCCGGATGCAAAACAGTTGCTCCTGTAGCATTCTTTGTAAGCTACTTGATTGCAATTGCTGTATTCGGCTTGTTCCAGGCTGTATTTATGGCTAACGCCGGCGGTTGCTGGGACAACGCTAAGAAAATCGTTGAATGCGATCTTTGCGAAAAAGGTACACCTCTGCACGACGCTACTGTTGTAGGCGATACAGTTGGTGACCCGTTCAAAGATACTTCATCAGTAGCTATGAACCCGATTATCAAGTTCACTACTTTATTTGGTTTATTAGCTATGGAAATCTCTATCAACGAATCATTCAGACATATCGCACCTATTGCTGGATGGATATTCCTGATTGTTGCGCTGGTATTTGTATGGAGATCATTCTATGCAATGAGAATTCCTGAAAAATCAGCTGATGAATATGCTAAAGAAGAAAACTAATTATTAGTTTAATAGGACAAAGCCCTTTGAGTTTTACTCAGAGGGCTTTTTATATATTATCATTGTTGATTATTTTTTATGATTCATTTTCATTTCTAAAACTCTGCTCTGAGCTTCTTTTGCCTTTAAAATATTAAATATACCTATCAATCTTTGAATAGAAATAAAATTTTCATGTACAACCTCGGCTTCATACTCAGCTGTTTTATAGCCATCTTTATATAGTTCAAATTTGTCATCACCATAATGATCGTGGCCTTTTACAAAAAATACGGTATGCTTATTATCAGATTTTGTTTTAGATTCAAAAATTGTTTTAAGCACATTTGAATTTAAACCTTCAATTCTAGCTTTAAAAGATACAGTCATCGGGGCTCCTTTATTTGATTAGATAAACGTCAGACAAATTTTTTTTTGTTATTTCATTAAGTTTTTTGTAAAGATTTGTAAAATTTATCAAAAAAAGTGTTATAAAATCTTAAAATTGGGAACTATATATATAGAGGCAATTAAAAAAAGGTTTTAAATTTTCTCTCTCTCTAATTCCTCTCTCTAATATGTGGTAAAGTTTAACCGGCGCAAGTCGGTTTTTTTTTGACTGTTTTTTAAGACAGTTTTTGAGATATACTAAAAACTATGCTCAGTATTGATTCACTTTTATTAGAAGACTTTTATAACGAAAACAAAAACTTTTTCATAAACGCACGTGTACAAAAAATTCAGCAGCCTACACGCAGAGAGGTAATACTTTTCTTGCGTAATAACGCTGAGTCAAAGAAATTATATATAAACATTAATCCTGAATATTACCATCTATGTTTTATGGATAAAGAAAACGAAATAAAACGTGATATTCAAATACCGAAACAGCCGCCTATGTTTTGTATGCTTTTACGCAAACACATGGAAGGTGCGAGAATATTGAGCATAAACAAACCCGAGTATGAAAGAATAATAGAACTCAATTTTGAAAACTACAATGAACTCGGCGACAAAATTGAAGAATGTCTTAGTATTGAACTTATGGGCAAACACAGCAATATTGTTTTATACAACACTGACAACAATATAATTTTAGGTTGTGCACATAACATAGGCGAAGAAAAAAGCAAAGAACGGGAACTTGCCGGCGGGTTGCCATACATTTATCCACCAAAGCAAAACAAAAAAAATCTTTTGATGACTCGTTCTGACCATTTTATTTCGCACTTAAAAAAATCACAGCTGCCGTTAAAAAAGGCCATTTCTGATAAATATTACTGCCTGTCACAGGCTGTAGTTCAAGATATTTGCGACTTAAACAATATTAATTTCCAACAAACTGCTGCAAATATTGATGATAACAGTATAAAACTACTGTTCATTGCTCTGCACGAATTTTTAGAAAAAAAAGATAGACACTATTCGCTAAGCTATGATTTTTCAAGTTACTCCTGTGTGAAGAATCTTGATATATCATACGATAGCGTAAACGATTTAATAGATGACTATTTTTCTTTTAATATTGAAAAAAATCTTATAAAAAGCTTAAAGTCATCTTTAATGGCAAGACTTTCTAAAGACATAAAAAAATACACAAATACACTGAACAATCAACAAAAGCAGCTTGATAAAGCCCAAAAAGCTCAAGACTATATGAAAAAGGGAAATCTTCTTACTGCGAATGCATATACAATAAAACGCGGAGAAAAAGTGATATCCCTTATCGATTACGAAACTCAACAGGAAATAGAAATTCAGCTTGATGAAAATTTATCGCCGATTGAAAATGCTCAGAGATATTTTAACCTTTACAATAAAATCAAAAGAGCCTGTGAAGTTGCAAAAAAAATGTCACAGGAAACACAAGAACAGCTTATGTATTGCAAGCAGCTTGCTTACGATATAGAAAATACTGATTCACTCGCAGAGTTAAAAGAAATTGCTGCCGATATTGAACCGGAAATAAAACAATCACCATCTAAAAAGAAAGAGATTTCATTAAACATTATGAAGATAGATATAGACGGTTTTACTGTTTATATTGGTAAAAATAACAAACAAAACGATTATTTGTATTCTAAAATATCCTCACCTGAGGATATCTGGTTTCATACATTAAACACCCCTGGCTCTCACATTATAGTTAAAACACCGGATATCAGAAAAGAAATCAAAGACACAACTATTTTAAAAATAGCCAAACTTGCCAAAGAATACTCAACAGCTAAAAGTTCAACAAAGATACCTGTTGTTTATACTCGAAGAAAATATATAAAACGCCCTAATAACACAAAATCAGGATTTGTTGTGTACAAAAACGAAACAGAGATTGTTGTAGACTAATACAAAAGCTTAAAACCCTTATACATTCTTATTAAAGAATACACTTGGAAGTTTTGCAAAATTATGTACGGTTGCAGCAGCTTCTTCAGGTGAAATTTTTCTTATTACCTTATTTGTTTGAGCATCGTAGATTTCTATCATATTGTCATCGCTCATTTTAAAGAGATATTTGGGTTCTTCTATTTCTATCTCTGTATTATCTTCATATCTTTCATCCCCAACGGACTTATCTATTTGCGATGGCTCATCAAGATTTTTTTCTTCATTATCATCAGAGTCTTTATTTTCTTTTTCATCCGCAATAAAAGGAACCATTGGATTAAATGCCGCTTCCGGATCCTTTTTACCGGCCTTTTCTTTTTTTCCGACACCATCAACATCGGGGAGTTGATTTTCTAGAGCCATTTTTGCAGTAGCCTCAACATCATTTGCCAGCTGTGCAGTTGTCAAATTTCTATGTAAGCCCAGATTCGACATTGAGAATCCATCTAAACCCATATTAGTAATCCTTTACATCTTAATATTTTTTCAAGTTTTTGCACTTAAAGTATCTATCATATTATAATACATGTTTAGATGAATATAAATAGCGGAGTTAGCGAGAATTTATGGCATATAATAATTTTCACATGCTTATGCAAAGTATATTAAATGCACCTCTGTGGGTACAGGAAGTTGTCTATCTTGATATAAAACAGCATCTTGAAGAAGTTCTCCCTAATGCTGCAGTTGACGCAAAAGCCGGAGAGGTATATCCTGCCTTTTATCCAGAAATAACTTTTAAAGGCAAACAGGAGCTCGAAACCCACGCGAATGGACTCGACTTTAATATATACAAATATCTTAAATGTGCATTAAACAAACAAAGAGTTATAGATATTACGCTGGATAATTTCTGGACTCTCGAGGAATCTTCCTCCTATCTTTCAGAGTGCATAAAAAGAGAATTCATTAAACCTCCGGATGCACTTATCTTAGCCGGCATACACTACATGAGCGGAGAGATAAGACTCGGAGAATATGTAAAAAGACTTAATAAAATTGATACCAAAGAGTTGGACGATATTCTACGAAAACAAAAACAGCACAATGAACAAAATCCTGATTCCCAACTAAAAATTGGTGAAATCATGGTGGATATGGGATATGTTGCCAATAAAGACATCGATAAAATACTCCATACAAAAAGCGAGGCTAAAAAACGCTATATACTGGCAAACGAAAATAAACCTGCTGCTATTACACCAACAGCGCCTAATCTGCCTAAGACACCGGCGAACGATGAACTGGTAAAAAAACTTATGACAGAAAATAAACTGCTTAAGGATAAATTAAGAGCAGTATTTAATATACAAAACAAACATAAACAATGAAACAACAGCCGGCTTTACTTTTACAACAAACTCGTTCAAATCTCGTAGAACAGGAGTTTTACGGATATATTGTTTTATTCGATAAAAATAAATGTGTAAAAAACATAGGCAAAGACTGTAACTACCCGTACTTTCATCGTTCTAGTGCAAAGCCGCTACAAGCCGCTATATTAAAAGATTTTAAAACAGATAAGTATTATCACCTGACCCCAGAAGAAATTGCCATCTGCTGTGCGTCACACACCGGAGAATGTATTCATACAACAATATTAAAAAATCTTCTCAAAAAGGGTGATTTAAAGATATCAGATCTTCAATGCACTGCAATAGCCCCCCTGAATAAAGAAGAACAAAAAAAATACGAAAACAATTATTCTCCGCTGCACAACAATTGTTCAGGTAAACATACATTAATGCTGTTAATATGCAGACAAATGGGCTGGGATATAGAAAATTACCTTAACAAAGATCATCCATTACAGAGTGCAATATATAAAAAGATTCAGGAGCTTTGCGAAACAAAAGAAGAACTTCCTTATACATCAGACGGCTGCGGCGCACCGAACTATGCAACATCTTTAAGTGACCTTGCCAGAGGTTTTTATAACGTTTTTTGCACTAAAGATTATGAAGAGATAAAAAATGCATTCTTAAGTCACCCGTATTTAATCGGAGGAAAAAACAGACCTGATACAGAAATCATGATGCTTAACCATTATATATGCGCAAAGGCTGGAGCAGGCGGGCTAATGTGCATAGCCAACACTTCAACATCAGAAGTACTTGTTGTTAAATTGCTTGAAGCTGATATGCAAGCAAGAAGTATCATTGCGATTGATGCAATGGTCAAGCTGGGCTGGATTAATAAAATCAATTCCACGGATTATACGCTCCTTTATAACAAAATAGTAACCACAGAAAATAAAAAACCCGTCGGAGAATACAAAACACTTTTTGAAATAAATGATTTTGTAGATTAACCAAAGGTTTTAAATGTTTCTTCAATGTTTTTATCTATAACCTTTTTAACAGAATCCATCTCTGTTTCCAAAGCACTTTGTTCAGTAGCTAGTTGCTGTATCTGCAAATCGAATTTTTTATCTATACTTTCAAGGCTTTCAACCTTTCGTTCATATTCAGTATTAGCTACATTAAAATCGCCCTGATCAACACCTTGATAAATAAAAGATGAACCATCAAGCGATTGATCCAGCCATTCACCATCATCACCGCGTTTTTGTATAAACCAGTTACCGGTTTTTAAGTTATCTTCAAAATAATCAGCCTGCGTTGCATAAGGCTCCACGACATAATCTTCAACTGTTTGTCCCTCTGGCATAGGCTCAGGAAGTTCGGTAACAACTATTCTACCGTAAGAATCAGCAACACGCATTGCCAGCCCGCCGTCCTCAATAGAACCAGTCACAATCTGATAAGTAAGTCTGGGCAGATCAGTAGTAGAAGAGCCTGTTCCTTGAGGATCATAGTATAAATGCTGAATATTCATACCATCGCTCCAGAGATTTGCTTCGGCTTCTATTTGATTTGCAAGCATTAATTTTTCCTGAGTTAATTGTTGAATTTGATATTCAACGTTGCTTTTTCTTGCTGTTAACGCCAGGTAACGTGCTTGTGATGCTGACAATCCCATTGTGCTGATACTCCTTTTTTATATTAATGTTATCGGTTGTTTTTTTAATAATCTTTAAAAATTAGAGTATTATTTTTACAAATATTTACATTTAGCGTAACAATCAACAAACCTTTTAACATTCAGTTATTTTTAGATTATAATTATATACATAATTACAGTTTATAAAGAGGCAAAATTAAAAAAATATGGAAGAATTACTGAAAAAGACAGCTTCAGAGCAAAGAAAAGCTCTTTTAAATAAAGAAATTTCAGCTGTTGAACTTGTTAATGCAGAATACAAGAGAATAGAAGAAATCGATGCAACCATTGGAGCTTTTAATTCACTTTGTAAAGAACAGGCACTTGAAACAGCAAAAGAAGTGGACAAAAAAATTGCATCAGGTGAACAACTGCCGCCTCTGGCCGGTATCCCTCTTGCTTTAAAAGATAATATTAATTTAAAAAGTACAAAAACAACCGCATCAAGCAAAATTCTTGAAAACTTTGTATCACCTTATGATGCAACTGTCAGTGTAAAACTTAAAGAAAATTTAATTCCAATTCTGGGAAAAGTTAATCTGGATGAATTCGCAATGGGTTCATCAACAGAGAACTCTGCCTTCAAAATAACAAGAAACCCCTGGAATACAAATAAAGTTCCGGGAGGAAGCTCCGGCGGCTCAGCTGCTTCTGTTGCAGGATATGAAGCAACAATTTCGCTCGGTTCTGACACAGGCGGAAGTATTAGATTACCTGCAAGCTTCTGCGGCATTGTGGGTATGAAACCAACATACGGCCGTGTTTCAAGATACGGATTAATTGCGTTTGCATCTTCATTAGACCAGATTGGTCCATTTGGCAGATGTGTTGAAGACACAGCGCTTTTACTTGAAGCAATAAGCGGTCACGATCCTCATGATTCAACCTCGTTAAACATGCCGGTACCGGCATTTAGCAAAGCATTAACTAACAGTATTAAAGGCGCTAAAATCGGGGTAATAAAAGAACTTCTTACAGAAGGTGTTTCTCATGATGTAAAAACAGCTGTTGAAAATGCAATAAAAACATACAAAGAACTTGGAGCAGAAATTATTGAAATTTCGCTTCCTTTGTTAAAATATTCAATCGGTGTCTATTACATTCTGGCAACTGCGGAAGCAAGCTCAAACCTTGCAAGATTTGATGGTGTAAAATACGGACACAGAACAAAAGACGCAAAAAACCTTCTTGAAATGTATACAAAAACCAGAGCAGAAGGCTTTGGCGATGAAGTTAAAAGAAGAATCATGCTAGGAACTTATGCCCTGAGTGCCGGTTATTACGACGCATACTACAAAAAGGCTCAACAGCTCAGAAGGTTGATAAAAGAAGATTTTGACAGAGCATTTGAAAAAGTTGACGTGCTAGTTTCGCCGACATGCCCGAATACTGCTTTTGACATAGGTTCAAAGATTTCAGACCCTCTTAGCATGTACCTGACAGATATTGGAACAATCAGCGCAAACCTTGCAGGTATACCGGGGATGAGCTTGCCCTGCGGGTATGATTCTGATGGTATGCCGGTAGGATTACAAATTCTTGCACCTGCTTTACATGAGGAAAAATTATTTAATATAGCGTATAATTTTGAACAAGCAGTAAAAGACAAACAAAAATGTCCTCTTATTTAGTAACAGAGAATGGAGAAGATATGAGAAAGATATTTATCACACTGGGGTTATCATTACTTTTGGGAATAAGTGCAGCAGGCAGTGCAATGGCATATTCTACAGAAGGTGCAATGTATTACAACGAGGGTCTTGATTTTTACTCAAGGGGCGAATACGGTAAAGCAATTCAATCCTTTAAAAGCGCGGTAGCAATTGATCCTGACTTTGTTGATGCATATTACAATATGGGCTCACTGTTTGAATATTTAAAAAGTTATCAATCCGCAATAGCTGCTTATACAAAAATAAATCAGCTTGACCCTAATGATATGGAAGTAGTGCTAAAACTAGCAGAACTCTACTACAAAGTCGGCAATACAGAGAGAGCTCTGTTTTATGTAACAAAAATTAAAGAAGGCGATGATTTGTATTCAAGAGCAGCAAGCCTGAAAAATCAGATAGTAGTAGCCTCACAAAGAGAAGAAGCTAAAAGTTCCTTAAATAATATAAACACAGCAAACACTGCTAACAGAAGTGTTATCGATAAATTTTCAGGTCCTACAGGCCTTGCAGTTGATTCAAAAGGCATCTTATATGTTGCCAGCTATACAGACAACAGCATTTACAAAATTATGCCCAACGGTCAATCACAGCTATTTTCAAAAAGCCCTCTGCTTGGCGGCCCTATAGGTCTTGCTTTTGACTCGATGGACAACCTTTATGTTGCAAACTATACAAAAAATAATATTTTAAAAATCAACAAAGCAGGAAAAGCTTACACCTTCATGAATAACATAACAAATCCCTACTACTTGATTATAAAAGGCAACAATATGTATATCACAGAACAGGGCAACAACACTGTTGTAAAATACAAATTGTACTAATAATTATTTAAAAATACTAAAAGAGCCGTAATTTTACCTTACGGCTCTTTTTATATATAATACGCCTATTCAAACAGCCATTTTCTTACTTCATCAGCAATATAAGCAAAAGACGATAGTATACCCAAATCGCCTGTTTTAAAATCAGGTGCTTTTGAATAAACTAAAAGCGGAACCTGTTCTCTTGTGTGGTCAGTACCCGGAACCGTCGGGTCGCAGCCATGGTCTGCTGTAATAAACAGGATATCGTCTTTTGTCATTTTATCCATAATTTCAGGCAAGAAGCTGTCTATTTCTTCTATAGCTTCGCCATATCCTTTCCAGTTGTTTCTATGCCCGTATAGCATATCGGTATCAACGAGATTTGTAAAAATAAGCTCAAATTTTGGCGGCTCTGTTGAATCGGCAATTTTTATTTTATTTAAATCAAGAGAGCCGTCAACAGCTTTGAGTGTCAGTTCAAGTCCTTCTTTGTTTGAACCCGTATGAATTGCATGAGAAATACCCGATTTCACATAGATATCCTCTATTTTTCCAATACCGACAACGCGTCCGCCAGAATTAAGAATTTCATTCAATACTGTCGGCTTTGGCGGTTCTACTGAATAATCTCTTCTGTCTTTTGATATACGTACAGGCTTTCCGTCAACAATATGGTATGGTCGTGCAATTACACGTGACACATTATGCTCGCCTACAAGAATTTCTCTGGCTATATGACACATTCTGTAAAGTTCTTCAAGCGGAATAACATCCACATCAACAGCAATTTGAAAAACACTGTCAGCACTTGTGTAAATAATAGGAAATTTTGTTTTTTGATGTTCTTCATTAAGGTCTTCAATGATTTTTGTGCCAGATGCCGGATAGTTTCCGAGTATTCCGCCGCAGCCTGTTTTTTCGATAAATTTATTAATAACATCATCAGGAAACCCCTTAGGATAAACCTTAAAAGGTTCATCAAGCACAAGTCCTGCAATTTCCCAGTGGCCTGTTGTTGTATCTTTGCCTTTAGACACTTCCCGCATAATGCCGTATTGCGCAATTGTCTGTTTTTCAGGAGCAACGCCCATAACATCTCCGAGGTTGCCTATCCCCATTTTTTGCATTGTCGGCAGATGTAAACCACCGTTGACCTTTGCAACATTACAAAGTGTATTGCACTCGGGAATATCATTGTAATCTCTGCAATCCGGCATGGCACCGCAGCCCATCGAGTCTATAACCATTATAATTGCGCGTTTCATAAGCTTCTCCTCACTAATTAAGTCTTGTCTTTATTTTATCATATCATTGTAAATCGTATGTATTTTTTGTACCATTAAACTTAAGCATACATAAATGAAAAGAGGAACCAAAATTGTTACGAGCAGGGATTGTTGGGCTGCCCAACGTAGGAAAATCAACACTATTTAATGCACTAACTTCTACAGCAAACGCACAGAGCGCAAACTACCCGTTTTGCACTATTGAGCCTAATATAGGAGTTGTCAGCGTACCGGATGAAAGGCTTTCTGTATTACAGCCAATGGTTAATGCTGCAAAAATTGTTCCTACAGCAATAGAATTTGTTGACATAGCAGGTCTGGTAAAAGGCGCAAGCAAAGGTGAAGGATTAGGCAACCAGTTTCTCGCAAATATTCGTGAAACAGATGCTATTATAGAAGTTGTCAGATGCTTTGACGACCCGAACACAATCCACGTAACAGGAAAAGTGGATCCGATTGATGATATCGACACAATTAACACAGAGCTTGCTCTTGCTGATATGGCAAGCCTTGAAAAACGCCAGCAAAGATTAGCCAAAGTCGCTAAAACCGGTGACAAAGATGCGATTGCTGAGCTTGCTGTTGTAGAAAAATTATTAAAGCTGCTTGAAGACGGAAAGTTCATTAATGTAAAAGACCACTTTAATGAAGATGAGCTGCCATATATAAAACTTATGCACCTTATGACGACAAAACCTGTTATCTATGCTGCCAATGTATCAGAAACAGACCTCGCAACAGGTAATGAATATGTAGAAAAGGTTAAAGCATACGCAAAAACACATAACGCTGATGTTGTTGTGATTTCTGCAAAGATAGAAGCAGAACTTTCTGAACTCGGTGAGGAAGAGAAAAAAGCTTATCTTTCCGAACTAGGGGTTGAGGATTCCGGCATAGAAAGAATGATTAAGTCAGTTTATCACCTGCTCGATTTAAGAACATTCCTTACTGCAGGAGAGATGGAAGTACGAGCCTGGACAATTCCTGCAGGAGCAAAAGCCCCGCAGGCAGCCGGTGTTATACATACAGATTTTGAAAAGGGTTTCATTCGCGCGGAAGTAACAAGCTATGATGATTTTGTTGCCTGCGGATCTTATGCCGCTGCAAAAGATAAAGGCCTGACACGTCTTGAAGGTAAAGATTACGTAATGCAAGACGGTGACATTGTTCACTTCAGGTTTGCTGTGTAATATGTTGAAAAAATTTTTACAATCTTTATTTTTAATTGTTATCTTTTGTTTTGTGTCAGGTTTTTCTGACATAAAACAGCAGGATGACTACACCTGTGCACCTGTTTGCGCAACAAATTGTATTGTAAACTATAACTCGTTTAAAAACAGCGATAATGAGCTTATACAATACTTTGGCAAAACAGCTAAAACGACGAAGAAAGGCACAAAGACAAACAATCTGTGCAAGGCAATTGCAAAATACTTTAAGCAAAATAAGCGCAGTGCAATTATAAAATATTACGGAATCAGACCTGTCGATAAAATATTTAAAAGCGAAAAACTTTTAGATATTACAAAAGAGTTGCAAAACGGTAAATCTATTATTTTAAATATAGGAATATACGAATTCGACGGCAAAACTTATCATAGAAAATACGGACACTATATCAACGCAATAGACATAAACAATAAAGGAGAGCTGCTTGTCACAGATCCTTATGAAAAAGGCGATGCATTTTATATTGAACTTACAGAAATAGACCAGACGGCAACAATAAAGCACAACAAAAATGACAACGAAAGAATTTGTAGAAATAACTTTAAATATAAAGAAATAAAGGGACTACCATATCTTAAAAATAGCGAAAAAGCATTAATAAACGGAATAATAAGTATTAATCTTATATTTTTCTAATCCTAGGCACGGGTGTCAGGAGTAATAACATTTGTAGTTTTTTCTCCGACAATATAAACATTTCTTTTAAGAGAAAGTAATTCCAAAAACAATTTTTCATTAAGAATAATCTCATTTGTATCCATAACCACATTTTTTATTGAGCTGTCCTTCTTTAGCTCAGCCAGCATAGCAGAAAAAGCATCAACAGAATCTTTTTTTTCAAAAAAATGATTAACAATGCTCAAATTATTTTTTTTGGCAGTTTCATACAATGGCAATAATTTTGTAACAACTTGCTCTATTATTTTATTATCCCCATCGGGACGATTTATATAAACAACAGCTTTTTGCATATATCCAACTATACAGATTTTTATTCAAATGCTTAAATCATAGATTACATGCAAAGGAAAATAAAATATCTGTTTATTAACTATTTATATATATACTATCACAAAATAAGCGACTTTTAAAGACGGGTTTTTGCCCGCTATGATTGTTTTTTTAAAAATAATTGTAAATTTATGTAAATATATACAAAATATATGTTTAAGAAATAAAAATTTGGGTATTATTAACATGTAGCCAATTCTCTTTATACTTTCTCTTCCACTCCTTTTCTCCATGATGAAAACTTTGCCGCCAATCATACCCCTGGCGGCATTTTTATTGGGTTTACAGGGTAAAATAAACACTAAAATTGCACACATTCATTACCAAAACCAAAACAAAACTTCAACAATTAAGATGAGTTCAAATTTCAGAGCCGATATTATAATAAAATTGTATATTTATGTCGCGGAAAAATTTAATGAACTGTCCAAGATGCAATACCCCCATATCAGATAAAGACTTAATATGCCCTGGCTGTAAAAAAGTTATAAGGCTGCAATGCCCTGTATGCAAAAATATTACTAAAAATACCGTCTGTGAAAAATGCGGTACTGTA
This sequence comes from Candidatus Gastranaerophilales bacterium, assembly GCA_944325565.1. Lineage (GTDB taxonomy): Bacteria > Cyanobacteriota > Vampirovibrionia > Gastranaerophilales > Gastranaerophilaceae > Limenecus. Next base: position 18,587 of record CALVAT010000015.1, read on the forward strand.
TTGCTAAACAAATGCTACAAATGCGGCAAACTAAATTCTACAACTTTTGAAAACTGTCCAAAATGCGGGCTTAATATAAATGCAAGTATAGGGCTAAGAGAATCTGTTATCGAAGAATTTGCAGTACTTACAATAGAAGTAACAAATTTTGACGACATAAAAAATGCCTTTAAAAGCGATAAAATAACCCAGCAGTTTAAAGCAAATCTATATTCCCTGATAAAAAAGAATGCGGCTCAAAAAAAACTCAGAGTTCAATTCATTGATAATACTTACATCATTAGATTTTGTAAGGATTACAGTTTTTTGGAATCCTGCAAATCAGCGCTGGATTTTTCCATATACATTGCCCAGACAGTAAGCGAAATTAACCGAAAACTCCTCGATGCAAAAGGTGTTGAACTGAAAGTACAAATGGCTGTTCAAAAAAGAGATGTCTATTCCAAACCTTCGGAATATAAATCAGGGCTAAATATAAACGTTGTATATTCCTCTAGCGGAAAAGGTCATCTTTACAATAATACAGAAGTCGTTGTTGATTCATATATTTACCAGCAGACAAAAACAGTATATCCCTATCAATCATTGAGTGCCGTTTTCGTCAAGAATCAGATGGTAATGTTTTTTGAACTGGTACTGCACAAAATTATTCAACACGAAGAAGACACAGAAAAAACAGTTGACGCAAATAAAGTAAAATTGCCTAAAAATGTAGACTTTGAGCCAGAGGAAGAAGTCGACGAAGAAAAACTAATTAACTTTGACAGCCTAAACTGTACTTTTATAAAAACAAGACAGGATACCCTTTCTGAAGAACTCGAAAAAATAGCCTCAAAAGAAATAAACAATCCTATTATATCTGTTCGTTCGGACGATAGAAATGGCAAACTTTCACTTATATCCACAGAAAAACTTGAACAAATATTTGAAGGCAGCAATATCATTAGATTTTCTTGTTCTAAAAACAACAAATACAACGCATACGGTCTATTTAAGCAAATGCTGCTTGCTTATAGAGGTATAAATGAGCTTAACCTGCTTTTAAATCCAGAAATGATTGATGCAGTATCAGCAGACATACATATTCAAGAAATTTTCAAAATGCGGATAAAAGAACAGGTGCATCCAGAAGATTTAAGATATAGCTATTTTGAATCTTTTACAAATTTCAGTTTGTCTATACCTTACAAAACTATTTTTGTCATAGATGACTTTGAATATACGGATGATGGTTCTTTAGAGATAATCAAATATCTTTGTGAAAATAAAAAGCTTGGCAACATAGGATTTTTAATCTCCTGTGGACGGGAATATTCATTACACAGAAAGATTTATAAACTTATGACGGCACCAAACTATTTCGATGTCGAAATAAAACCGTCCTCAAACAAAAAAATCGTGGCTTCAAATCTCGCAGCAGTAAAGAACATAAAAGATACTTTCTTTTTTGAAAAAGTTCTTGAAAACACAAAAGGCTCCTATTTCTATTTCAATACCGCGTTAAAATACCTGATTGACAATGGAATACTCAAACAGAGAGATAATACTTATGAAGTGGCAAAAGACAGAATGCTTGTGTTGCCCAAAAATTTGGATGAACTTATTCAAAAAAGAATCTCCCATCTTCAGGTCAAAGAAAACGCCTTCGAAATATTCGGTTCAATACTTTTGATAGGCGAAAGAACGCAATTTGCAGATCTTCATAAGCTAGAAATAAAAGATGATGTAAAAATTCTCAAGTATCTTGAAGAAAAACAATTCATAAAAATCATTGATAACAAAGAAATTTTTGTCCACGATTATAATTTGTATAACAAAAACTTTGTAGAAACATGTGAAGCTGAAAAACTGCGTTTAATAGCCCAAAATATCTTAGAAAAAATATATTTAGAAGAAGAAATACCTAACAGCAACAAGGCTAGACTTCTAGAATATGCAAAACTTAAAAAAGAAGCATTCGCACAGTGGCACGCCTTAGCTATGATATCCAGCCAGAGCGGAGATTTTTGTGCATATTTGAACTGTACAAACAAATTCCTATCACTTGTCGACAATGTCATCGATGATGAAACAGACAGAACGGTGGAACAGGTAAAAATGGATGTATACTCTGAGCTTGCATCTTTAATGTACAAATATTATCCGGATAAAATCAGAAACTTTTTGGAAGCAATGCTTACAAGTCTTGAAGCGCAGAATGATGATCAGAGAATAAAAGAAGCAGCAAATAAACTGGTTCAGAGTTGTCTTATCAGCGGAAACTATAATAATGCACTCGAGTATATTGGAAAAATAATATCTAGAACCCCAAGAAGTTCTTTTGATCCTGACGATAGGAACTTCAACCTTAATTATTTTCTTGTTAACCTAGTTACACTTGAAATTTTCTTTAACCTTGGAAGGCTCAATGAATGTATTGAACTCGGCGACGAACTTTTTAGATATATAGATCTTTCAACAATTACAGATAATGTTTTACCTGAAGGCTTTTCAAAAAAACAGTTTGAAGAAGCACTTTGCGACGCAATGTTCTTCATCTGCATGTCGCGTATAATATTACTGAAAAAAGATAGAGTTGATGTTTTAATAGATTTTGAAGATAGGACAAACAAACGATTCACCTTCTTTAAGCTTTTGTATCTGCTTAACGAATTTTTGGAAGGCAAAAATATAATCGAACCGATGAAGCAGATTGCCCAAAGCGGTCTACGCGACAAATATTCACAAATACTTTTTCCTATTATGCAGGGGCTTATTGCGTGGAGTTATAAAGACTGGAATAACCTTGGCAACTATGTTTATAATGCAAAACTTGTTGCAGCAATCCTCAATCAGCATCAGATTGAATACTTCTGTGACCTGATGATTGGTTTTGCATATCAAAATCTCGGCAGCATAAAAAAAGCCAAACAAATTTACTACAATATCCTTGATTTGTCTGAAGAAAAGGGTATAAAAAATATTACATACCTCAGCTGGGCACTGATAGCCAAGGCGGAATTTCAGGAAAACAATATAGATATGTGTGTTGGAATTATAAATAATTCCATACTAAACCTTGAAAAAGATCCGGACGCATCTGAATATTTTGTAATGATTTTTAAAGCCCTATCATCAAAGGTAATGATTGCAGTAAAAGCTAATATAGAAAAAGCAACGTTCTGTGCAGAACAGGCATTTGAAACAGCAGCAAAACACAAACTAAAGATATATCTTCCACAATTTGCCGATATGCTAATGTTTATTTATAATACTATATGTGCAAGCAAACAGCCGCCTCAGGTTATTGAAAACTTTAAGCAAAAATCTGAATATGTAAAACAGGTTATGTCTAAACTTGCCCAAGCTAATAAATAGATATGCGGAGAAAGTATGAAAAAGCTATTGCTGTCAATATGCATTCTTGTGTTGGGATTTATTGTTACCTTACCGTCGTTTGCAAATATAAAGGAAGAGGAAAATAATTATCTTACAGCGGAAAGAGAATCACACCAGCTACACAGCCGGTTAAAAGAACTATATACAGGATACGAATTCACAATAAAAAATATCTATTCAAAGCCTATAAAGATTCAGGCAATAAACGTATGGGACAATGCTAGCGGCACAGTAGCATATCTTTCAGTTAAAAAGAGCAGCAAAGAAGCTGCATTTAATACAATAAACAAAGGTGCAACATACGCCCTCCCTACCTTAACACTTTCGCTCTGGGGAGGACTAATTGCCTCGCCTTTTTCTGCGGCTAAAAACTCTATCGCTAACAAAAATGCTTTAAAAGAATCAGAAAAATATGATAAGAAACCAATAGAGCCATTTGAACTTAAACCCAATGAAACCTATAAATTTAAAACTCTCGCTTTGAGCAAACGAGCCCCGTCAATGCGTTTAATTTTCCAAAACCCGCTCACTGATGAAAATATGAATCTTGAAATAATAAGATAAAAGACGGGCTTAACAGCCCGCCTTTTTATTTGAAAAAATTAATAGGAATTATTAGATAATCCCCTGAGCAATCATTGCTTTTGAAAGTTTATCGAAAGCAGCAATGTTTGCACCTGCAACATAGTTGTTAGAAAGATTATATTCATCAGCAGCTCTCTTGCAGGCCTTAAAGATATTTGTCATAATATTGTCAAGTTTTGCGTCTACTTCTTCAAAAGTCCAGCTATATCTCATACTATTCTGGCTCATTTCTAGAGCAGAAGTAGCAACACCGCCGGCATTAGCTGCTTTAGCCGGAGCAAGCAATACGCCTTTAGAAAGGAAGTATTCAATAGCTTCCAAATTAGTAGGCATATTAGCGCCCTCACCTACTGCAAAAACTCCATTTGCAACAAGTGTTTTAGCGTCATCCAGATTTATTTCATTTTGAGTTGCACAAGGCAGAGCAATATCAGCTTTTATCTTCCAGATTGGTCTTTCTTCGCCTTTGCTTTCTGTGTAAACAGAGCCAGAAACTCTTTGGGCATATTCCTTAATTCTACCTCTTTCAACTTCCTTAATCTGTTTAACAACATCAAGTTTAATTCCTTCAGGATCATAAATACAACCGTTAGAGTCACTCATTGCAACAACTTTAGCACCGTATTGTGTTGCCTTTTCGCAGGCATAAATAGCAACGTTGCCGGATCCAGAAATAATAACTGTTTTACCTTTAAAGTCCTTACCGTCAGCTTTAAGCATTTCTCTCATAAAATAAATTAATCCGTAACCTGTAGCCTCTGTTCTTGCTAAAGACCCGCCGTAATCGAGCCCTTTGCCTGTTAATACTCCTGCCTCGTAGGCATTTCTCAATTTTCTGTACTGACCGAACAAATAGCCGATTTCTCTTCCGCCAACACCTATGTCGCCGGCTGGTACATCGACGTCCTGCCCGATATGTTTGTATAGTTCAGACATAAAACTCTGGCAAAAACGCATTATTTCCATATCTGATTTTCCCTTTGGGTCAAAATCGCTTCCGCCTTTACCGCCGCCTATAGGAAGTCCTGTTAATGCGTTTTTAAAGCACTGTTCAAAAGCCAAAAATTTCATTATACTCTGATTTACACTGGGGTGGAATCTTAAACCGCCTTTATAAGGGCCTATTGCACCATTAAACTGTACTCTGAAACCTCTATTAACCTGCACCTGACCTTTATCGTCAACCCAGGGAACTCTGAAAGATATAAGACGTTCAGGTTCTGTTATTCTTTCCAAAAGGGCCTGTTGTTTATATTCAGGGTGTTTTTCTATAACAGGTTTCAATGTTGTTAAAACCTCATAAGATGCCTGCAAAAATTCCGGCTCATGGGCATTTTTTGTTTTCAGTTTGTCCAGTACTTCGTTTAAGTATTCCATTTTGCTAACTCCTCGACCTTATCGGTCTTATTCTATTGTGACAAAAATTATAACATATTTTTTTGAAAACACTGGTGATGTAAATATTTTCTTTATATCTTGAATAAAATAATATAATTTTTTTGATTTTTAGGGTAAAATTTCTTTGTATGGGAAATTTGAAAAGGTGGAATTAATAAATGAACGTATCATCTAACTACAATGTTGCCATTGTCGGTGCAGGGCCGGCCGGAATTTTTGCAGCTTTAGAAATAATGAAGCTAAAACCTGATTGGAAAGTTATCATTGTTGAAAAAGGTTTAAAAATTGAAGAAAGAAAATGTTTTTTAAGAGAGGGTGTGAAAAAATGTCTTAACTGCAAAACTTGCGGCCTATTATGCGGCTGGGGCGGTGCAGGAGCATTTTCTGATGGGAAATTAACACTCACACCGGATGTTGGCGGACATCTGCTCGATTATATGGACAGAAAACAGGTTGAAGATTTAATCAAATATACAGATGATATGTATCTCAAATTCGGTGCAACAGATGAGGTATTCGGAACAAATAGAGATGACTTTGCAGAAATTGAACGTGAAGCAACTCTTGCAGAATTAAAACTCGTCCACTCACCTGTACGACACCTCGGGACAGAAAGAAGTCTCGGTGTATTAAAAAACATGCAGGACTACCTTAGTGAAAATGTAACGATTTTAAACAAAAAGGCAGCAGCAAGCCTGATAGTAGAAAATGAACAGGTAAAGGGTTTTATCACAACAGACGGAGAAGAAATTCGCGCAGAATATTTAATAATAGCTCCGGGGAGAGAGGGAGCTGACTGGCTTACAAAAGAATTTGAAAAAAACAAAATCGGTATGGTAAATAACGCAGTTGACGTAGGTGTAAGGGTTGAACTTCCGGCACCAGTATTTTCTCATATTACGGATAAGTTGTATGAATCAAAGCTTGTTTACCACTCAAAAACCTTTGGCGACGAGGTTAGAACCTTCTGTATGAATCCATATGGTGAAGTTGTTGCAGAAAACTACAGCGGTATTGCAACAGTTAACGGTCACAGCTACGCTGAGAAGAAGACACAGAATACAAACTTTGCACTTCTTGTAAGCGAAAAGTTCACAGAACCTTTCAAAGAACCAATTGCCTACGGTCAGCATGTTGCAAGATTAGCCAATATGTTATCAGGTGGTATTCTTGTACAGCGTTTCGGTGACCTATTAGACGGCAGACGCTCTACACCTGACAGAATTAAAGCAAGTATTATAACCCCGACCCTTCAGTGTGCCACTCCGGGTGATTTGAGTCTTGTTTTACCATACAGACAAATGACGGCTATTATTGAAATGCTGCAGGCCTTAGACAAAATAGCGCCAGGCGTTGCATCAAGATATACACTGCTTTATGGTATTGAGGTTAAATTCTACTCAGGACGTGTAAAATTAACAAACGAACTGGAAACAGAACAGGTTAAAAACCTGTTTACTATAGGTGATGGAGCAGGTGTAACAAGAGGATTGATTCAAGCTTCAGCCTCAGGCGTACATGCAGCCAGAGTAATCTGCAGCAGATAACAAGAGCAAAGTGGATATCCATTCAGCCAAAAATTAAAGACAAAATAAAACACCCCCTGAATCAGGGGGTGTTTTTAAATGTTTAAAGTTAGTTTAGGCTTCTGCTGTTTCTGCGTTTTCAGCCTTTTCTTCTTTTTTAGAGTTAATCATATTCTGGATTTTTTCCATAATATCGTCACCCTTTTTCTGCATATCGGAAACGATATCTTCAGCCTTGCCCTGAATTTCTTTAACTGTTTTTTCTGCTTTGTTTTTCAGCTCCTCAGAGTTTCTTGCAAGCATTTCTCTGGTTTCTTCGCCTGATTGAGGAGCCAAAAGCAAACCTGCTATAGCACCAACAACTCCGCCGACTATGAAACCTGCTAAAAATTTTCCTGTTGACATAATTGTTCTCCTTTGGACTTATGTACGTGAGAGAATTATTAAAAACAATTCTCACCATTATATATATAAAATACCCAAATTTGCATTATTCTAAACATAAAAATGGGTGTTTACTATACAATCTTTACAAATTTAAACATTTGGAAGAAAATTATTTTTTTCTAAACAGTGCTAAAGCAGCCAGAAACCCTTTCATAAAGCTTCCTGATAAAAACTTAAACTTTCCAGCAAACATTGCAAGAGCACCAAGAACCGTAGAAATAAGTTTTCTTATAGTAGAAAGCTGCTCATCTGCGTTTTGTGCAAAAGAGTTTACGTGTTTTAAAGTAGTAGAAAGCTCGCTAAGAATAGGTTCAACGTCCTTTTTTACCATAACAGTTGTTTCATTAAGGTTTCTAGTAAGTAACGTCAATTCAATAAGGAACTTAACAACGTATATTACAAGCGCAATAATTGCAGCAATTATAACAAATACAAGTAGTATAAGACTTGCTGTGAGTGCAGTTGACATATCAATCTCCTAGTTTTCTAATTCTGTGTAATCATAAGAACGGTCTTCCATTCTTTTAGCTTTTGCCATTTGTTTAGCTTTTATGTGGTCGTTAATTTTGTTGTATTGTTTTTCAAGTTTATATTTCATCATATCAAGAGATTCAAGAGCCTGTTTTTTAGCCTCTTTAATTTCAGGGGCATGTTTTTGAGCAAAATCATTGACAAAAACCTTTAGCTCTTCTCTTGTTTCTTTTCCTGATTTTGGAGCATACAGTATAGCAGCAACAATACCACCAACTACACCGGCAAGAAGCCCCATTCCAAATATTATAGAATTATCGTCTTTTGACATATAGTTCTCCTTTATTATTTCTCTGTTGGAAATAGTATATCATTTTTTAAGAAATTTTACACTAGTTCTTTAGTACAAAAAGACTGTTAGACTGTTTTTATAAAGTATTAGCTAAAAATTCTATAATACAAACATAAAAATATTGGTTAACAGGTAGATAAATTTATAAAAAGCTTGAAAAAATATTATTATTTGATATATTTTTATTACATTAAAAATAAATATAAAAATTGAAGAATAAAAACATTACATGGCGGACTCTGCCTAGCAAAACAATCCGGTGAATTGTTTTAGGCGAGGGAGCCAAGTGATCAAGATCTCTTTATATTGAGATTACGGTTCCGATAT
>CALVAT010000016.1 GCA_944325565.1 Candidatus Gastranaerophilales bacterium
CACATTTATGCGCACAGCCAGCTAGTGTAATAATAACCTTATATTAAACAAAATTGCTCGTCAACAGGTATATTTAAGATTTTATTTCAAATTTCAAAAAATTTACAAAAGTTTATAAAAAAGCTATAAAATTATTATTTTTTTTACTTTTACTCAGTTTTGCACAAAAACTTATCCGGATACAGAAAGCTCCTGCGGGGATTTGGGTAAAGCAAATGAACTATAAAGCGAATAATATGATATTATAATTTTATGGAAAAGGACAAACTTAACGCTCTTGCGGATTTTTTGAACCAGCACAGCACAGGCGTCTGCTTTTTGGAAGGTCAAACAGGCTCATTTAAAACAGAGCTTGTTAAAAAGGCGCTGTCCAACGCTGCTGACAATATGCTTGTTTTTAAGTTTAAATGTTTTGAGGCGTCTACTCTTGATGATATTTATCTTGCTTTTTTTGAAGATTTAAAAAGATATTCGCAGCAAAAAAAAATCAGCCTAAAAAAAATTGAAACCACATCAATTGCACAGAGAATAAACAGTTATCTAGCATCAATAAATCTCCCCTGTACAATAGTTATTGACTCGCTTGAAAACGTTTTCGCTAAAAAGTATTCAACAGAAAAAGAAGAAATCTGCCGTTACATAGAACATTTAAGCTCTATGCACAGGTTTAAGATTATACTTATTTCAACATCGTTTGTGACAGTTCAGCTTGATGTAGATAATGCTACGACTATACAAACAGAACCCTTTAACAAGGAAGAAACAGCAGAATTTTTCAGCAGCAAGGGTATTCAAATGAGCGAAGAAACCCTCGAAAATTTGTATTCAATCACAAGAGGGAATCAAAATTATATTAATACTACTGCTGATATCATAACGACCTTAAACATCTCACCGCAGGCCATTGTTGTGGAATATAACAGAAAAAGGCTTTTGTATGAGGATTTTATAAATCAAAAACTACTAAACTTTGTGCCGGAGAACGTTAGAAAATCGCTTTATATTCTATCTGTTTTTAACGAGGGTATAAATCCTGATTATCTAGTACGGGAAGGATTTTTTACAAAGGAACAGCTTGCGTATATGATAGAAAAGGGTGTTCTTGCCCGTGAATACGGCGTTGTGTTTTTGAAAAATTCTTTAAAAAAATATCTGCAAAACTCTGTCGCACACTTTGAAAAAATCAAATATCATACAATGTGGCGTGATTTTTATACCTCCCAGCTGCCATTAAAACCAAATGAGCGTGCTGTTTTGATTTCGCGTGACACAATGAGAGCCCAGATAGAATATCATTCGTCGTTTATCATAAAAACAAGCGCAGATACAACACAGCAGGCAGATATGTCGCTCGTTAGTTATTTAAACAGCAACCTAACTGCATGGAATTTAAAGAACACAAACACTGATGACGAGGAAGATGAAAAAAACGGTTCTAAAAAAGACAGGCTGCCCAAAAAACCTGACAGTGTAATAAAAAAAGAGAACAACAGAAGGTTTGAAAAATACGCGTTAACAAAAGATGAAATTGCTCTATTGAGTGTGCCTGTGGATATGAGAAAAACTCCCGAGGCCGAAGCGCGTGAAAAAATGCACAGAACTTTCGAGCAAAAAGAAGAAGAGCTAAAGCTTTCTAAACAGCAGCAAACCATAAAAGAACTGTTCAATACCGCGCAGGAACTGGAGAATGAACACGATTTAGAAACAGCTTTTATTGTATATGCAAAAGCACTGGCAATGAGAAACGATGCGGACTTTTACGAATACGAACCTGTTTTGCTTGAAAAACTTGCCATTTGTGCGAGAAAAATGAACAAGACAACAGACGCAATAGATTTTTATAACAAGCTTACAGATTTGTATTCCGCAAGAAACGAAATCGAAAAAATGAATGAAATCCGTCTGGAGATTGCACAGATTTATAAAGAGATTTATAAAATAAACCATGCGAGGGTTATTTACGAAAACTTTATAAATAAAAAATCACAGGCTTCTGACAATATTCTTGCTCGCTCATATATTGAACTTGCCTCGATAGAAGAGGATTTGTCCAATACAGACAGAGCGGTCGAATACTTTAAAAAGGCGTTCGATTTTATAAACAGCGGGGTAGAAATAAAGCCATCTGTCCTTGCACAGGCGTATTTTAAATATGCTCTGATTCTTGATGATTATAACAAACAACAAACAGCGCTCGATTTTTATCAAAAAAGCATTCGAACGGCAAAAGAAGACAACATCTATCTCTCCGCAGCTTATACAAATATTGCGGAAATTTTAAAAGAATCCGGCAGCCTCACAAAGGCCGAGGACTATTTCAAACTCGGTTTGAAAACTGACTATGAACGTTCAAACTACGAGGGTATGTATTATATCTGCCTTAAACTTTCCCAGCTGTATGAGGTGCTTGCACCTGAAAAAGTTCTGGATTTTCTGCTAAAATCTTTATCATCAGCAAAAAGGACAAAAGAACCAATATATATAACGAATGCCTATATTGAGCTGGGTGATTATTATATGGCGAATAACGCCGATGCCAAAGCATTAAAGGCTCTGCTGCTTGCAAAATCTCAACTGGCAAAAGATGAAAATTCGCAAAGCATTGATTTAAGAATACAGGATTTGCATAACCGTATGGACAAAGATTTGATAAACAAAATAACGGACGAAGTGAACAAAAATGAACAGTGAACAAATAGAATTGATAGAAAAACTTCTGGGCAAACAGCTATCCAAACAGCAGCTTTTGCAGTTTGGAGATTATGAAACACTTTTTAAAATATATAATTCCCATACAAATTTAATCAGCAAAAACGACGCAAATGTTTTTTTGGAAAAACATATATATGATTCGCTTTGTCTTAGTTTGTTTTTTGACAGATACAATATATCTCAACAGATAAAACTTCTGGACGTAGGAACAGGCGGAGGATTTCCCTCAATACCGCTGAGTATTGTGTATCCTGATATGCAGATATACCCTGTTGATTCTGTAGCAAAAAAAATAGGTTTTATTGAACTTGTACAAAAAGAATTAAGACTCGAAAACCTTCACCCGATGTGCAAAAGGGTGGAAGATTTAAACATAGATTTTAAAAATTCCTTTGATGTTGTAACATCACGAGCTGTTGCGTCACTCAATATTCTTCTTGAATATACGATTCCGTTTGCTAAAAACAGCGCGTATTTTGCGGCATACAAATCTAAAAACGCACAGGAAGAGCTTGCTCTGGCATCAAATGCTATGGACGTATTAAAGTGTGAATTTTTAGAAAGCATAAGCTATAATCTTCCGCTTGAGCAGGATTACACAAGAGAGCTGTTAATCTTCAAAAAGAATAACAACACCTCTAAAGATTACCCCAGAAAATCAGGTCAGGCAAAGAAAAACCCGCTCTAATCGGTATTGGTCAATCTTTTTGATTCCACATACAGTCCTGCGCTATAAGGAAACCTGTTTAATTCTTTTTGTTTTACAAAAATCCCGTTGTAATGAATATCAGCGAGTTTAAAATTGGGTGTACTTTCTGTTTTTTCGTTTTCAGGGATTTCTTTGAATTTTCCGGGGGTATATATTTTTTTGTATGTTTCCGGCGTTGTGTAAGGCTTAATTGCTGAAATCTGCATAGATATTATTTTCTCCCTTCTCCATTTTGCAGCCTAAAAAAAACCGCTTATCAAATTATTGATATGCGGTTGTATTAATAAGTGTGATTTTTACAATATTTAGAACCTGACCGCATACGCCTGTAGCTGTTTTGAAAAACACACCTTACGGGGATTTGCAGGTGCTGGCGTATGAATGGACATATAGACTCCTTATGTTACTATGTTTGTAGTTGTTTGTTATTTTATAGACTACACTTTGTTTTGGATTTCGTCAATACCTTTGCGGCTAAACAAAAAACAAAGGTATACAATAAACTGTTGTATACCTTTATATAAATTGTGTTTATGACACTTTTAATTAGCTGCAATTTTGCTTTACATTCTTTTACAAACTATGCCTGCGCAAATTCCTGCTGATCTTGAACTTCACTATTTTCAGATTCTGTTTCAATATATTGGTAGTGACACATCGAAGCTACCTGTTTGCCCCACTGTTCAATAATTTCATCCTGAGGAAGTTCGCAGGAGATGGGTTTGCCTATTTGTATAATTACTTTAGACTTAAACGGTATCCAGTTATACTGTTCGCACCCGACTATTGAAACAGGCAATATATCCCATTTTGCGGCTTTAGCTATTACAGCAAATCCCTTATTTATTTTTTCAATAGTATGATTTCTTCTGATTCCGCCCTGCGGGAATATGCCGAGAAGCCAGTTTGTCTTTGTGAGTTCCTTTACGGTTTTGATTGTAGAAACCTCAAGTTTTTGTCTATTTACGGCGAAAGCTCCGAGCCAGTCCATATTAAGAGTAAAAAAGCCGAAATTTTCAAACAGTTCTTTTTTAGCCATATATGCAATAGGCTTTCTTATCGCAATAGACACGAGAAACGGATCAAAATGCGAAATATGGTTTGCCGCACAGATAAATTTTCCATCTTTTGGAATATTTTCTCTGCCCCTTACTTCGAACTTATAAAAAAGCCAGAATATCGGTATGGCGATAAAAAGGCACCATATAGCCTGAAATATCATTCTGAAAGTATTGTATTCGTAAGCGTATCTTCTTGCATAATTCCTAGACATTAAAGCTCCTTCAATTACTTCAAAAAACTATTCTAAGACATACTCTTTTCCAGTCATATTAGATATTGCGTCGCACCATTGCCTCATCATATCATCAATATTATCGCTGTAGGGGATTACTTTCCCTATTTTTACAGTCAATTTCGGACTGAAAGGCCATTTAGGTTTTTGATCCGTTCCGATAATTGCGACCGGCAATATTCCTGTCTTTGTGGCTTTTGCAAATGAAGCAAAGCCTTTTGTTATCTTTTCCACTTTCTGGCTGGAATCTCTTGTTCCCTGCGGGAACAATCCGAGCATCCAGTTTGTATTTTTTATATTTAAAGCCGTTTTAATGGTTGATACTTCGACCTTGTCACGTCTTACGGCGAAGGCTCCGCAAAAATCCATAAGAGTTCTTGAAAAGAATTTTTCAAACAATTCCTCTTTTGCCATAAAAGCAATGGGCAGATTTAAAGCCAGCGGAAGCAAAAACGGGTCGCGTCCGGAGATATGGTTCGCGGCAACAATAAATTTTCCATGTTCGGGAATATTTTCCCGCCCTTCGACCGAATAATCATACATTAACCTGATAAAACTACCAAAACATAAATGGCAGGTAATCCACTGAAACATTGTACGAAATTTATTATATGTTTTTGCGTCTCTTTTAGAAAATGTGCTCATTTATATGCCCTGGGCTTTCGTTTGTTTGATTAAATATCCCTATCTGATATAACGATATTTTAGCAGAAAATTTTTTAAAAAACCAATCCGCACTGCCGGCAATTTTTATATAGTTAAGCCGGATAAGGACAGGCAGGCAGTTTATGCAAAAAATAAAGCCCCCAAAAAATTTTGAGGGCTTAACTTATTAGGTTGAGTGTATGAATTTTTTATGATTCTTTTGTATACTCGGCGTCGATTACGTCATCGTCAGAACCGGAGTTTGCTGAATCATTTGAACTACCTGAAGCAGTGTTGTCAGCACCGGCACCCTGAGATTCCTGCTGAACCTGAGAGTATGCAGCCTGAGAAATTCCATACATTGTCTGCTGCAGGTCTTCTGACATTTTTTTGATTTCTTCTGCCGGTTTATTTTCTTTTAAAGCGTCTTCAAGCGCTTTTCTCTGTTCTTCGAGTTTTGATTTGTCAGCGTCAGAAATCTTGCCTTCAAAGTCTTTCACAATTCTTTCAGCCGATGCAATCAAGCTGTTAGCATTGTTTCTGATTTCGGCTTCTTCTTTGTGTTTTTTATCTTCTGCAGCATTAGCTTCAGCCTCTTTAACCATTCTGTCGATATCAGCTTCAGAAAGGTTAGAGGAGTTTGTGATAGTGATTTTTTGTTCTTTGTTGGTTGCCTTATCTTTTGCAGAAACGTTAACAATACCGTTAGCATCAATATCGAAGGTAACTTCGATTTGCGGCAAACCTCTCATTGCCGGCGGAATACCGTCAAGTCTAAACATACCTAAAGATTTGTTATCTTTAGCCATCGGTCTTTCACCTTGAAGAACATGAACATCAACAGCAGTCTGGTTGTTTTCTGCAGTTGAGAAGGTTTGTGATTTTGAAACAGGGATTGTTGTGTTTCTTGGAACGAGCGGAGTCATTACGCCGCCTAAAGTTTCGATACCGAGTGTCAACGGAGTAACATCCAACAATACGATATCCTTAACTTCACCTGCAAGTACACCGGCCTGAACAGCAGCACCAACAGCAACTACTTCATCAGGGTTAACTGACTGGTTAGGTTCTTTGCCTGTGTATTCTTTAACAAGAGCTTGAACAGCAGGTATACGTGTTGAACCGCCGACAAGAACAACTTCATTTATGTCGCCTTTTGAGAGGCCTGCTTCTTGTAAAGCATCAGCAACAGGTTTTTTACATCTTTCGAGCAAGTCATGAGATAATTCTTCGAATTTTGCTCTTGTTAACTGCATGTCTAAGTGTTTTGGGCCGTTAGCATCAGCAGTGATGAACGGAAGGTTGATGTTTGTTTCAACAACTGAAGAAAGTTCGCATTTTGCTTTTTCAGCTGCTTCTTTCAAACGCTGCATAGCCTGTTTGTCATTTCTAAGGTCAATACCTTCCTGTTTTTTAAACTCATCAATTAACCAGTCAATGATTTTCTGGTCAAAATCGTCACCGCCTAAGTGAGTATCACCTGAAGTTGAAAGAACTTCGTGAACGCCGTCGCCGATTTCAAGGATAGAGACATCGAAAGTACCGCCGCCTAAGTCGAATACAAGAACTTTTTCGCTCTTTTCTTTTTCAAGCCCGTAAGCAAGAGCTGCAGCTGTCGGTTCGTTTACGATACGCAATACATCCAAACCTGCGATACGACCGGCATCTTTTGTTGCCTGTCTTTGTGCGTCGTTAAAATATGCAGGAACTGTGATTACCGCAGAGGTAACTTTTTCTCCGAGATATGCGGAAGCATCGTCTGCGAGTTTTCTCAAAATCATTGCAGAAATTTCCTGCGGAGTATAGTCTTTTCCGTCTATATTCTTTTTATAGTCAGTACCCATTTCTCTTTTGATAGAAATAATTGTTTTGTCAGGGTTCAAGATAGCCTGACGTTTTGCCAGCTGACCTACAAGTTTTTCACCGGTTTTTGAAAATCCTACTATTGACGGGGTAGTTCTTGAACCTTCAGCATTAGCGATAACTGTCGGCTTTCCGCCTTCCATAACCGCTACAACGGAGTTCGTTGTACCTAAGTCAATACCAATTGTTTTTGCCATAGTTTTTATCTCTCCTTTGTATAATTATTTTCAAACTAATCTGCTATAACTCTTTTATAACACTGATTTTTTTAAATAATAAAAAAATAAACAAAAAATTAATATTTTAAGCATGTCTTTTAATATCTTGATAAATTATCTCTAAGTGTCAGTTTTATGCTAAAATACCATTAAATATTATAGGAAAGTATAAATGATAAAATACGCGGTTAATTTAATAAAAAATACATTTCATCCTCTGCAGGTAGCAGAAAGTGCACATGTACAACACGGACAGCTTGTGCTTGTTCGTACGGAAAAGGGCGAAGAGGTTGCAAAGGTTTTTGTCGTAAACCCTATGATTGCAAAAGCATGGGAAAAGAAAATGCCTGAGCCCGTCCCTCTTATCAGGGTAATGGGCAAACAGGATATGCAGACTCTTGATGAAATAGAAATAGCTCAGGAGGAGGCTTTTAAAATCTGCAAAGAACTCGTTGCACAGCACAATCTTTGCATGAATCTTGTACAGGCAAAATACACTTTTGACAGAAGAAAAATTACATTTTATTACACGGCGCCTGAAAGAGTGGATTTTAGAGCGCTTTTAAAAGATTTAACACAGGCTTTTAAACGTGTAAGAATAGATCTCAGGCATATCGGTGTAAGAGATGAAACATCTATTATGGAAGGCAACGGACTATGCGGCAGACCGTTTTGCTGCTGTTCGTTTTTAAGAAAGTTCGACTCCATAAATATAAAGCTTGCCAAAGATCAGGGAATGCCGATTACTCCCGGAAAAATCTCCGGCACATGCGGAAGACTTTTGTGCTGTTTAAATTATGAATACAAAAACTATATTGATGCAGCAAAAGACATGCCGCCTATCGGCAGCGGCGTTATGACACCGGACGGACTGGGAAGAGTTTGTTCACTTCATTTCTTATGCAACGAAATTGCGGTTAAGACAGAAGACGGAAAAATTAAAACTTATAAAAAAGAAGAGATTGAAATGGTGGACGGCGACGTTAACATTGATATCGATATTCAGGATACAACGAACCTTTATCAGGAACAGTCCGATTATAATGTGGATATAAAACAGCTGGAAGATGACAGAAACAGCTCAACCGGCAACGTATAGACAGAGTATGTGGGAATAAACTATGAAATCAACAAGAATGCAATACTGTATAAAATCCGTTCCGAGCGATGACACTTTTAAAATGGAATCCCTGCTTAACGAAATGTCAGCAGACGGCTGGGAATTGTATACAATGCACGAGGCGGAAAGCGACGACGGATTCAACTTTAACTGTATTTTTGTAAAAGAAGTTGATGTTGAACAGGAAACTGACGAAGACGACGACAGCGAATTCGGCTACAGAACTCCTATGCAAAAAATTATTTCCGCACAAAACGAACCCTATGAAAAATGCGTCGATATCCAGACAAAAATTAAAGACAAAAGAAAAAAAATTAACAGTATAAAATCTTTGATTGACGAAACAAACGAAACCCAGAGGCAGGAACTCAACAGTGAGATGTCTAAAACAATCGAAGAGCTTAACGAATTAAAAAAACAGCTTCAAAGAACGATTTCACCGGAGATTATGCTGGACAAAATCGGAGAGGACAAAATCAGGATAAAGCTGAGCGAAGAAAATATCGAGCTTGTTAACCCTGATGCAGAAGCAAATCTCGTTGCACAAACAGTAAAAGTCCGCCAGAATCTTGCGTCAGAGCTCGGGTATATTATTCCGAAAATAAAGTTCGAAAACGACGAGTCGCTTCAGGCTAACGAGTTTGAAATAGATATTCGCGGAGTATGCGCGGCAAAGGGTGTTGTTTTTTGCGGGTACAAGATGTTTTTCAAAGACGATTTAAAACTTGAAAAAACCTCTAAAGATATTATCAAAGACACAGACCCCATAACAGGCAAGCAGGTTCTGTGGATAACAGAAGAAAAAACAAAAGATTTCTGGGCTCAGGGCTACAAACCTGAAGAAGTTATCGCACGTATTTTAGAATATGTTTGCATAAAAAATGTTGAAGAAATTTTCGACTATAACGACATAAACAACTACATAGAAATTGTGAGCGAGAATAATCTTTATCTAATAGAAAATATAATTCCGGATTTTGTTTCGATTGCAGAGTTAAAATATATTTTAACAAGCCTGATAAAAGAAAGAGTTTCTATCAAGGATATTGTTTATATTTTTGAAAAAATCAATGACTTTGCTGATGAAGAAACAAAAGAGGATTTATTGAGCCGCGTAAGACATTCGCTTTCGCGCCAGATTTCAAAAAGCATTGCAAATGAAAACAACGTTATTCAGGCGTTTGAGCTTTCTGAGGAAACAGTAAAATATCTTGCTTCCAAAGTTTCTGGCAAGAGCGCTGTTATCAGAATTGACAATACAAAAATGCAAACCGTTGTGAATAACATATACAAGGTCATTGACAAGCACAACATAAACGCTGATGAGATAGTAGTTATAGTTCCGATGGAAATCCGTCAGGTAACAAGCGTTGTGCTCTCAAGGCTTATGCCGTCAGTGAAAGTTGTTGCAAGAGAAGAAATCGCAAACGGCTATACAACAGAAATTTACGACAGAGTATAAAGTAATACGCCGGCATAAATTTCATGCCGGCGTAAGAACTATTCGAAAACAGAATCCTGAATTATTCTGTTAAATTATTATTTTTGCTGTCAACGTTTCTGATAACAGTTTTTACATTGCCTTCAGCAAAGAAGTTTTTCGGATTAATATACATCTTGATTCTGTCAGCCTCGATAGAGCGCATTTGTTCAACGATTGTTGAGCGGCCTATAAATATTATTTCGTTAGGTTTTTTGGTCTTCGGATCCGGATATACCGTTGCTTTGGGGCCTTTAGCGTCGTAATCTTTGTAAATTACATGAACCTTACCCGAGGCCTGAATTATATTAGTAGCTTTGTAATATTCCTGTCTGTCAGACCATACGTTTATTCTTGTACCGTCCATATCAACATCGCTGTGCGCATTGCCAAGACCGTAGGCCACTTCTGTAACAGCATCATAAATAAACTTGTCCGCAGTAATAATACTGTCTTTTTGTTTCAGCCTGCCGTGACCTGTGAGGGTAATTTTTTGCAAATCCCCATCTTTGTTAAGGTTTGCAACCGCCGAATCAGAGAAAGTTTCCACGTCTTTGTAATAAATAATTACACCGCCGTGTGCTGTAAGGGTCTTTGTTCTTGTATCATAAGACTGCGTGTCAGCAGTTATAATTACAGTAGGTTTAGGGGCATCTTTAGGAGTAACAGTAGTCTGGGTGTTGCCCTCTGCTCTTATTGTTTTGTTGAGCAATGACATTTTTAAAATGTTCGCTTTAATTTCGTTTGTCTTATCCTGTTTTACCTGCACAACATAAGGTTTGTCATACATAACGGCATCTGTAAGCTGTTTTGTTTTCGGGTCTATATATACCTCTGCTCTGGGCGACTTGGCGTTTATATCGTCCATTTTAACCCTGACATTGCCATCGAATTTTGCTTTATTTTCTTCCATTTTAAAAGTTTGTTTGTCTGATTCAATAGACAAATCAGCAGCAAATACAAAACCGGCACCAGCCAGCAGCAACACGGTTGAAATAAATATATGTTTAAATCTTTCCATCAAAATTCCCCTTTTTGTACAGTTCGGTTCTTGAGCGGCCGATAATTTTTATGTTCGTCATCTGTTCGCTCAATATGGCTTCCTTGCTAAAGGTTCTAAGCTCTCCGCTTTTTCTTATAATAACATTTCCCTGAGCTTTAATATCCTTGTCGTTTCCTTCCCAGACAAATCTGTCCGCTCTTACGTCTGTGCCGTCTTTATAGATAAAATAAGAATTGTCGTAAAGAACAACCTTTTTCTTTTCTTCACTGTATGTCCCCATAGAAGATTCCATGCTCAGAACTACTTCGTCTTTATCATAGAAATTGCCTATTACATTATAAAGTATAACAACCTTGTTCTGATTGTCATAGTATCCCTTTTCAGCATAGAGCTCCCAGTATTTTTTATCCTCTTTTGTTTCCGTAATAATAAGATTTTTTACGTTAACTTCCTGTTTTTCTCCGGCATTTTTAAGAGCTTCTCTTTTAAAGTTTTTTGTAATAACACCTGCAGCAATAAATGCCCAGGCACATCCTATAACTACCGCAAGTAAAATTACTGTATATGCTATTTTTCTTTTGGACATGTCTATCCTTCTCGTGTTATGCTCGTGCGTATTTATTACGCGCCGAACTTCATAAATAAAATTTTAACATGAAGAAATATCGTAAAACAGGCTGATGTAACAAAATATTTCATTTAAAAAAATTTTTAGTCATCAAATGACAATTTTTTTTGTTTATGGCTTTAATAATAAATATCTAGCTAAAAAACAGGAACAGAAATGATAAATCCTATTAAAAAAACGGCTATTCAAGCGGCATCTTCCGTCATAACAGCTGTAAAAAAAGAAATACAACAGATACAAAAACCTGCAGCAAATGCTCTTGAGCGTACACCAGTGCAAGACACTTTTGTTGCATCTTCGCCTGTATCAAGAAATGAAGCAAAAAAACTAGCTACCGTTTCACAACACCAGATATTTACAGAATTTGAATTTATAAAGAAAGAGAAATTTTTTAGTGAAGAAATCCTATTTTTGCTACAGCCTAAATCAAACACATCAGGTGCAAAAATTTTTACGCCTAATCAGGCAAAAATTATCAACATGGCAGCTAAAAAGGTAACTTTTTATAAAGGTGTAGCAAAAACACTTGAAAAAATGGGGACAGAAACAATCGACAGGGTAATAAAAGACATTAAATTGATTTTTGGTGGTGAAAAAAATTACGGAAAATATCTTCACGCAAGAGAAAAAAATGGAGCAGCTTCTTCCAAAGACGCTGTTTCTATTTACAATAAAATTATAAAAGAATTTAATAACAAAAAAGTCGAAACAGAGATAATGAACATCTTTGCAAAAAGATTGTATCAAAAACCATACAAACTTCTTGATAAAACAGAAAAAGATCTTGTGAAACTATCAATCCTTGACGGTGATGTAAAACTTGAATCAAGAGATTACAAAATTTTTGAAAAAATTCTTACAACCGGTAAAAAAGATTTCGAAGATGCACGCAGCTGGGTAAAAGATCTTATCGGATTGAGAATGATTATTCCTGATAATGCGAATATGGAAACAGCAGCAGAGTACCTGACAAAGGCAATACTTTCTGGTAAACTAAATGTAACAAGGGTAAGCAACTATCACTCAAACCACATTTATCCGTATATAAGCCATGAAACTGTAAAACTCTGGAAACAATCTGTCCCGGGCATTGAGCTTGTGCAAACAAAAGCAATAAGAAAACGAAACGGATACACAACAGCCCAGATGAACATTTTACATCCCGTGAAAGATAAAAACGGAAAAGTTAGGTATGTTTGTGTCGAGCTTCAATTAAGAAGCGAGGAACTTAATAAAATCGGACAGATTGAACATTTGATTTACGATATTCTTGCTGGAAAAAATATCGGTAAAAATATTCCTGAGCTTGAACAATACTACGAATCCACTGGAATTAAAAAAGCGGTATTAGAAGTGTTCAACGTTCCGAGAAAAGAACTGGCATACACTGATTATGAAAGAGCTATGTATTCGTGGATAAGACATAACGAAAATCCCGAATCAAAAGCCAGACTCTCATACACAAGACCAATATTGACAGAGTTCGGACTCGGTGAATACGAAAACGTATTGAGCTTTGATTCATTACAGCGTATTGATGACACCGCAAATATTCTAAAAATAAAATACGGAAAAAAGAATTAAACAAAATATTACACATGAGAAATAATTAATAACTAAATAATGGAGATAAGTATGAACAAGTTAAATGCAACAACGACAACACAGCGAATTTTTAGACCCCGCGTGCCGAATGCAACAGCGTTAACATACTCGCAAAAAATAGATGCGGCTCTAAAACAATTAAGAGAACAATTTTCACAAATTGTAGAAATAGGAAAATTCAAACCCATAAAAGCAGATATCCAAGAGCCTTTGAAGGATTCTGCAATAAAAAAAGCCTCTATAGTAATAGAACCGCTTGCGGACAAAAAAGATTTCCGCACAAGAACAATATCTTTTGTTGCTTATTCACCTTTTGAAGAAGGTAAAATACACGACATAACAATCGCAAACGGCAACAAATTTTCGATTGAATCTGCTTTAAAAAATCCTCAAATAAAAAATGCATTTAAAGACTTTATCAAAAAGGCAGAAACAGCACTTACATAAACTAAACATTAAAAAGCGTCTGAATTTTATTACAGACGTTTTTTATTAACAATTTTTACAAATATTTATGCTGAAGGGTTGAAAAAACTCTTTTGATATGTTATTTTTTCTTTACAAAGTTACTTTTTGAATTTTGGATTAAATAATGAACACATTTTTATTCATCAGACATCACCATAACCATCATATAGTCCCGATAAGGCTATAGGGTTATTAGTGTTGTTCGAATGATAACCGATTCTTTTATAAGAAACCAGCCTTTTCGGGAAAACGAACGGGCTGTTTTTTTATGGAAAAATCGGAGAATAAAATGTCATTAACAACTATAATATCTGCTATCGGAAACACTAATAAACAATATCCGCTTATCGTCAGAGATTGCGGAATCGAAGTCCCGACAAAAATCATACTTACATATAACCAGAACAAACAAGAATCAAAAGATGTCGCCAAACTTGCTGCACGAGAACGTTTTTTAGATGAATATGCAGTATCTGCTGTATGGCTGGGCGGGATTCCTCTGGTTAGCAAGCTGGCCGACAAATTTATACGAAAAAAAGGCTACAACCCCGATATTAACCTTAATCTTTTTAAACAAACAAAATATCAGGGCATTGATGTAAACATAAAAAACTTTGAGGGAAAAGTCAGCCCTTGCATAATAGATGAGCTCAAAAAGGTAAAAAACAACAAATCTGTTTTTGAAAAACTGCTTGCTCTAAAATTCGGTCTGTCAACGACAATACCTATGCTATTTATGGGCGTAGTTCTGCCAAAACTTATTTTTGCTTCCTCCTCTAAAAAGATAGAAAAGCTGAAAGCAGAAAAATTAAAAAAGGAACAACAATACCAGACTTATGAAAATCCAATGTCTTATATAAAAGACGGAAAAATATCTTTTAAGGGAAACACAATATCAACTATTGCGAACTTTTCCACCGTCGATAAAATGGCGGTAACAGACGGCGGATACGCACTGGGGCGTATTGCTACAGCCCGCAACAAAAATGAGGCAATCGATGTTGGTTTTAAAATGGCCGGCATGTTGTTTTTAAACTTCGTTGCTCCGCCGTATCTGGCCAAATTTCTGGACAAAGCAGTCTACAGGCTCAGCGGTTTGAATGTTGCGCTTGACCCTGTTATTCTCGAAGACAAAAAATTTATTAACGCAATAAAAAACGGAAATCTTTCTCTTCCGAAAAATAATACAGAAAAAGAAATCCTCGCATTTCTCGATAAAAATCCTCAAACCATTTTCTCAAAATATGCCCAGCAGTTTTGCGATGTTAAATATTTGAAAAACAACATCCGCGATCCCAGAGTCTGGGTTAATGTAAAAAAGCTTGTACAATTAAAAGAAGAAATGGAAAATTTTTCTAAAAACGCTATTAAAAGTAAAAGCATAACGGCCTTCGCAAAAAAAGCAAAACTCGCAAAATCGTTTAATATTCTAACTAATATCGGCTTAAGCAGTGCTCTGCTTGCGTTTGCTTTGCCAAAAGCCCAGTTTGCTTTCAGAAAATTCGTCACAGGTTCAGATTTAGAACCGGGGCTCGCTGCAAGCAAGGACAAAATTTCATAAAAAAAAGAAATATTTTCTTTACTAAATACTAAAAATCATTATCATATTAATTATGAAAAGATTTTTGACATATTATCTGTTAATTATGTTTTTTCTTCCTGCACTTCCCTGTGCAGCTT
Source organism: Candidatus Gastranaerophilales bacterium (assembly GCA_944325565.1). Classification (GTDB taxonomy): domain Bacteria; phylum Cyanobacteriota; class Vampirovibrionia; order Gastranaerophilales; family Gastranaerophilaceae; genus Limenecus. Next base: position 15,426 of record CALVAT010000016.1, read on the forward strand.
TTGACGATGATTTCTGGGACGAACCAATAAAAATCGACGAGGCTGCAAAAAGCCAGCAAAGAGCAGTAACCGATCAGGAATTTAACAAGGTTTTGGACTTTTTTAACCGTAAAAAGAAGAAAAAAGAAGACAAGAAAAAGCCCAAAGGCGCCCCTATCGGCCCTCAACTACCGGAAGGACAGACACCGCCTTCTGACAGCAATGTTTTGCCTGCAAAATACGATGACTACCCGACAGTTATGATTCCGGTAACACTCGTTACTCCGGCAGGTACTGAAATTGAACCCGGATATTACAGAATACTTTCTGTTAAAGCACAAAACAGAACTTTCTTTTTGAATTTTTATCAGGGCAACCAGCTTATTGCCAAAATTCCCGCACGTGAAGTAAACACGGATCACAATCAGCAGTCGTTAAACTACGCCAAAATAATACCTGTTAATGATATGTACATGGATGTTATCTACGGTGATATTGATTGTAATATTGAAGCACGGCTGGATATAAAACAACAATAATTTCAGGCATGGCAAATTTATTTTTTACGTGTTTTGTATAATTATTGAGTATCAAACACATAACCGGAGATATTTTAATAATATGCTCACAGGCATTTCTTCAACACAAAACAACAAACCAGCCTTCGGAAGATTTCAAAAGATAACCGGAGCCGCTGAGGACATAGAACATTTCAGAAAAAAACTTCTTGAAAAAAATGGGGATTTTATGACGCTCGGTGTAAAAAAATCTAAAAAAAAGACCCATCTTTATATATTAAGCAAAAAAGATTTTGATAAATTTATTGATCTAATGGATAAAGTGTTTTTCTTTGAGCTGAGGACTAACATTGAAAAGTTCATGGGGAAAAAGCCGGGAACAATGAGTGTTGATAAAGCAAAAAGACAGTTAAAACATAACAAATTTAAAATATAATTCTAATTTTCAGGGCTTTCTTTAATAATTTTATTCAGATATTTTTCGGTTTCTATAACACGTTTTCTTTCCTGAGGAATTTCAGCCTGAAACCATTTCAGATTTTTCAGTATATCTATATACGAAGATTTAAAATTACAAATATTCTGTGTTATAACTTCCCACTCCAGCAGACTGCCTGCAATGTTGTCCCCTAACGGAAGTTTGCACTTGTTTGCAGCAACCAGTATTTTTTTAAATATTTCCCGACTATGCGGACGTGACTCTTTGTTTGAGGCCGGAGTATATTTAAAACCAGACATTTTATCAAGAAAAACCTCAAGCAGTTCTGCGGCCGTGTTAGGGTTAGGAAGAGAGGTTTTATAAATATCGTCTGTTATTCTCAGGCTTTTTCCGGATAATACAAAATTGTTCGGGTTGCAATAATCAAAGTTCAAAAAATATTCGCCATCGTTCATTTTGTTCAACTCCGCACAATCCTTTGCAATTGCGTTATAGCTTTTCTGCGGAACCGAGGCAAACAAAGGCAGATAAACTTTTTCATAATATGCTCTGCATTCTTGTTCTGAATAGAATTTTGCAAATTTTTTAGGAACACCGGCCGGCACCTGCACAGTTTTCGGCGACATATTTTTTAGCACAAAAACATCATAAAACTCAGCAACAGGCTCACCGTAATATGTTTTTAAATTTTTGAATTTTTTCTGTGACAAACCGTTAAGAATATCCGCATAGTTTTTTTCTTTATCAAGAACTTTTAAAACATATTTAGAATCTATTTTATAAACTTTGCCGTAATGTCCTTCGCCAAGAAGTTTTTGATGGGACATTTTTGTTTGCATAAATTTATGCAAAAGTTTTACGAGCAGATTTTCCTGCTCAAAAGTAGCCCTGCCCTGTTTCAATACAGTCTCAAGCTCTTTTGTAAACGTCGAAGTGTAGCCTTTGAAGTTTATGTTTCTGGATTCATTATTTCGGGCTGATTTATGGGGATAATTTTGTTGATTTATACGGGGAGTTATTGTTATCATTATTTTATAGGTTTCGGACTCAATACATAATTAATAATAGCGCAGAGGAAGTATCTTGAACAATTTTGAAAAAAAAATTGATACATTAGTTGACAAACTTGCAGGTTTTAAGTCAGGGGAATATGTTTTTAATCCGTGGGCTGATACCGATGAAACGGATAATCCGTCGATTGACGCACCGTTTGTCAGAAGAGAAAATCTAAAAAAATATCTGCTTGAACATAAAAAAGCAAAATACATCCTTCTTGCAGAATCTCCCAGTTATGGCTGTCATTATACAGGTATTGCGATGACCTCAGAGGAAGTTATGCAAAAATATCCGGATATTTTTAACGGGTATAAAACAAGCTCTCTTTACGGAAATATTAAAGAAAAAACAGCCTCAATAGTCTGGGACGTAATAAAAGACAGAGAAAAAGATTTTGTTTTATGGAACACTTTTGTTCTTCAAACTTATAAAAACAACTTTTCACCGCGAAAGCCGACAGCCAAAGAGGTCGAGTCAGGGCTTGAAATATTAAAAGATTTTCTTGAAATTTTTCAGGATAAAGAAATCATTTCTGTAGGCAAAACAGCACAAAATACGATATTAAAATACAATGTCGGCAAAGACAAATATGTCCGCCATCCATCGTGCGGCGGAGAAAATATTTTTAGAACACAAATGAAAGACATCTAAGCGCGTCATCCCGCTCTTTTTAACGCCTGTCCGGCTTGCCTTAAGATTAAGGCCTAAGAGTATCATGTAAAACTTATCTTTAAAATTAAATAAAAAATTGTTTTATTTAATTTATTGTCTGCTCAAAATATTTATAACAAAATCAACTGCACCCGAGTTTTCTTCAAAAATTTTATGTGTATCTTCACACGCCTTATTGTAAAAATCTCTGTCGTTCAACAGTTTAAACATGTCCTCTTTAAGCTCTGTTTCTGTTTTAGCGAGTTTTGCAGCGTTTGTTTTTGTTAAAAAAGCATAAATATCTTTGAAATTAAAAACGCAATCTCCGGACAGAACAGGCTTGCCCCAGATGTTTGCCTCAAGCGGATTATGCCCGCCGGTAGAAGAAAAACTCCCGCCGATAAAAGCAAAATAACAGACAGAGAACATTTTCATCAGCTCGCCCATGGTATCCAGCATAATTATATCGTTATTTTCAAAAGTATCATTATTACTGCGTTTTCCAAAGCTTAAACCGGATTGTTCAAGAAGTTCCGTAACTCTGGCATATCTTTCCGGATGTCTGGGCGCAAGAAGAAGCTTTATATCAGAAAACTGCTGCTTCAAATCCTTAAACACATTAAGTACAATTTCATCCTCGCCCTTGTGTGTGCTGGCAGCGGCAATCATCCTTGCACCGTTAAGTTTAAGGCTTTGCGCGAGCTGTGTTATCTGTTCACTGTCAAGAGTCGGTTTGATATCAAACTTCAGATTCCCCATACACTTTGTTATTTCCGGCTTTGCGCCGACATCGAGTATTCTTTCAACATCGCCCTGTGTTTGCATAAATATACCTCTGTAGCATGCAAGAACAGGTTTGAAGAAGAAAGAAAACCGTTTATACCCTTTATAAGAATTGGGCGACAATCTTCCGTTGACAATATAAACAGGAATATCTCTTCTGCCGGCGAGATAAACAAAATCAGGCCAGATTTCTGTTTCTGCAATAATAATTTTGTCAGGGTGAACCGTGTTCAAAAACGAGTTTACGCTGAAGAAAAAGTCAAAAGGGAAATAGGTTATCGCGTTTACTATTTTTTCAAGTTTTTTATGTGCAATCTCCTGTCCGGTTTTTGTTGTCGTGGAAAGCACTATATTGCAATCAGGAAAAGCTTCCCTCGTCTTTTTAACAAGCGCCTCAATAGCGTTAACCTCGCCTACAGACACAGCGTGAAAAAAAATAGTCTGTTTATTTTTATCAATATTTAAATTTTTATAAAATCCAAGTTTTGTAAAAAATCCGGCACGAAATTTTGGCACAGCAGCCAGCGCAATCAATATAACCGGAAGCAAAACTATCGCAAGCAGAATAACGACTATGTTATATAAAAAACAGAATAAAAGCATAAACACCCTCTTGTCTTATCACAATATCTAAAGTTTATAAAAAACAAGAGGTATATTCAAATTAAATTTTCACTTTAGAAAATGCGTTGTACCCGTTAAAAGCCTTAAACGACAGCGGTAGAGGGTTTATTGTCGTAATATTTTCTTTAATCTGAGTTTTTCTTATCTGGACAGCCTCTTCATGCGTAAAATGTTTTTGCATTTTAGAAGCTGCAATGTTTCTTACATAAGGAGTCACGATATTACAGGCCAGTACAGACGCAGCAATCGCCGAAACAACCCCGACATTATCCTTGTGGCTTTCCAGCTTTTCGAGCGCTATTTTAGCAAGCTCCTTTGCTCTGGCTTTTTCGTCAATGCTCAGGTTTTTAAATGCGTCAAGCGAATCAGGATCGTTCAAAAGTTTTGTCAGATTCTTTTTCAACTCATCTTTTGTAAATAGTGTTTTCCACTCAGCGCTTTCAACAGATTTCAGGGGGTTAATTTTTGATATTGCATTTGCAACATCATCTGTGAGAAACACTCCTTTTTCAACGAGTTTGTCCGCACCTTTTTTTATCAATTCGCATATAGAATAATACATTCCAATGTTTACAGCAGCGTCGGCAGCCTCTTGAGGAAGCAAAAACCTTTTCTGCTCTTTATCGATACTTTTGTCGCCCACAACCACCCCTATTTGTGCAGCAGACCCGAGTATCCACCCGAGAGCCCCGAGGTGCACAAGCAGTGCGCCGCTATCTTTTGAATAGTGGTCAAACATATACTGAGAAACTTTTTGCATAACAGAGGAGGGATTCATCACTGCTTAGCCTCCTGTGTATCAGCCTTTTCAAGCCCCTTTTGAAAAACCTTTGTCAGATATTTTGTCAGAGGAGCGTCGCACAAAAAGTTTGTCGCAACCATTGCGATAGTAGCAAGCAGTGTGCCCATTGCTTTTCTGTATCTGGTCATACGTTTTGTAAGTTCTGCGTCAGATATCGGGAATATTGTATTTTTAGCAAAAGCAGGGGTTAAAAAGCCATTTTTTTTGTCGGGAATAATTTTTTCAATAATTTTTTTGTCCGTATCAGCAAATACTTTTTCAAACTTTGAATACCTGTTTGCAGCCCAGATACCTGCGTATCTAACGATAACGCCCACTGTAGTACCCGCAATAATTTTGGCTATTGTACGTGCAGCAGAAATTTTTCTTGTTTCTTCATCCACGTCTTTGTTATTCAAATCGATAAATGGCTGAGTAGCAAGAGCCGTTGCGCCTAAAATTATACGCTGTTCCGGTGCGTGCAAGGCTTTGCCCGCCCAGTTTAAACCGCTCTTAACTTTTTCATTGCTGATAATCAAAGACTAACGACCTTTCACACTGTAGTAAAACTATTTCCATCCAAAATAGTTTTAAAAGTTTCACTATACACACAAAACTAATAAAACAAAACACAGTGTAAAATTTACTAAAATATCAGCTATTGTTAAGTTTGTTAAAATTTGTCCGAGAAAATCTCGCGATAAGGAACGTGAGCGAGATTTTTGAGTGGCGTATTAGACAGCGAAACCGTGCCCGGAGCGCAGTTCAGCGGGGCGGAGCGGCGGAAAACTGCTTTATTCTATCGCAGTTTTTTATTTTGCCGGAATCGGTGCCTGAGTCTGGTTTTCCTTCTGTTTTTTGTACTTAACCTTTTTAAACAGGAATATCAAAGGCACAAGTAAAACAAGCAACAGAGCAAATATCTTAAAGCAATCCATATAAGCCATTAACGTAGACTGCTGCACGAGTTGTTTGTAAGCCATGGTGTTTGCTTTTATATCAGACAGAGCCTGCCCTGACATCATTGCTATAGCACCCTGCATTGCGTTAACCTTCTCGGTAAAACCTGTGTGAGAATAGGTTAAATTTCTTATCAAATGCGTCTGGTGAACCTGACTCATACGCGAGACCATTGTGTTTACGGCAGAGGTTCCGATTGCACCGCCCACGCTTTTTGCAAGGTTAAACACACCGGTTGCATTAGTCATCTGATTGTTTTTTAAAGTTACAAAAGCAACAGTCATCAACGGAATCATCAAAACTGAAAATGCAAACCCGCATATAATATTCGGGATAATAATATTGGACATGGAAATTTGAAGGTTTAAAGTACCGAACATGATATTTGAAACAGCAAGGATAATCAGACCGGCAGCCATTACCCAGCGTTGGTCAACACGATTAGCGAGCACAGCACATGTTACAAGCCCAGCAAAAGACCCGAACCCTCTCGGGCTTATTGCAAGTCCGCTCAGTGTAGCAGTGTAACCCATTAACTGCTGCAAAAACAAAGGCAAAATCGCCAGTGTTGAATACAGCACAGCACCGATTACAAAATGCAAAAACGTACCGATTGCAAAGTTCTTGTCCTTAAATACCTTAAGGTTAACGATAGGTTCTTTTGCCATAAGTTCTCTTACAATAAAGGCAATAAACGTAACGCCGACAACACCCGCTGACCATCTTACCCAGCGTGCGCCGAACCAGTCACATTTTTGTCCGTTATCAAGAATTACCTGCAAAACAAACAGCCACACAATAAGGAATATAAATCCCCAGTAGTCGACCTTGTTAACCTTGCCTTTTCTCGCATACGGCGGATCTTCGATAAACATTTTGATAAGCCACAACGAAATAAAGCCTATAGGAACGTTTATAAGAAAAATCCAGTGCCAGGAATAGGTATCTGTAATCCATCCGCCCAGAGTAGGCCCGATAATAGGGGCGAAAATTACGCCGAACCCGAATACAGACATAGCAACACCTCTGTCCTCGGGTTTAAATTCTTCCATCATAACAGCCTGTGCAATAGGCATAACAGCACCGCCGCCGAGCCCCTGTATAACACGAGCAACAATAAGCATCGGCATACTCGTAGCTATACCGCACAATGCCGATGAAAGAGTAAACATTAGAGTAGATAAAAGCAGGAAATTCTTCCTGCCGAAAAGTGTGGAAAACCACGCGGTCGACGGGATAATAACCCCGTTAGCTACAAGATAGCTAGTTAAAACCCACGTGGATTCATCTCTTGTTGCGGAGAACGACCCTGCGATATGCGGTAGTGCTACGTTTGCAATGGAAGAATCCAGTACAACCATAAATATGGTGAGCATTACCGCCCCTGCGCTTAACCAGGGATTTTTACCCGAGGTAGCGTTCTCAATATCCGTTATTGCTGTTTCGTTGCTCATTTATTTATTACTCTACAGGTTGTGTTTCCTGTTGTTGTTCAATGTCTGATTCTGATTCCTGTTGTTCTTGTTGCTCTGAGTTTTGTTCAGGAAGCGGTTTAGCTTTTATGTAAACCTTAGGAACAACGCTCATGCCGGGTTCTATGTTATATTGAGGGTCAAGTTTGTCAGTAAAGACAATTTTAACCGGAACTCTTTGCACAACTTTTACGTAGCTGCCCACTGCGTTTTCTGGAGGGAACATACTCGTTTTAGCGCCTGTGCTGGACTGGATAGAGTCAACTTTACCCATGAGTTTTAAGTGAGGATAAGCGTCAACTTTGATTCTTACAGGCTGTCCTACTCTCATTCCGTCAAGCTGGGTTTCTTTAAAGTTAGCAACAACCCATCTTTTATCAGGCACGATAGAAAACAGCGGAGCGCCTGCGTTTATATAAGCTCCTTCTTCTGCAGAACGGTTTGTAATTTTTCCGTCATCAGGAGCATAAATTTTTGTGTAAGACAATTCAAGTTCAGCCTGTTTCATTGCTGCTTCGAGTCTTTTTAACTCTGCGTCGGCAACTTTGTTTTTCTCTTTAGAAAACACAGCCTGTTGGGCGGTTGCATAGTTTGCTTTGGCAACATCGTATTTTGATTTTGCCTGATCGTATTCCTGTTGAGAAACAGCGCCCTTTTCAAACAGATTTTTGTATCTTTCAAAATCCTGTTTTGCAACCTTCAAGTCAGTTTCAGCCGATACTTTGTCCACTACTGCAGATTTTTGTCTGTACAGAGCCATTTCATAAGCGGCCTTTGCCTGATCATATTTTACCTGATAATCTCTGTCGTCAATGACAAGCAGCAAATCACCTTTTTTAACGTGCTGGTTATCATCGATATACAGTTTTTCAATAATACCTGTTATCTTAGGGCTTATTCTTACGATGTGACCTTCAACAAATGCATCGTCTGTTGTCTCGAAAGTTGAAAAATACATCCAGCCGAGAAGACACACTACTAAGATTATTATTATGGGAACAAGAAATCTTTTTTTAACTACTTTTTTAGTTTTCTTTTTTCTTTTCGGCTTGTCGGTTGTTTCAGCATTTGAAGCCATTACTTCTTCAGTGTTGTTATTTTCTTCCATTTTTACCCCGCCTTATATATCTAAGTTATATTCCTCTTTAAAGTTATTTCTTACCTTTCTCAAAAGTTGTACAAGGGTGATAATTTCTTCATTGCTCAGTCCTCTGTATTGAACTTCCGAAAATTTATCTCTGACAGGTTTAGCTATTTCGGCTTTTTCATGTCCTTTTTCTGTAAGAAAAACTTTTAAAATTCTTCTGTTATTTTCGTCCTTTTCACGGCGAATATAGCCTTTTGTTTCAAGAATATCAATCATACGAGTGATATTCGGACGGTCTTTGCCAAGTATATTAGCTATCTGGGTTTGATACAATCCGTCTGTCAGTGTCAGAAGGATTAATATACTAAATTGTTCCTTGGTGATATCCTCTAACCCGTTAAGCTTGAGGCTCTTTTGACCGGCAGCCCTATAAACTGATGCAGTTAAACCCAGTTCCAGGCCCAAATTAAATTTTTCTTTATCAATTTCTTTCAAAACTTAATCTCTCAAACTGTTATTATGATAACAATTATTATGCTAACATGACAGATTAAAAAAAACAAGTAAAAAGAAAGAGGCTTAAATGAGCGCAAAAAACATTGTAAAATCAGCAATTCTGCTAGTTGTGTTTTTGTTTGCGCAAAGCTGTTTTGCAAAAGAAGAACCGTTAAAAATTAATATCAGGGCATGCAACGTTAATATAAACTGGTGGGACAATTTTTCAGACCCGTATTTAAAAGAATACATATATCTTGCAATGGAAAAAAACCATGAATTAAAGCGCATAACGTACGTAACCGAGCAATATCGGCAGACAATAAAAACAGAAATGTCGAAAGAATTTCCTTCGCTTATGATATCACCGACTTTTGCGAGGATTAAGACGGCCAGACAGCAGCTTTTTGACATAGAAACAGCAACGATAAGAACAAACAACTATGCAATACCGCTTGTTGCACATTATGAAGCGGACATATTTTTAAAAAACCATGACAGAACAAAAGCCGCAAGAAAAGAGTTTGATTCTTACAAATACAAAGAAAAGTCGGCTGATATTTCACTGGCCAGCGATGTAGCCACGGTTTATATAAATATATTAAAGTTCGACAAGCTCATAAAAACCCAGCAAAAAATCACAGACATTCGAAAAAAAATAAAAGATATGACAAACGACCGCTACAAAATGGGGCTTGCTTCTTTATACGATGTAACTTACACAGACAAACAGCACACGCAGGCGCAGATTGATTTAAACGACCTAAAAAGGGACAGAAGCCTGCTTTTACATCAGCTTGCCGTTTATACAGACTCCTGTCCGTCCGTATCAGAAGGTTTTGAACGAGGGGATTTTGACAAACTGGAGTATACAGGGCGAATCCCGGAGCGTATATCATCTGATGTTGTTGTGCTGAGGCCCGATGTAATGAAAGCCGAGGCCGATCTTCAAAAAGCAAAGATAGACATACGCGTTGCCCGCAAGGAGTTTTTGCCGGCAATACAAATTCTTGGCGTTGCGGGATACAATTCACTTTTGTTAAAAAATCTTTTTAACTGGGATAATATTTTTGCTCTTATCGGGGTTGCAGCAATGCAAAAGCTGTTCACAGGCGGATACTTAAGCGCGAATTTAAAAAAGAAAAAGCTTATTTATCAAGAGCTTTTTGAAGCGTACAAGCAGGCAGATTTAATCGCAATACAGGAGATTAACGATGCATTGTGCAAGATAAAACATGACACGCAAAAAGACCGTGATAATTTGAAAAAAGTTCAGTTAGAAACAATAAATTTCAGCCTTATAAACGAGCGTTACAAAGCGGGGATAGAATCGTATTTAAATCTTATTCAGTACGAAGAAAATCTTTTGAGTTTGCAAAAAGAAAAGGATATTTCCAAGGCACAGCGGCTGGCTGACTATATTACGCTCTACAAGGCAACAGGGACAAAGTTGTAAAATTTTGTGTTTTTAATAGCAAAAAATTTTCTGTACAGGTATTATCATAGAACAACAAATATTAAAGGAAAAAATCAATGCAGGTAAGTTTTAAAGGGATAAAAAACCCCGGTGCATACGCACATAGACAGGAATATCTTCAAATCATAAGGACAAACTATCAGGATTTTATTCTGCCCAAAGGGCGCTCAATGAATTTTCATTGCGAATTAACGAACGAAAACGGCAAAGATCTTGATGAGTTCAAGCAGATTCTAACTCTATGCCCGAACAAATACAACCCAAATGCAATAAATATTTCGTATGATTGGTTTATCAATCCAAATAACGGCCAAAGAACAAGGCTCTATGCTATTAATGACGCTATTCTTGACATAAATGAGGGCACTTTTAATATATTTAACAAAATTTTTAAACTTATGAAAAAAGTTGCCAACATGCCGGCAGAACAGATAAAAGTCGATAACAAATATCTCCGCACAGAGGAAGCAAGGGATTCTTTTTCTAATTACATTTTATATGAGAAAGATGGAAATATTGAGAGAATTCTGGACAAAGCTCATCAAAGAGATAATATAAAATCTGTTGCCGGAGATATTTCACAAAAATATGCCCGAGCACTGAGCGACTATATATTAAGTTAAAACATTATAAAAGAATTTGTAAACAAAAAGGACAGGTTTTAAAGCCTGCCCTTTTTTGGTTATTGTGAAAATTACTTTCACACACTGATTATA
>CALVAT010000017.1 GCA_944325565.1 Candidatus Gastranaerophilales bacterium
GTGTATAGGCTTTAAAATTCAAACAAAAAGCTTCCGAAAATTATCGGAGGCTTTTTGCTTTACAAATCTTTTCACAAAGCGTCATAAATTTGATATCATAAAAATAATAATTAATAATATTAACAAGTATAGTCAAAGACGGGTAAGGATTATTGGACAAGAAAAAGATTTCAGCGATTTTGTTGGCGGGATTCATTTTTATTTTTACAGCACAAACAAACGCGTTTGCTGCAAAATCTCCACAATTAAAGCCTAAAGTAAGGATTGAAAATGCAAGCAACTATAAAACATCAAAAAATAAACAAACTTACAGCCGTAAACAAACGAATACAACAACAACATCTTCTTCTCAAAATACAGAACAGCGCAGAAAAGTAAAAACATACAAGGATAGCGAAGGAAATCCCATTTCTGCATACCAAAAGGAACGTTCTAAAAATTTAAAAAAGGTTTATAAAGAAGTTACAAAAGACGAGCATATTATGGAAGCTCTAGAGCTGCTTAAAGGTGGGCTGGGTGAGTTTTCAAGACGGGCAATTCTTGGCAACAACCTGTCAGAAAAACCAATGCAGGTTGATTTTGAAGATTTGAGCAAATTTGGACAGGCTTATACGAATTTTGACGCACTCGGCTGGAAGAAAAAAGACAGATTGTACATTTATATAAATAAAAAGCATCAAGATGCGCCCAAGCCAGCACTTGCTGCCGTTTTAGCCCATGAAGCATTGCATCAGGACGACTTTAACTCCTTAAATGAAGAAACCTATGCCTGGACAATGGAAGCCGCAGTCTGGACACAGCTTTCCGAAAAATATCCCCAGTACGCAGATAGTATGCACCCTCTTGCGGTAAGAGAAAATACGCTTAAAAAACTATTCGTAAAGGGTAATTATACAAGTAAATATATAAGAAAAACCGTCTTTGCCAATCCAGGATACGCTAATCTGCCATCACGCTCGCCAGGATTTGAAGACGACAACTTGTAACCCTTAAAAAAGAGATGAATCAAACATCTCTTTTTTATCATTTACAAAATAAAAAGATGAGTTTAAAAAACTCATCTAATAATCAAGCAATAAGAATATATAAGAAAGGGAAGTTGAAATTAATTTTTGATTAAGCAAAGATATTTACGATTTTTTCTTCCTGCTTTTCTTTGCCTTTATTTGTATTCATAGAGAAAAATGAGAACGGGTTAGAACCTCTTTTGTCCTTATCCAATGTTTTTGCATTAGTTAATTCAACAGTTTGAGGAAGGTTAAAAATATTTTTAACTTCTGATTTTTCACCTTCAGCAACCGGTGCAATCATTTTGCCTTCAACGTTCTTTTGAATTTTTGTTGCATCTAATGCTGCCATTGTATTTAAGTATTGAACATTGGCTATAAAATTCTGGTTTAAATTTACATCAAGACCAGCGTTTCTTACAGCTACAAATTTTGCTGTATCAAGATTTGTTCTCTGGCTATATAAATCGATGCCTACTTCAGGTCTTCTGAATTTTGTTAAATCAACATTATTTAAATCGGAAGTTGCTGTTGTTTTAGATTGTGCATTTGTAAAAATCTGTCTTGCAACTTCATTTATTGCTGATGTATCAATGTAACCTTTGTTAGTGTTTAATGTAACGCCAAGACTCATTTGTTTTCATACCCCTTATTGCTTGTACTATATGTATCGGCAAATTAAATTTAAACTTTATGATTTTTAGTTTATAATTTACATAAGTTTACAAAGTATGTTATAATCTTATAACTGAACGACAAAGATAATTAGAGGAAATAATAATGAACAAAAGCCAATCAACAGGAATTTGGATTGTAGTCATTCTGCTTGTACTTTGTTTGGGATCAATGTTGTTCCCCGCACAAACGACAAGTACTCAGGATATTTCATATTCTCAGTTCCTTTCAAAAGTAAAGAACGGACAAATTGAATCTGTTCAAATAGACAGAGATGTGTTGATTGCAAAACCTGTTAAACAAAAAAATGATACACAAAAAGTACCAGAACCACAGGAAAATACAAATTCTTTTACAGGTGTTATGAATGCTAAACGCCTCACAGCAGCCCCGAGTGTTCAATACAGGGTTATGATTCCGCTTAATGACAATACCTTGTATGAAAAACTTGAGGCAAGCAAGGTAGATGTAAACGTAAAAAAACCTAGTGATTCATCTCAGCTTATTGCAATTTTATCTACGGTACTGCCGCTTTTGCTGATAATCGGTTTTGTTATACTTATGGCCAAAACATTGCAATCAGGTGGTTCACAGGCCATGTCTTTCGGCAAGAGCAAGGCAAAACTTATGCTGGATAGCAAAGTAAAAGTTACCTTTAACGATGTCGCCGGTATTGATGAAGAAAAACAGGAACTAGAAGAAATTGTAGATTTTCTTAAAAACGGTGAAAAATATATTAAACTAGGGGCTAAAATACCTAAAGGCGTTTTACTTGTTGGTGTTCCCGGTACAGGTAAAACATTAATGGCAAAGGCTGTTGCCGGTGAAGCAGGAGTGCCGTTCTTCTCAATAAGCGGTTCAGACTTTGTGGAAATGTTCGTTGGTGTCGGAGCTTCCCGTGTTAGAGATTTGTTTGAACAGGCTAAAAAACATCAGCCCTGTATAATATTTATTGATGAAATTGATGCCGTAGGCCGACAGAGAGGTGCCGGTATGGGCGGCGGTCATGATGAAAGAGAACAAACTCTTAACCAGCTGCTTGTTGAAATGGACGGCTTTGATGAAAACACTAATATTATTGTTATAGCTGCAACAAACAGACCTGATATTCTTGATAACGCTCTTTTAAGACCCGGACGTTTTGACAGACAAATCGTTGTACACAGACCAGATATTTTAGGAAGAGAACAAATTCTTCGCGTTCATGCAAAGAACAAACCTCTTGCTGATAATGTTGACTTGAAAGTTCTCGCTAAAAGAACCCCTGGATTTACCGGCGCTGATTTGCAAAACCTTCTTAACGAAGCAGCATTGCTTGCAGCAAGAAAAAATCAGGATAAAATCGATATGCCGGATTTAGAAGAAGCTATTGATAAAGTAATTGCAGGCCCTGAAAAGAAAAGCAGAATAATTTCAGATGAAGAAAAAGAAAACACTGCTTATCACGAAGTCGGGCACGCATTGCTGGCAAAACTGCTTAAAAATACAGACCCGCTACACAAAGTATCTATTATCCCGAGAGGCATGGCTTTAGGCGTTACGATGACTCTGCCGGAAAAAGATCATTTAACAATGAAGAAATCACAACTGTTAGACAGAATCACAATGCTTCTAGGCGGTCGTGTTGCAGAAGAAATCATATACGGGCCTGATTCAATCACAACAGGTGCTCAGAATGACCTTGAAAAAGTAACGGCTACAGCAAGAAATATGGTTACAACATACGGTATGTCTTTTAAAATGGGCAATATGGCATACGGTAAAAGCGAAGAACACGTCTTTATGGGCAGAGATTTCGGTCATTCTAGAGATTACTCCGAAGAAATTGCTGCAGATATAGACAGAGAAGTTAAAAAGATTGTTGATGAAAGATACAATCTTGCTAAAGAGCTTCTTTTAGGCAACAGAGATATGCTCGAAGTCATAGCCAAAGAACTTCTAGAAAGAGAAACTCTTGACGAAGAAGAGTTTGAAGAAATCATGAAACGTGTTGAAGAAAAAAGACAACACCACGAATTTAACGAATAAGAAAATAACAGGTTCTAAAAATAACCCCTTGCCGGATAACAAAATAGGCAAGGGGTTTGTTTTATGATTTTTTATCAGGTTTTACATCATTTTTGTTTTGAACTCGTTTTCCGTATCTTTTATTTCTTTATTAAAGCCTGTTTTTAATTTTTTCAGGTTGTCATTCATACTCTTTATCAATATTTTTTTCACATATTTTTGGCGTTTTTTATTAAAAATTTCTCCGTAATATACCTTGTTTGCTTGAATTGTCCCAGTATAAAGACTTTTTGTAATTTTGTAATTTTCTTTAAATGATTTTAACCAGTAAATACCACTTTTAAATATATTTTTGGAATAAGGCGAAAATTTTTTGCCCAACTTGCCAAAACCACATTGTTTGTTAAAATCTTCAGCTAAATCGGGAGCTTGTTCCAGTGGATTTTTTTTTATGATTTTTGCGTAATCTTTGATTACTTTCCTTTCTATTTTTGTTGCAAAAGCGGCTATTCTTGTGATTGCAAACATTTTTATCACCTTTCATGTTGATAATATTTATAATCAACAAATCCTCTGATAAAAAAATGTTGCTGGAGCATTAACGCATTATTAAACAATTGTTACACATTCATTGTGGGATTTTCATATTGTCCAGAGTGTTCTGACTGGCAAGTATTGAAATTATCGAATTTGAATTAAATATGTAATTAGCTGCATTTAAAATATCCTGCGGAGTTATTTCATCAATAAGTTTAAGATTGTTATTAATTGCATTAATCCCGAGCACATTATCCTTCACAGAATTTAAAACAACAGTTTGTGAAGCCGAAGACTCCAGAGAGTTAAGTATTTGTGTTTTGATCCTTAACTTTGCCGCATCAAGCTCTTCCTGCCCAACAGGTTGCGTTTTTAAAAGCTCTATATGTTTTTTAAAACCTTCTAAAGACTTTTCAACATTGTCATACTGTTGAATATTCTCAGACGGATTGTCAGTTGTAGTTTTAATATTTAACGCCATAACTCCAGTATTTCCGACAAAATCAATATTAGATTCCACTCTGTAAGCAAGCTTTTGAGTTTCTCTCAAATCATTGAACAATCTGGAAGAAGCACTGCCGCCAAGAATTGTATTTAATAGAGCAAATACCGCCTGATCTTTGGGATTGTAATTTGTTTTAAATTTAAAATATTGTACTATATCAGCCTGATTTCTAGGCTCCGCCTTAGTAATAAGTTTGTTTTCTGCTATCGGATCAAAGGATTGAAAAATGTCCGTATTAAACGGTTTAAATGTCCCAATATCTGTAGAAAGTTTCGATATTATAGTTTGTTCAAGATTTTGAGATTTGTTGATCGGAGCAGTAAAAACGCCCTTAGCCATAGCATTTGCTTTTATATAATTGAAGAAGCCCTGAACATCCGCAAGTGTAGTACCATCAATAGATTGAAGAATCTCATCTTTTGTTGCATATTCATTCAAATTAGGAAACATCTGCCTTAGTGCAGGCTCAGCAGCGGATTCATCAAGATTCAATAAAGCTTCTTTTACAAGATTTTTAGCATAAGTTAAAGCCGTTTCTGTAAACCTTGGTTGATTAAAAACTTCTTTTATAAGATCTAATGTATAACCAGTATCAGAAGCAAGTGCTTCAAAAGAGGCATTCATTGAACGGAAATCAGTATCAAATTTTAGAGTTATACCTGACTTATGAACATCTTTATAAAACTGCTCATAGTTCTTCGTTTTTGAGCCCTCATTTAAAAGCACCGAAAGAATCGACGGTACTGCAGGCTTTACATCTGCAGGTATAGTTGCCTGAAGCGTAATTTGCCCCGTTGCAATATCTGACTTATTCGAATTCAGAACAAGCTCCATATTATTAGCAAGATGGTACTGCTTAATTTGTGACATATCAAGCATTTTATCTTCCAAACGACCCTTGAAAGACACATTTGCAAGTATATTGCCAGAAACAGAATGTTCTTTAATATTATTAGATTTTTGATAGTTTTTTAATATTTCTGAATCTTCCTGCGTCTGCGGATGAACAACAGTCAGAGATGCTTTATTGAGATTAAGATATTTCTTTGCAAAATTGCTGACATCTTCGCTTGTTATGCTGTTTAAAATTTCAAGATAATTTTCAACATAAGCAATATCATCATCAAGCATTGCATTACCGAGCATCATATTCAGCATTTGTGAACTTTCTGAAATTTTTGAAAAAGCCATTGTTAATATCTTTTTGGCCGTATTAAGTTCATCCTGAGTAAGAGGTTTTTGTGAAAGAGCAGATATTTCCTGATAAATTGTTTTGATTACATCTTCTGTTTTTTGAGGAGTAGACTGAGAAGCAATCAGAATAGTTTTTGGATCTGTAGGCCTGTTTCCAACCCTTTCAATATTCATAAGCGCAGAGGACTGAATTTTATTAAGTTCTTTACTTATTCTTGCATTTTTGTACCCCAAAAGTGCAGTCATAAGAACTTCCATTATTATATTTTCTTTTGTAGAGTTGTTGTTGGGGCCGGCAAACCCTAGTGCAGTAATGGTTGATTGCGCCTTGGGCATTTTTATATCCACACGCACTGGATGTTGTATTGAGTTAAAATCCTGATATTTTCTGTTATGCGTAGGGACAGATATGCTCTTGTTAAAGTATTTTGCAATTGTATTCATTGCTTCTTCCGGCGGAACTTCTCCGGTGACAACAGTTACACAGTTATCCGGCGTATACCAGAGGTTGTAATAATTTAGCGTATCCTCATTAGTCAATTTGTTTATATTAGAAATAGAGCCGGCAACAAGATCTTGAGAGGTTGAATCTATTTGATAAAGATTTTTGATACAGGTTGAAAAAGCTGCATTTTCCGGCTGATCTCCAACCATAGCTATTTCCTGAGTAACAGGGCCCTTTTCTTTTTCTATCATATCCGCTTTGTGCGAAGGATACTGAAGCTGCTCGGACTGAAGATAAGTGCTTGTATCAAAATCATTATCCCCGAGAAGCTGTGATGTGATGTAATAATTTGTCTGAGAGAATCCGGTAGATGCGTTTGTCATTGCCCCCATCTTATTAACAATCCTGAAAAAATCGCCTGCATCTAAACCGCCGTTAGGGCCATTAGATCCGTTAAAAGCCATATGTTCGTTAAAATGACTAATTCCTCTTTGAGAATCTTGCTCATTCATTGACCCGACATTATAATAAGTTTGTAAAACAGTCGGCCCTTTTTTCTCAAGTATTGCTACTTTTTGACCGTTTGCAAGCTGATACAATTTAGCAGAATTAGAAAATGCCAGCTTTATATCTCTTATGTATTTATATGGAATAGGGGCCCGAGTCAGGGCCTGTGCCTTTAGCGCTTCTACCGCTTTATCCGTTGTTTTCGAATCGTTGCTTGGGATTGTTGTCCCCGCATTCGGGGATTCAATCTGTGTCGGCACCGTCATTGATGGATTATTTACGGTGTTAGAAACGTTATTACGCACATTGCCCGATTCAGGGTTTTGAATATAATTCCTAAAATTAAAAACTTCCAGCTTCATAAAGTTTTGGCTACTTCCTTGGCTTTTATAAAACGGCTAAAGTAAAAAATTTACCAGTTTTTTGAATACTGTTTTATAAATCTTAACAAAAAAACAAGTAAAAAGACAGATGGTTCGTAACCCTCTGTCTTTCTACAAATTTTAAACATCAATTAAAACAAACTATCCGGGAAAATCTGACGCATCATCTTCGACAATTTCAAAATCTCTTTTTTTCCAGCCTTTAAATCCGCCGACAAGTTCCATTACAGGATACCCCTTGTCCGAAAGCATATAAGCTGCTTTTTTGCTTCGCTGGCACAAAAGCGAATAGCTATATACTATGTTAACTTTGTCTTTTGAAAATTTAACAAGCTGATCTTCAAGCTGTTTAAACGGTATATGTGTTGCATAAGGTATATGACCTTTTATGTAATCATCGTAATCTCTTATATCAAAAAGATTAAAATCTTCGAGGTGTTTTTCTTTCAATTTCATCAAACGATCAGGCCCTATTGTATATGCAATCTGGTCAAGAAAATAGTTGCGTGCTTTGTGTGTATCTTTTACCGCATTTAAAAACTCTTTATCGTCCATGTGATACTCCTATTTAAATTAAGTTTTTAGCTGTACTTAATTTAAAAGAAAGTATAAAAATTTACATTGAACAAAACGGCTAGGTCGGGAGAGGAATTAATTAAAACCTTTCATTATCCTGTTTTTCTATAAAATTTTTGACCCCTGTTGTAATGATAAGGTCAGGCTCAGTGTAAACAAACTCATATAATTTTGCCATGCCGGCATCATATTTTCCCTGCTCAATTAAAATCAATCCCTGCATAACAAGCCCGACAGGATTAGAGGCAGTATCACGCTTCCATCTTTTCAGCTGCGTATCTAAAATCCCTAGCCTTTTATAAACCACAGCAAGATCCTGATAATAATTAAAATTCATAGGATTGAGTTTTACAGCTCTTTGCAAAGTGTCCTGAGCAAGAGCCGGATATCCGATTTTCATATAACAGTTTGCCAGATTAGCATAATATACAGCGCTTGCCTGTGTATCTGGATCCAGCAGAACAGCCATTTGAAACTCTTTAATAGCTGCAGCATAGTATCTGTCCTGCATATAAATTACACCGCGGTTATTGTGGTTAACTGCATTTTTCTGCGCATCAATTGATACAACACCATACTTAGCCGGCGCAGCAGCTACTGCAACAGGCATAAGCAAAAGACATATTATAGTTAAAATCTTAGCGAAGTACAATTTCCATACCTTCTTTTGGGACAATACAATTTTTACAACTATTAGTATAATGTTTTTCTATCTCATGTAAAAATTCGTCGTTGTAATTCGGGTCAAAATGGAAAAATGCAAGATTTTCAGCCTTTGATTGTTTATATGTATCTAGAGCCATATCAAAAGTTGAATGCCCGTACCCCTGTTTTGGCGCACATGTATTCAAATACTCCTCTGTCGTGTACTGTGAATCATGGATTAGCAGGTTTGTATTTCTTGCAAACAGAGCAAGTTTCTGATCAGCTCCGATATAACCTTCCGTATCAGTAGCATAAACAAGAGATTTATCTTTATATGCAATTTTGTAAATCATAACACCCTCTTTAGGATGAGAACTGGATTTTAATGAGCTTACTACTACTTCTTCATCCTGCGGGAGAGCATCTTCTTCTTTTTCTATTTTTATCATATCCGGAGTATTGTCATTTTCATCAAAAATAAGCGCATAATTGTCGTTTATATCATAAAAGCTGAGTTTGGCATTTATTTCATTAAGCCCCAAAGGAAATGATTTTTCAAAAACAAGCTGAGAAATTAAAGTATCCAACCCCTCTTCATAAGCAGAAAAACCGACGATATTTATATTCGAGTCTTTTTGATGAACAGGTTTAAAAAACGGCAGCCCCTGAATATGGTCATTATGCAAATGGCTTAACAGTATAGTGGCATTTATCGGATCTTTATGCCCTTTGGCTATATGTTCCTGAACGAGTTCATTACCGCAGTTAATTATGCCCGTGCCCGCATCAAGTATAATAAGATGGTTATTTACATGTATTTCCACACAGGCTGTATTACCGCCGTATTCAAGAAAGTTGTGTTCAGGCTTAGGGTGGCTTCCGCGTACTCCTTTGAATTTGACTATGAACTTATCTTTTGAATCTATCATTTGTAAACTCCTGCTTTCTGTATAGTCAATTGCCGTCATTTTATATATCTATACAGCAATAGAATACGCCATAAACTTTATTTTACACTATTTTTCCATAATAACAACAGTATTCTGGTCAGAATCCTCACCCTTAAGTGTAGATGCCGAGAAGGTCATTAATTTTGCTTTTTTCTGAATTTCTTTTAATCTGGTTTCCCTAAAATCAAAAGTAAATATAACTTTGTCCTTAAGATTGTTTATTGTAATTATTCTAAATGCATTAGGATATGTAACAAGTGACGGCGTGCTAACATGCAGAATGTGACCATCTTTATAAATCTTTGTTGCATGATAGTGCCCTGTAAAAATAGCAATAGGCATATCATATTTGTCTAATACTACCTGCAGTTCTTTAGCATTCAACAGTCTGTGATGAAAACTCGGGAACGGTTCCTGCAAAGGATTATGCATAAATATTAAAGGTATTTGCTGCTGAATTTTTGCTTTAGAAAGTTCTGTATCCAGCCATAAAAGCTGCTCTTCCGGTAGTTCTCCGTTCGCCGTAATTCTTGTATCTATTGTAGAATCCAGAACTATGGCTCTGTAACCGTTTTTAGGTATAAACGAGTAGTATCGTTTAGATGATGTTATATTTTTGTTTTGTTCTTTTATATACTCAAAATAATCATCTTTAGAAAAAGATGTTCCAACTGCTGCGTCATGATTGCCGAAGGCAAAATACCACGGAGCATTCAATCTGTTCAGATATTTACAGGCTTTTTCAACAAGTTCTTTTCTCGGTTTGTCAACAAGGTCGCCTGTTTCTATAACAAAGTCGATATCAGGAGTTTCATTAATCTGTTCTATTGCATCCTCAAAAAGTTCAGGCGAACTAGCCAGAACCTTATAACTCGTATCAACATTTTTATTCGACAAATGTATATCTGATATTTGCGCAAATTTTAGAGTCTGAGCAAAAGAAAGCGTGTTAACCCCAAAATATATTACAACTGCAAGAATCAAACAGAATAATATTTTTCCGAAATAATTGTTTTTCTTTTGTTTTCTATTATTTTTTCTTTTCTTTTTAGGCATTCTATACTCCTAGAAATCATTTGTGTTGGCTTCATCTACAATTTTATTTATTAAATTTTCATCAAAATCAGCTGCTTGGTTTACCAGCTGCACAAGATATTCTATATTGCCTGCCGGCCCTTTTATTGGAGAAAATGTCAACTTATGCGGATACAGGCCTATATTTCGCGCATATTCAATAACATCCGTTATTACTTTTATATGTGTAGCTTTTTCTCTTACCACACCATTTTTGCCGACTAATTCCTTTCCCGCCTCAAACTGGGGCTTTATAAGAGAAACTATCTCCTGCTTATCCTGATTCATTAATTTCTTAATATTATCAAGCACCTTTGTTATAGAAATAAAAGACAAATCCATTGCACAAAAATCCGGCAAAGTATCGTTTTCATCATAAATCTCTGACGGAGCACAGTTTTTTATATTAGTACGTTCAACAACCTTTACCCGATTGTCGTTTCTAAGTTTCCAGGCAAGTTGCCCGTAGCCGACATCAACGGCATATACCTTTTTAGCATCATTTTGAAGCATACAATCAGTAAAACCGCCTGTCGAAGCTCCAGCATCAAGGCATATACGATTGCTAAGGTCAATGTTAAAGGCTTTTATTGCCTTATCCAATTTTAATCCGCCGCGTGACACAAAAGGCAGAGATTTTATTTCTATCCTTGTTGTTTCCTTAAGTTCGAGCTGATAGCCTGACTTTGTAATAACTTCGTCATTAATTTTAACGTCACCGGCCATTATTGCACCCTGAGCTTTGCTTTTTGTTTCAAAAAAGCCTTTATCAACAAGTATTTTATCCAAACGTTCTTTGTTCTTTGCCATAGGTTTATTATGGCATGAACAAGAAAAATATATTAAATCACAAAATTAAAAAGCTCTATAATATCAACATCCAGAGCGTCTGCAATCTGTTTAAGGTATATAATACTCGGATTTGCTTTACCATTTTCAATTTTACTTAAATAACTCTGGTCAATATCGAGTTCGTTAGCAAATTGGTCTTGAGGAATACTTTTGTCCTCCCGTAAAATTTTTATTTTTCTACCCAATTTTTTTAAAAAAACATCATTATTCATTGTTTCATAATAGTTTATTGACAAAACAAAATCTATTGTTTATAATCAATTTTAATTGTTTATAAACAATAAATATACCACCCAAATTCCGAAACAAGTTCAAAATAACAAAATGAATAAGGAAAAAATAAATGAACACAATACAGCAAATCAAACTACTCAAAAAATCTATTAACAGCGACATGGCTAAAATCTCACGATTAATTCAAAAAATTGCCTGTAAAAATAATGACACTGATGAACTTTTATACCTGCTAAAACTTCTTTACGATACACGCAGAAATATAGAGAAAAAAATACATGAATATGAAAAACGTATTTCCTATTAAATTTTTAACAATTTTTGAGCATTAGCGCCTGTCACCTCTGCAACCTCTTCAAAGCTTATGCCTCTAATGTCCGCAATCTCCTGAGCTACAAATTTCACATACGCCGGCTGATTCTCTTTTCCTCTGAAAGGCACGGGTGTCATATAAGGTGCGTCAGTTTCCAAAAGTAACTTTTCAAGCGGTACAATCTTAGCAACCTCTTTTGCTTTTTTGGCATTTTTAAAAGTCACTACCCCGCCTAGAGCTATATAGAATCCTTCTTTCACACACTCCATAGCAAATTCCGGACTTCCAGAAAAACAGTGCATTACAACCCCGACATCAGCCGCTTTTGTTCTTTTCAAAATTTCAAAACTGTCCTGATGAGCTTCTCTGTCGTGGACAAGAATAGGTTTGCCAACCTCTTTGGCAATTAAAATCTGTCGTTCGAAAATTTCTTTCTGTTTTTCTATCTGCGATTTATCCCAGTAATAATCCAGCCCGACTTCGCCAAGTGCAACAATTTTGGGGTGTTTCAAGTATTGCTTTATCTGTTCTTCCGCTTCTTCGCTATATGAATTCAGTTCTTCAGGATGCACACCTACAGCCCCGTAAACATTTGCGTAATTTTCACAAAGTTCAACAATGCGCGCAAACCCCGCAGGCTCGACCCCGGGGATGACAACCTTTTCAACCCCGTACTCCTTTGCCGTTTGAATAACTTCATCAAAACGGTCTTTAAAGTTTTCCATATCAATATGAGTATGAGTATCTATCAGCATAAAAAACTCTGAATCAGTGCTTTTTTATTTTCGTCATGTACTTTATTTAAAACAGAATCTTTATCAATACCGTCGAGCAGATTAAGCTCTTTTAATGCGATAACAGCTTCGCACAGAATAATTTCATCGCTTCCGTTAAGCAAATCTTTTATTTCCTGTTCGGCCTGTGTAAGTTTGTATTCCGCAACAATACCGAGTGCGCTGCTTATGCGGTGAATATCGGATTCCTGCAATTTTAATTCGTTTTTAACAAGATTCTTCTGTGCGTTCCAAAAATATTCCTGCTGATGTTTTAAAAGTCCGCAAATCTCGTTAATTTCCTGTTTTGTGTTCTTATCTTCGTCAAAAGTGTACTCTTCATTTTCCGAAAGCATTTCAAATTTTGACAATGCCTTTAACAAAACAACCGCAGCCTGAGAATCTTTGTTTTTTATATTGAAATCAATTAAAAACGAAAGCACTTCAAACAACTCGAAACAAAATATTTGATTCAACGGCAATATCTCGCCGAGGCCGGAAAGAATATTATCAATACACAAAAGCACCTGACTTTTGTTTTCATAAGTGGTCAAAAGCTCCATCAGGCTTTGTATATAAGGAACTTCACCCGCAATATTTTCGCTCATGGAAGAGCGCTCCATTGCGTTTAATATGTGTTCCACCGCGTTCTTGTTCTCATAAGCAACAAGAAATTTTACGGCTTTCAAAACCGTAAACTCATCTTCGGAGTTTAAAAGATCAATTGCTTTTTGATAAGCGCAATCGCTGTTCATAGCCCCCAAAGCTTTTGCAGCATTAAAAGCAAGCGCCTCATTATCACAGAAGGCATATTCTGTTAAATCATCAGCTGCAATGGTGTCTGGAATGTATGAAAAATACTTTGCCGCATAAGCTTTTTCGTCATCAGTGCCGTGCTCGAGAAGCTCCAAAAGCTCATCCGTCATATCTTCATTTGCATACTTTGCAAGCGAGCCGACTATCACATCCTCAAAATCAGGGCTGTAAATTTTCAAAAAAGCAAACAGATTTCTGTAATTGTTATCATTGATTGCCTTGCTCAAACGCTTGCAGACATTGTTTTTAACAAAATCAAAGAGAAATTCGCTCTTGTCCGTAAGCATTTTGAAAGCTTCCGTATTTGTGTTATCAACGATTTCACGTGCGGCAGCCAGAGCTTTTGGCTCGTCTTTTGCAGTGATATCTTTTACCAGTTGTTCGTTGTTCATAAATATCTTTCTATTCTCTGAAGCTGAGGTTCGCAACAGATTTTTTAAGGTTGTTTCTTATTGAGTTCATTTGTTCTTCTACGGCTTCATCCGTTAACGTAGCTTCTTTATCCTGCAGTTTGATTCTGAAAGCCATACTCTTGAAGCCGTCCTCGATGTGTTCACCCTGATATACGTCAAAGAGTTCTTCTCCGTTAAACAGAGTGTTTTTAACGGATTTTTTAATAATTCTCGAGATTTCGTCACAGCTGACATTTTCAGGAACGATAAACGCCAAATCTCTTTGCACCTCAGGGAATTGAGGCAATTTTTTGTATTTAACGGTTGAAATATGTACTGCTTTTAAAAGCTCTTCCAAATCTATTTCAAACAGATACACATTCTGCTGGAATTTTTCTTTGTCTTTTAAAAGCGGATGAACTTCTCCGAAAAATCCAACTTCCAGAGGCTGTTTGCCGAGCATAACAAGCTTTGCGCATTTTCCGGGATGCAAGAACTCCTTGTCCTTGCATTCTCTAAGCTGCACTCTGTTTTCAAGCCCCAGCATAATAAGAAGATTTTCTATTATGCCTTTTACGGTGTAAAAATCTGTTTCGGGCTTTTTAATCCAGCTTCCGCAGCTTACATCACCGGTTAAAGCACCTGCAAGCATTCTTTTTTCAATTACGCCTGTATTCTTTTCATCAGCCGGTCCTTCAACAAAATAGGTTCTGCCTGTTTCAAACAGACGCAAATTCTTTTGTCCGTTTGCAATATTTGTTTTTACAACGTTTAAAATGCTCGGTATCATTGACTGACGCAGCATCGTATGTTCTTCGCTCTGCGGATTGCATACTTTTACGGCTTTAGCATCATCATATTTTACCGAGAACTCGTTATATATAGGCGCCCCGACAAGAGAGGATGTTACTGTTTCGTAGAATCCCGCACCGAGGAACATATTATGAATCTTTTTGCAGATTTTTGACTCTTGTGTTATCTCCGGTGACTGTGTATTTTTAGGCAGAGTCGGAGCAATTTTGTCATAGCCGTATATTCTTGAGATTTCTTCAATCAGGTCAATTTCTCTATATACATCCACCATTCTGAACGAAGGTACTTTGAATTTTGCGGCGATTTCATTTTTGCCGAGAAGCTCAAACCCGAGGTTACCGAGGATTTCTATGCATTTTTCCGAAGGAATTTCTGACCCGAGCATACGTTTAATTTGAGCGAATCTCAAAGTGATATCTTTTTCAGGAAGTTTGTTGTCCCCTGTTTCTACAATACCGTCAACTTTTGCGCCCGCAAGCTCTACCATAAGCTGCATTGCACGCATTAAAGCGGGTTTTACCATTTCGATATCAACGCCTCTTTCATATCTTGCACTGGCTTCGCTTCTGTAGCCTATGCTTCTTGCAGAACGTCTGTTTTGTGCGGGTGTAAAGTATGCGGCTTCGAGTGCCAGATTTTTTGTATTTTCGTCGACTTCACTGTTTGCACCGCCGAATACACCGCCTACGCAGACAGCTTTTTCTTTTGTTGCAATCAATACTGTATCAGAAGTTGTTTTACGTTCGATTTCATCAAGAGTAACGATTGTTTCTCCTTCGTGTGCACGTCTTACACAGAGGTATCCGTTTAATTTATCTCTGTCAAAAGCGTGCAGCGGGCAGCCGTATTCCAAAAGTACATAGTTTGTTATATCAACAACGTTGTTAATTGCTCTCACGCCGCAGGCGGTAAGGCGTCTTTGCATCCAATCGGGCGAGGGTTTGATTGTTAAATCGTTCAAAAGCCCTACGCTATAGTATTTGCAGCCTTCCGTATCCAGAATTTCAACTTTAAATTTGTCGGTTGAATTGTCACGTGTGCTTTGAAGCGGTGAAAAATTCAATTTTTTGTTAAAGATGGCTGATATTTCCCTGGCTACACCGATTACGGACATCTCGTCACCTCTGTTTGCTGTCGGAGCAACGTCAAGCACAATGTCTTCTTTTATTTGAAGAAGCTTTTCAAGCGGTTCGCCGAGTTTTATATCCTTATAAAGTCTGTTTAAGATAAGGATTCCGTCTTCCTCCTGCATATTTTCAAGCCCCAGTTCATCCTGAGAACAGAGCATGCCCTGAGATTCGATACCTCTAATTTTTGCGGGGGTAAGTTCAAACTGTTCGCCTGTTTTTCTGTCCAGAACTTTTGAGCCTACGGAAGCGTAGGGAATAATTTGACCTTCTTCTATATTTTGAGCACCACACACGACAGTTTTTGTTTCATTGCCAATATCAACCGTTACAAGGTGAAGTTTGTCTGCGTTTGGGTGCTGTTCGATTAATTTAATTTGAGCAGTTCTTATATTTGAAAATTTCGGGCCTGTTTTTTCAATTTCTTCTACTTCCAACCCGCTCATGGTAAGTTCGTGAGCGATTTGTTCGGGTGTTAAATCCGACAGGTCAACGTATTCATTAAGCCATTCCAGTGAAATTTTCATTTTTATGTCCTTTTTATTATTTATTATTTTCCTCTAATGAAATTTTATAATAAATAGAACTCAATGTCATGTTCGGGTGTGGGGAAATATTTATACGACCTGATTCTTTATCATAAATTTTTGTGGGCGGATATTATTTCTCCCATTTTATTGTTTGATGTAAAATTAACGTAAGCATAAAAAGAAACGGAGAATAATATGGAAGCTAATAATGAAATTAGAGTCAGAATCGCTCCCTCACCGAGCGGAAATTTGCACATAGGTACAGCAAGAACGGCTTTATTCAACTACCTTTTTGCTAAAAAAAATCATGGCAAATACGTTTTAAGAATTGAAGATACAGACCTTGATCGTTCTTCTCAGGCTTATATTGATAATATTTATGACAGTTTAAAAGCATTGGGCTTGAACTGGGATGAAGGTCCGGATGTAGGAGGTCCTTACGGTCCTTATCAACAGTCTGACAGATTCGATATTTATCCAAAATACGCACAAAAACTTATTGATATGGGCTATGCATACGAATGTTTCTGTACACAGGAAGAATTGGATGCAGAAAAAGAAGAATCCATCAAAAATAAAAGACCGCACAAATATTCAGGCAAATGCCGCAATTTAAGCGAAGAAGAAAAAGAAAAATTAAGAGCAGAAGGAAGAAAACCGTCCATTCGTTTCCATGTTCCCGAAGGCGAAACTTCTTACGATGATATGGTTAAAGGTCATCTGCATTTTGACAACTCTTTAATCGGTGACTTCGTAATCATGAAATCAAACGGAACACCGACATACAACTTTGCTGTTGTAATCGACGATATGGAAATGAAAATCTCTCACATTATCAGAGGTGAAGACCATATCTCTAACACTGCAAAACAAATCATGATTTACAACGCACTCGGAGCCGAAGTTCCTAAATTCGGACACCTCGGTATGATTCTTGCTCCTGACAGAAGCAAATTATCAAAAAGACACGGCGCAACTGCAGTTTCGGAATTCGTTGAAAAAGGTTATTTAACAGAAGCTCTCGTTAACTTTGTTGCACTTCTGGGCTGGTCGCCTTCTGACGGACATGAAATCAAAACTCTTGATGAAATTGCTGCTGATTTCAGAATCAACGAAGTTTCTTCCTCCAACTCAATTTTTGAATACGACAAATTGAACTGGATGAACGGTCAGTACATCAAGAAAATGGATTTAACAAAGCTCACACAGCTTGTTAAACCTTACCTTTCCTGCTACGACCTGAGCGAATATACTGAAAAACAGCTTGAAAGAATTGTTGAAGTAACAAGAGAACCTATTACTATACTTTCCGAACTTACTAACGACACAAAATATTTCTTCGGTAAAGATGTTGAAATAGAACCTGATGTTCAGGAAAAAATTCTGGATGGCGAAGTTGCCAAAAAGGTTATTCCGTATGTTATTGAAAATGAACTCGACAAATGGGATTTTGAAGATGAAGAAAAACTTCATGAGCAGCTTGCCGATTTAAGAACCTACTTTAAAGAACAGCACGGCATCAAACCGAAAGAAACTATGTGGGCAATAAGAGCTGCTGTTACGGGCAGAACTCACGGCGCAGACATGGTGGCAACACTTGTTCTTCTCGGTAAAGCCAGAGTAGTTCACAGAATTAAAGCAGCAGTTAAGTAATGAAAATTCATTTACAAAACAACGGCAGCGATAATTTGATTTTATTTTTTTGCGGATGGGGAATGGATGAAAATCCATTCTCCGTCTTAAAAAGCAACTGTGATGTTTTGTATGTTTACGATTACGTAACCCCTGACTTTCCCGAGTTTGATTTTTCAAAATACAAAAGCGTAAAACTTTTGTCGTTTTCCTACGGGGTATACGCAGGCGCTATAGCCAAACTGCCCGATGAGTTAAAATTAGACACAAGGGTTGCAATCAACGGAACTCTCATGCCGGTTGACGACAAATACGGCGTGCCTGTCAGACAATTTGAACTTACGGAAAAAATGGACTCTCAAACCGTTGTCAAATTTCGACAAAGGCTTTTTGGCGGTGATAAGGCGCAGCAGCATTTTGAAATTTTTGAATCTCATCTTCCTCAAAGAAGTGCACAAAGCTGTACGGATGAGCTGTTGGGAATGAAAAAATATGTGCCGCAAATACCCACACCTCAAAAAACTTTTGACAAAATTTATATTGCAAAACACGACCGCTGTGTACCGACACGCAATCAGCTTAATTTCTGGCAAAAAGTCGGTGTTAATAATATAATAGAGCTTGAAACAGGTCATTTTCCTTTTTACAACTATGAAAAGCTTGAAGATTTATTATGATTAACAAAAATCTTGTAAAATTCAGATTTCAAAAAAGTATAACTACTTATGACGATTCTGCTGTAATCCAGAAGGATATGGCTCATTCACTCATAGACAAAATTCTCTCAAACTGCGGCGATTCTTTTGACAAAGTATTTGAATTCGGTGCGGGAACGGGTTTTTTGTCAAAAAATATTTTGAACAAAATTACGTTCAAAGAGTATTATGCAAACGACATTATAGAAGAGTCCGAATTCTGCATAAAAAATATTATAGATAACGTAAACTTTGTTGCGGGTGATATAGAAAAAATTGACCTGAATAACAATTTTGATTTAGTTGTGGCAAATGCCGTTATGCAATGGATTACCGACATTGATGAACTGTTGACTAAAATCAGAAAAAATCTTAATGACGGTGCGTATTTTGCTTTTACAACTTTTGGCGAACAAAATTACAAAGAAATAAAAGAAACCACCGGAGTGGGCTTAAATTATTTAAAATCAGAAACTTTAAAAGAAAAATGTGAACGTGATTTTGAAATACTGTGTTTTGACGAAAATATCCAGACTTTATATTTTGATACCCCGTCAGATGTTTTAAAACATATAAAATATTCAGGTACAAATGGTCTTAAATCTTTAAATTGGAGTGTGAAAAAATTAAGAGAATTTGATAAATATTACAGGGAAAGTTTTGGGATAAACAATAAAGTGACATTGACATACAACCCTGTTTATATGATTTTAAAAGCTAAGTAATTAAAACAAATCGGAAAATTTATGGAAGTATTGTTAAACCCTGTTATTGTATCTGTAATCGTGTTGTGTGTGCTTTGCGTATGCAGAATAAATGTTTTGCTCGCAATCATTTTTTCAGCAATTGCAGCAGGAATTTGTGCTCATATGAGTTTGTCTGAAGTTATGCACGTTTTTATATCAGGCATGGGCGACAACTCAGAAACAGCGCTAAGCTACATTTTGCTGGGTGCTTTTGCAGCAGCTATGACACATACGGGACTTGCTCCCATACTTGCTAAAAAAATAGCCAATGTTATTTGCGGCAGGGCATTTTTGCTGATTTTAATCATTACGGTTATGGCAATACTGTCACAAAACCTTATCCCCGTGCATATTGCCTTTATACCTATATTAATCCCGCCTTTGCTTCATGTGATGAACAAACTTAAAATCGACAGAAGGGCGGTAGCCTGTGCGCTTGCGTTTGGTTTAAAAGCACCGTATATCACAATTCCTGCCGGTTTTGGTTTAATATTTCAGGGGCTTATTGCGGATAATTTAACCCAGAACGGTATGCAAGTTGCAGTGGGTGATGTCTGGAAAGCCAACTGGTTTTTAGGACTGGCAATGCTTCTGGGGCTTTTGTACGCTTTGTTTATTTCTTACAGAAAACCCAGAGAATATAAGGATGTGAAAATTTCTGCGGATTCAGAAATAACGGAAAATACAGAGGATTTAAAATTCAACAAAAACCATTATCTCACTTTGCTTGCTGCTTTTGCTACTTTAGGGGTGCAGCTCTGGACAAACTCGTTGCCGTTGGGTGCTCTTGTCGGATTGTCGGTAATATTTGGCAGCGGAGCAATTGACCATAAAAAAATGGACAAGCTGATGAATGAAGGCATAGGACTTATGGGGTATGTTGCTTTTGTAATGCTTGTGGCTGCTGGTTTTTCCATGGTTTTAAAACAAACAGGAGGCGTGGAAACTCTTGTACACAGCGCAGCAGCAATCATGGCCGGAAGCAAAATGCTTGCTGCAACAATAATGCTGGCAATAGGGCTTTTTATCACAATGGGGATAGGAACATCCTTCGGCACAATACCGATTCTTGCAGTATTATTTGTTCCGGTTTGCGCCAAAATGGGATTTAGTATTCCCGCAACAATTATCATTATGTCGGCTGCAGCAGCATTAGGCGATGCCGGTTCTCCTGCTTCCGATACTACTCTCGGCCCGACTGCGGGGTTAAATGCTGACGGACAGCATAATCATATTTTAGACACCTGCATTCCGACATTTGTACACTACAACGTACCGCTGATTATCTTTGCGGTACTTGCAGTCTTTATATTCTAATGGATGCAAAATAATTTAGTTTTTACCATACGTATGGAATGCAATCTTTAACATTTGCCTCTTCGGGCATGCCATCCATATTGTATGTTCTGGCAAATTTTTGTACTTCTTTTTCGCCATCTGAATATTGAAAACTCTTTGATGTATGGCTAGCTTTTGCCTGAAGGTTTTTGTCAAACAAAACGTAAGAATCCTCTACAGCTCTTTCACCATTTTTATCGTCGATAAATTGATAATGTGCAATATACCCGTCATTATTACGAGAAGGTTTAATTGCAACTCTTTCAATCGGATCTTTATAGTTGTTTTTAATTATTTCAGCAGAGCCAGCAACAAGCTGATGAGATTCTTTATTGTATTTTAAATTATAATGAACACCTTCATGATCATAAGAAATTATGCTGAATTTTTCATTTGAAATAGTCTCAAGATTTTGAGCTGCGACCTTTTTATGCTCCAATGCAGATGCTAAATCCATATCATCACCAAAGAAAGCTATTTTCTTATCATTTGTTTTCAAAGAGAATGTATCTAGAACTAATTCTGAATTTTTATTTTCTTTGGCTTTTGTATCAAAATGATTTGTAATGCTGGCATCATTTTCCAAATCAATATAGTCTTCTTTTAGCAGTCCAAAATTATCACAGATATTGTCATCATCATGACCGCGAAAAGACACAGTGTCTTTAGACAGTGTTCTTGTTGGAAGAGGATTGGAAACTGTTGCAGCAGGTTGCATATTATGTATAGGAGTTAACACTTTAGATGATATTGTTGACACATTTAGGATTTTCATAAAAACTTCTTTCTTTTTTGATACAGTATTCTAAGCATGATTGTATATCATTTTAAAAATATTACAAGCATAACAAAGAAAGAAATTAAAAAATGTTAAGATTAAATTGTTAAATTTCTTAAATTAAAAATAACAAAAATGGACTCGTTATCAACTCCGTTAATTTCGATTTCACCTGTTTCATTAACAATAGACATACCATCACCGGCCTCAAGGATATTTGAATTTACCTCGATAGCTCCAGTCGCAACCTGCAGCCATAGCTTTCTATTTTCAGGAATTTCAAAGTATACTGTTTTGTCCGTTTCTAATATCGATTGATAAATCTCTGCATCCTGATGAATTTTGGCAGAACCATCTTTTCCATTACCGGAAACTATCAATTTTGTATTATTAAGCAACTGTTCTTTTTTAAAAGTCTTTGTTTGATAAGATGGAGGAAAATTTTTTTTATTCGGTAAAATCCATATTTGTAAAAGATGTGTATTATCCACAGGCGATGGATTAAATTCACTATGCATTATGCCGGTTCCAGCGCTCATAACTTGTATTTGTCCAGGTATCAATAATTCTGATTCTCCGGTCGAATCTTTATGCTCAAGAGCGCCGTCTAATACTATGGTAATAATTTCCATATTGGCATGCGGATGTGTATCAAAACCGCCAGAGGGTGCTATTAAATCATCATTTATTACTCTCAAATCGCTAAACCCCATATTAAAAGGATCAAAGTATTGAGCAAATGAAAAACTGTGTGCACTTTTTAACCAGTCAGTAACAGTTTTTCCGCGATCTTCTCTGGCTCTTAATTTATACATTATTTTATCCTTTATTTGACTTTTACGTACAAAGTATAAATTGCAAAAACGTA
Organism: Candidatus Gastranaerophilales bacterium; assembly: GCA_944325565.1. GTDB lineage: Bacteria > Cyanobacteriota > Vampirovibrionia > Gastranaerophilales > Gastranaerophilaceae > Limenecus. The sequence continues at coordinate 22,413 of CALVAT010000017.1, forward strand.
AAATTTTATACCTTAAGGAATGGTCAAAATGTGTTATTCGTGCTATATTATAATTTTTTATAAAAGAATTTAAAAAATTTTAGACAATAAAAGACTAATTTTTTCTATTTTTTTTATACACATTAACAAACCAACTAAATTATAGACAGGACAATGCTAAACACTCTTATTTTCTTTACCATATGTTATAAAACACTCAAATAAATAACAAAAATCAAAATTTATAGGTGTCTAAAAACGTTAAGTTGCGCATCTAATGCGTATATACTAAACGAAAGGACCTAGAAATATGACAAATTTTAAAAATGGTTTAGGTAGCAACATCAAATACCTGAGAAAAGTAAGAAACATTACACAGGAAGATTTAGCCGGAGTTATCGGTATTCACTCAAGACAACTTTCTAAAATTGAAACGGGTGAACATTTTCCTTCTTGCAAAACATTAGAAAAAGTTTGTATCACACTTAACGTTCAGCCGCGTGAATTATTCGACTTTGAATTTTTAACAAATGAATATGAGGGTGCTCTGGACGGTACAAACAGCGAAACTGTTTTCCAAGTTACAAAAACAAAGAAGGACAATGTATACAAGCTGCGTAACACAGAAGGCAAAGAAAAAACCTGTACAGATGCAAGTATGGCTAATACTGCTAAAAATTTCAACAAACCGGTATTAGTTGAATATTTTGATGAGAAAAAATCTTCTAAAATAGTTGCATTTTATCCTGACGGAACAGAAAAAGTTATAAGAAACTCCGTTGATATTGAAGCTCAGAGAAATCTGAACTACATGGTCAGCGAATTTAGAAAAATTTCTAAAGATAAACCGTCTTCCGATTTTATCAAGCTCAGCCTTGATGCATTAAAAAGCAACGATGCTTTAATAAAACTAAGCAATCTTATCGAAGGCATGAAACTCGCAAGAGGCATAGAAGACAAATAAAAAAGATTCTCTATTCTTTTTCTTTATCAAAAATCAATGATAATTGAGGCACTTCAGGCGTAGGAACTTTGTTCTTACGCTTGTTTGCTGACAAATCTTTTGAATAATCTATCTGCATTTTGGTCATCATATCTTCAGCCGTTTTAATAACGGATTGAGGCAATCCAGCCATTCGTGCAACCTGAATACCATAGCTTTTGCTGGCAGAACCTTCTATAACCTTTCTTAAAAAGATAATTTCTCCATCATTCTCAGATATTGTCACACGATAATTCTTAATCTGCGGAAAAATCGAACTCATAACATTAAGTTCATGATAGTGCGTCGCAAAAATAGTTCTTGCTTTTATTTTCGTTGCAATATATTCTGCAACACTCCAGGCTATAGCCACACCGTCATATGTACTTGTGCCACGACCTATTTCATCCAGCAAAATCAGACTTTTTTCTGTAGCTGAATTCAGGATAAAAGCAGTTTCATTCATTTCAACCATAAAAGTTGACTGCCCTAAAGACAAATCATCAACTGCACCAACTCTAGTAAATATTTTGTCAACAATACCTATCTTAGCTGCATCACACGGCACAAAGCTGCCTATCTGCGCCATTATTACAATCAAAGCATTCTGTCGCATATAAGTAGATTTACCTGCCATGTTAGGGCCGGTAAGTATCATAAACTGAGTATCCTGCTGCGAATGATTATCTGCAATAAGTTTTAAATCATTGGACACATATTTACCCATAGGCAGAATTTTTTCCAGAACCGGATGCCTGCCCTCTTTTATATATAATTCATTTGAATCGGTAATAAGAGGTCTTGTATATTTATTTTCAATTGCACACACAGCAAAAGATACAAGCACATCCATATCCGCTATGGACTCTGCAACTTCTCTTATCGGATCAACAAACTCTTTAGAATACTCTCTCAAATCAGAGAATATTTTTGATTCCAGCTCAATAGATTTTGATTGCGCTGAGAGGACATCTGATTCATGTTTTTTTAGTTCTTCAGTTACAAACCTTTCACCGTTTGTTAGAGTCTGACGTCTTATATAGTTATCCGGCACCATATTAAGGTTTGAGTTTGAAACCTCAATAAAATATCCGAAAGTTTTTGAAAAACCAACTTTCAAAAATTTAATTCCAGTTTCTTCTTTTTGTTTATTTTCAAAATCTATAAGCCAGTTTTTACCTCCGGTCAACAGCTCTCTATAGTAATCGAGATCACCAGAAACCCCCTCTTTGATAACGCCACCGTCTTTAACAGTTATCGGGGTATCATCTTTAAGGGTTTTTTCAATAATATCCGCAAAGTCCACCAGATTTGTTTTAACCTCTGCCAACTTTGATAAAAGTTCTGAATCAAAATTTTTCAATATTTCACCAAATGCCGGCAAAAGATTTATTGTATCTTTCAATGCAATAAAATCTCTAGGGTTAGCAGTATTATTGCTTATTCTAGTGGATAGTCTTTGAATGTCATAGACCTTTTCTAAAAGTCCGATGAGTTGAATTCTTGACTGTGTCTTTTTTATCAGTTCTTCAACAGCATCTTGTCTTTGGACAATATTTTCAATATTTTTTAAGGGCTGATGAATCCATTTTTTCAGCTGTCTTGCGCCCATATTCGTTTTTGTATTGTCAATCGCCCACAAAAGGCTTCCGTATTTTGCTTTATCTCTCGAGGTTTCTGTCAGTTCAAGATTTCTTCTCGTATTTGTATCAATAGAAACAAACTGATTTAAACTATATGTAGTAATTTTTTCAAACTTAGGAAAGTTCTCCTGCTGGGTTCTAAATAGATATTCAAAAATAGCACCTGCAGCACAAAATCCTATTTTATATTGAGAAAATCCAAATGTTTCAGCTGACTCCAGTTTAAAAACTTCCTTAATATTTTTTACTGCTCTATCCTCGTCAAAAGCAGCATAGCTGATTTTAGAACAGTTATAGTTATTTGTAATATCTTCCGGCAGGTCAATAAGTTCATTGCCTACATATTGGAAAGGTAAAACCTTTTGAGAGATTTTAGGAACAACAACCTCTGTTGGTTTTATCCTTGAAAGTTCACTCAATAACTGTTCAAAATCAGTTTGAGTAACTTTAAACTCACCTGTAGAAATATCAGTATAAGCAAGGCCGTATAAATCAGACTTTTTATCCTTAATAACAGCCGCAAGATAATTATTTACATTTGATTTTAAAAGATTGGCTTCTGTTAGAGTACCGGCAGTGATTGTTTTTACTATATCCCTTTTAACCAGCCCTTTAGCAAGCGCTGGATCTTCAAGCTGTTCACATATCGCTATTTTATGCCCCTTTTCAAGTAATCTCGGAAGATAGTTTTCGACCGCTTTAACAGGAATACCGGCCATTGGTATACGTCCTAATGTCCCGCCTTCTCTACTTGTTAGAGTAATTTCAAGATCTTTTGAAAGAATAAGCGCATCCTCAAAAAAAGTTTCGTAAAAATCACCCATTCTATATAACAAAAGCACTTCCTGATTGCTTCTTTTAATTTCCAAGAATTGTTTGAGCATGGGGGTAGCTTCATTGAGATCTACGTCCATGCTATTGATATAATTTATTTCTGATTTTGACATACTCTCCTCACTTATAAAAGCAATTTACTATAAAACAGGGCTTTTTTCAAATCTTTAAATATAATATGAAAAAGTTTGTTGACATCGAATTATGTCTTAGATATTATTATGCATACAGTCGAGATGGCAATCATCTTGTTTTATAGGCTCCCATCGTCTAGAGGCCTAGGACACATCCCTTTCACGGATGCGACAGGGGTTCAAATCCCCTTGGGAGTA
>CALVAT010000018.1 GCA_944325565.1 Candidatus Gastranaerophilales bacterium
GCTGAAACGCCGTTAAACGCGAGCGAGCAAGACACTTCCGCCCCAGTCAATTAAGACAAGCAAGATGCTTTTTTGTTATGGAATGATTCTTGTTAATCTTTTAATTTTTAACTTTTATAAATTGTACTCTAGCATTAGGTTTTGCAGGTGGTAGGGCATAACCATCATCGCCACTCACCACAATAAATAAACCATCTGTTAATTTTTCTATTGCAGCAGAAAAATGTTGTTGCAAAAACTTTGGTCCCTTTTTTACAATATTATTTTTATAATCGAAATAAACTGTATTACGACAAGCTTGTACTACCTCATATCCCCTTAAATTAGATTTATTTAATGGAACTATTGCATTATTGGGGTCTCCTGTGTTCTTAAATGCATACATATGTCCTATATCACAGGTTATTAAAAACTTTTGAGGTGCAAGCTTCACAACTCTTGCTCTATCCGCACCAAATATTTCTTCTATATCCACCCCCATATGCTCAAACATAAGTTTACCGAGTTTTTCTACTGTTTGTTGATTTCTTCGGGTTAATTCTTCATTGGCTTTTATAAACTTGTTATCCTTATTTATAAACAAATATGTTGAATTTTTATTTAAAAATATGACATCGTTATTTGGTTGTACAATATGAAGAATGTTGTCCTTTAATATATCTTTATTCGTTTCCGCTATAAATCTGTTTTGTGCCGGATCATATATTTCTATATGGTCTGTTGCCGGTTTTGAATTATTGGAATAATAATTAAATCCTATTTCATTGGGATCGAAACGTTTGTATTTGTACCTAATAGGCATAATTATTTTACCATTATTTAATATTATGATATCGGAGGGTCTTGGATAATATTTTAATTCCAGTTCTAATGGGGGCATTTCTGTTAATGTATAGTCATCACTATTAAATAAATACAATTTTTCGGGTTTGGTCAATTTTGTTCTAAACCCATCTCGGGGGCTGTATAAATATTTAGGTCTTGTATTATTTGTTCTTATCAACGAATATTGATTTTTATAATGAGTTATATAATCATAAGGCGTTTTGTTGTCAATATAATTAAAGATATTTACATCAGTTGGTATAAATTTTTTATTTTTTACATCAAATATTTCTAAAGGGGATTCTTGATCTATTATTAAAACATCATCATTACTATTTTTTATTAATACGCTAGGTTCTGATTGATAGAATCTTTTGTGTTCTCCGAATCTTGTTATATATTCATTAATTTTTATATTTCTTTTGCTATTTATTTTAGAAAGGCTATTATATTTTTTACTATAATATTCAGCGTAATTATTCTCTGCATCATATGTTAAAATAAGGGCATCACCATTTTTTAGACCAATTACCTTGTTAGCCATAAATTCCGGATAAACCATCTTCGGTCCAAGATATATACAAACATCTCTGCCTACACAAGATAAAAATTCATTTGTCTTTACGAACAAATTGGCTGTTTTTATCACTCCCGTTAAGACCAAAACTAATAATACAAAAATAGAAAAACGACGCAGCGTTAAAAGTCTTTTCTCTTTTTTATATCTCTTTTTATCTTCCCAGTATTGGTTGTCTTTCCATTCATCGAACTTTACATACCTGTCAGGATCATCGAATACACTCTCGTCTACAGGTTCAGGTTCTTTTCCCCATATTTTTTTGCACAACTCTTTTATATTCTTTTTAGTAAAAAAATTCCTTAATGATTCTATTATTTTCATCTCTCACACTTCCATCAGGATTATTATTTTCACATCAATTTGTATTATCTTACTATTTTTTTTAAACTTTGTATACAGCAAGTTTCCAAGAAACGCAGCTATGCTTGTTAAAACATCATTTTGTAGTGTATAATTATCAAAGAACTTAATAATAACAAATTTTCTAGGGTTCCGCGTCTACTTCTACTTTGTCAGGCGGTCAGGTCCGAGAGAAAATTCACAAGAATTGTGTACACGGAAGGATAAAAGCCTGGGAGATAAATCTTTATCTCTCGGGCTTTTAAATTGTATAAAAAACGAAAGGACTATAAAAAATGCATTGGATATATCTACTTATTGCAGGTTTGTTTGAAATAAGCTGGGCTGTGGGCTTAAAATTTTCACATGGTTTTACGCAGGTTATCCCATCTGTTTTAACAGTGCTCGGCATGATAGCAAGCTTCTATTTTCTTGCGCTTGCGCTAAAAAATCTCCCGCTTGGCACGGCTTATGCAATCTGGACTGGCATCGGCACAATTGGTACAGTCGTTTTCGGGATTATACTGTTTAAAGAACCTGTAAGCGCAATAAGACTATTTTGCATTGCCCTTATAGTCAGCGGCATCACAGGATTGAAATTGCTGGCACATTAATACAAATTACAGCTGTTTACCCATAAGTTTCGATTTTTCAGCGGTTTTATTAACTGTTTCAAAAAGAATATCAGAAATATTGCTTTCATTTAAAACCTTATTGCCTTCGGCAGTAGTACCGCCTGGAGTTGTAACGTTTGTAATCAGCTGCTGCGGCTCTGCACCTGATTCCAATACCATTTTTGCAGCCCCGAGAGCGGTCTGAGCGGACAAAAAGAGTGCTGTTTTATAATCGAGTCCCAGTTTTTCACCTGCTTTTGCAATAGAATCAATTATATAATAATAAAAAGCAGGGCCTGAACCGCTTACACCTGTAATTGCATCAATATCTGATTCTTTTGCCTCAACAACTTTCCCCACCGAAGAAAATATCTTTTTAACTGTTTCAAAATCTTCTTGCGTTGCGTTTTCACCTTTGCATACGGCGCTCATTCCCTCGCCGAGAAGTGCAGGTGTATTTGGCATAACTTTTATAACACGTGCCTTTTTCTCCAAAATTTCTTCAACTCTTCCGGTAGAAATACCGGCCGCTATCGTGACTATAAGTTTCGAATCATCAATTCTATCTTCGATTTCGGTCAACACATCTTTTACAACAAAAGGTTTTACAGCAAGCAGTATAATATCGGCACTGGCAGCCGCTTCACGATTGTTGTGCACCATTTTTATGCCGAGTTCTTTTTCTGTTTTATGAGCACTATCAAGATTTGGCTCAGAAGCAATAATATGCTTTGCGTCAAAAATATTGGAAGCAAGAAGCCCCTTCATAATTGCCGTAGCCATTTTACCCGCGCCTATAAAGCCTATTACTTTTCCGTCTATTTTATCCATCTTGTGTAAACCTTTATTAAATCCTTTATCGTCCGCATTTGACAATCATCTTTGTCTTATTTATCATGATATAACGCAAAAAAATTAATTCAAGGAGCAATAAAAATGAGACGTACATTAGAAGGAACAAAAAGAAAAAGACAGAACGTCAGCGGCTTCAGAGCAAGAATGGCTACACCCGGCGGAAGAACAGTCTTAAATAGAAGAAGAGCTAAAGGACGCCACAGACTGGCTATTCAAGCTAAAAAAAGAGCGTAGTTTTATAGTCTTTTAAAAAATTCTTAAAAAACGGGTTCTGTTTATCCAAAAGCAGGCCCGTTTTTCTGGTAGCACATTTTTTTATGTTTTAATAATTATTATGATTCCCAAAAAGTATAGACTTAAAAATCAAAAGGCGTTTGATGCAACATACCGAAACAGGCATATTGTGTCAGATTCATTGCTTACGATATATGCAGGCAAGCCCAAAAAGGATGCAAACCAGCTGACCAGATACGGATTTGTCGTAAGCAAAAAATACCACAAACGTTCAGTTAAAAGAAACAGAATAAAACGCTTGATGAGAGAATGCGTAAGGCTCGCAATAAAAAATAACAAACTCACAGAAGTTGAAAACTATATGTCTATTATTCTTATTCCGAAAGAAAAGACCCTCGGGTGCAAACTTTGTGATATTGAAAAATCTTTCTTTAAACTAATTGCAAGATTAAAATGATTTTATACTATAATTTATATGTAAAACAGTCAAAAGGCGGGATAATTAAATGAACAAACCAAACATCGCAGTATTAGGAGCAACAGGAGTAGTAGGCAGAGAAATCCTAAAAATTCTTGTTGAACAAAATGTTCCTTATAATGAAATCAAATTTTTAGCAAGCGCCAAAAGTGCCGGCAAAAAAATCTCTTTTAAAGGAGAAGAACATACAATTATCGAAGCAACACCCGAAGCTTTTGACGGAGTTAACATAGTTCTGGCTTCTGCCGGTGCTTCAACATCAAAAATTCTAGCGCCGGAAGCAGTAAAAAGAGGCTGCGTGTTTATTGACAATTCCAGCGCTTACAGAATGGACAAAGACTGTCCGCTTGTTATAGTAGGGGTTAACGACGAGGATTTAAAAAACCACAAAGGCATCATTCCTAACCCCAACTGTTCCACATCGCAGCTTATGCTGGTTTTAAAACCGCTTCACGATTATGCAAAAATAAAACGACTTATTGTAAGCACCTATCAGGCTGTATCAGGCGCCGGACTTGCAGCAATAAACGAGCTAAAAGAAAATACAATTGCAGCAAACGAAGGCAAAGATTTTGAAAACGTAAAATTCAAAAAACCGATAGCATACAATGTTATTCCGCAAATTGATGTATTCTGTGAAAACGGATATACAAAAGAGGAAATGAAGGTTACTAACGAAACAAGAAAAATCCTTCACCTTGGCGAAGACATACCTATTTCCTGTACAGCAGTAAGAGTGCCGGTTTTCCATGGACACTCAGAAGCCGTAACAATAGAATTTGAAAAGGAAATCACCGCTCAAAAGGCAAAAGAACTTCTTGAAAATGCCTGGGGTGTAGAGGTAATGGACGACGTTGAAAATTACATCTATCCGACCCCTGTTGACGCAGCAGGAAAAGACCCTGTATATGTTGGAAGAATAAGAAAAAATATTGCCTTTGACAACGCAATAGATCTGTGGTGTGTTGCCGATAACATAAGAATCGGTGCAGCGCTTAACACAGTAAGAATTGCGCAAAAAGTTATTGAGATGAAATTATATTAAAAATAAAAAGGCTTTGACAATATTAAAATTGCAAAGTCTTTTTTAAAGAAGAAGAAACAAATGAACATGACTCAAGATAAATATTCCATAGAAAATTTTAACTACGAATTACCTAAAGAACTCATTGCGCAGGTTCCATCCCAGAAGAGAGAAAACTGCCGTATGATGGTTCTAGATAGAAAAGCTCAATCAATTGAGCACAAACATTTTTATGATATAACGGATTATTTTGATGAAAACGATGTTATTGTTTTAAACAACACTAAAGTTATACCGGCAAGACTCTATGGACGCAAGGACACAGGGGCGCATATAGAAGTTTTTCTTTTAAAACAAATCAGCGACAAAGTCTGGGAAGTACTGATTAATCCATCTAAAAGAGTCAAAGAAGAAACCTTGATTGACATATCACCGGATCTATACGCTAAAGTTTTGACCCGTCAAAACGAGGGTAAATGGCTGGTCGAACTTCATTATGACGGTGATTTTTACTCAATTCTTGATAAAGTAGGCAATATCCCGCTGCCGCCTTATATTGAAAGAACAATGACTGATGAACAGCTAAAACATCTGGATTATGACAGATATCAGACTGTTTACGCAAAAAAAGAGGGCTCTGTTGCTGCACCAACCGCAGGTTTGCATTTTACAGAAGAAATTCTTGAAAAACTGAAAAGCAAAGGGGTTCAAATCTGTAACGTAACTTTGAATGTAGGGCTCGGAACATTCCGCCCTGTAAAAGTAGAAAATATACTTGAACACAAAATGGATTCTGAAGAATTCGAGATATGCGCTCAAACTGCAAAAATTATCACAGAAGCCAAAAAGCAGGGCAAAAAAATTACGGCTGTCGGTACTACATCCGTCAGAACGCTTGAAACCTGCATGCAAAAATACGGAGAGATTATAGAAACCATTGACGACTCGACACTGTTTATTTATCCAGGGTTTGAATTTAAAGTTGTAGACAGACTCATAACAAACTTTCATCTTCCAAAATCAACATTGATTATGCTGGTATCAGCTTTTGCCGGCAAAGATTTTGTTTTTAAAGCTTACGAAGAAGCAATTAAAGAACAGTACAAATTCTACAGCTACGGCGATTGCATGCTGATAAATTAAAATAGCAAAAAAATATCTTGAGCGATTTTATCTTACCAGAGATATTAAACGAAAAGAAATATCAATGAAAATACAGAGTATAAATCTTTATACAAATAAAAAACAATCTTTTAAACAAACTGCCGGTATGACAGCAGGTTCCGGAAATAATTTTAATGACTCAGAAAAACGTCCGCAGCCAAAGTTTGATTTTGTTGATATGGCCTACTGGATGATTATTGCAAACACTCTTGCAATAAATCCTGTTATTACAAAAAACTATATCGAAGATAAAACTGCGAAATTAAATGAATACAATCAGGATAAAAACACACAAACCGCCTACGAACAGATGAGAAAAGATATCAAGGAAAAAACTAAAACATCAAATGCACTTTATCATCTCAGCCTGTTTAATTCCACAGAACTGCCTGAAATAAAGAAACTCGATGACTCTTTGTATTATGCAAAATTCAATACGGGTGACAAAAACGTAAGTGTAACATTTTCAACAAAAGATTTAGATAAAAATATAATAAGCGGAGAGATTACGACAAAAACAGACGATACTCTGGATGAAATTTATACTTATAAAATGGATTTGGACACATTGGGCAGCAAAACCTTTGACATAGAACTGCAATCTATAAATGACTCTTCTTCTATAAAACAGACCTATGAAAGAGATAACTACGGCTCTTTATATTACATTGATAAAGAAAATAACAAAAAAATTCCGGTAAACGAGTATACACTGGCTAAATCCAAAGAAAAAAATGAGATAGAAAAAAGCATTGATGCGGCTAATACAGTTTATCAAGAAACGCAGAAGCTTAACTATATGATATGTATTATAGCAACATTCTTTCAAATGCTGCGCCACTCACCACGAAAAAATGAGGAAGAAGAATAAATTAGTCGTTAACTATAACAACTTCTCCGGTGTCAAATTTTAAGTATGCACGCACAATTTCAAATTTGCCCTCAAAATGAGCCTGCCTTAAAATTTTTGAACGTTTTAAAAGTTTTCTTTTCTTTGTAAGAGTATAATTTTTAGCTATTTCATTGTAACATTCTGATTCACTGTCAATAATTTCATAAACAGAACGAATCAAAAGTTCAAGATGTTCAGGCTCTTTCGGGTAAAGCGCCTTTGCAGCTTTCATAACCCCGCAGTCATCATGACTCAAAACCATTACAAGAGGAACTTTCAAATGATCAACCGCATACTCTACGCTTTCTAAAACATTTTCTCCAATAACAGCACCGGCGCAACGTACAACGAATATATCCCCGAAGCCTTTATCAAAAACAAGCTCCGGTATTACTCTTGAATCAGAACAGGTGACAACACATGCAAGCGGTGACTGGCCATGAGCCAGTGATTTTAAATCTTCTACTGTTCTGTGCTGCGCGGTTGATTTTCCGTTGACAAAATTCTTATTGCCTTCCAACAGAATATCAAGCGCCTGTTTTGCTTTTTCATTCATTATACATCGTCCTTTTTAGTATCAGAATCCAAATTTTTAATTTCTTTTGCTTTTACCTTTTTGGCATCTTTTACTGATGCATCTTCAACCACAACATTTTTATTTTTGGTTTTGTTTTCTTCAATTTCGAGTTGTTTATTGATTATAATTGTCTGGAAAACCATAATTATATTGCTTGAAATAAGGTAGAGCAAAACACCGGCAGGAATAGGAATAAACAAAAAGCTAGCTGTAAGCATAACCGGCATCATGGTGCCCAGTGTTTTCTGCATTGCTTCCTGAGCAGGATCTGCCTGCTGCATTTTGTTTGTAGCCATCATTATTTTTTGTGTAAGGAACATCGAAGCACCAAAGATGACAACAAGAAGCAATACATCATAGTTAAATGACGACTTTGTAGCGAGTGTTGGAACAGAAGCAATCAGATTGTCCCCCTGTTTTTTGAACGTAACTGTTTCAATTTCTCTCGTGTTGTTATCTGTTACTGTAGCAACAGCGCTGGTGATTTGCGCAAGCTGGCTAAATTTCAAATCAAAATCATCAAGACTAATTTTTAAATCAACAGGCTGTCCGGGAGTAATATCGCCCTGAACTTTTACTGCATTTCTCGGATTTGACAGCTTTGCGTTTTCAAGTTCCTTATCACCTATATAAACTTTTATATTTTTATTCAATGAGAAGGTATCGCGTTCTCCAACAGAAAATTTTCCGTCGTTTGAAATGCCCGCATTGCCTTTTAATGTTGCATCCAGTCTGTTTATGAAAAGAAATTTTGACTGTCCGGCGAGCGATATAAACTGAGGGCTCATTAATGACGAATACAAAAGAATGAATATCGGCATTTGAATCAACAAAGGCAAGCAGCCAGCCATGGGGTTGAATTTGTGTTCTTTATAGAACTCCATCATTTTTTGCTGCATCATTTGCGGATTATTTTTGTATCTGTCCTGTATTGCCTTCATTTTAGGCTGAAGTTTTTGCATTGTTTTCATTGAACGCTGCTGAGAAACGTTCAACGGCCACATTGCAAGTCTTATAATTACAGTAAGAGCAATAATACCAAGCCCGTAACTGCCAAAAATATTACTTAACTGTTTTAAAAAATCTATGGTTAAAGTTGTGAAATCCAATTTTCTTCTCCCCTGAACGGCACACGCCGTCGATACTCTCAATACATATCTATTATTGTAAAACAAAAATATATTTTGCCAATTAAATTTATGTATTATAATAATCAGAGTTATTAACGGAAAAATATTATGAAGATAGTTGTTTTTGGTGCGAGCGAAATCGGATTTTTGATAGCTACAGAGTTTTTCGAAGATCATGATGTAACGATTATAGACAAAGAAGAAAATAAAACTGATGCACTGAATAAATTGGACATAAGTTTTATCTGCGGCAACGGCTCAAATATTAATACATTAAAAGCCGCAAACATAGATGATGCAGATGTCTTTATTGCCTGCAGCGGATTTGATGAAGCAAACATTGTGTCATGCCTGACCGTAAGCCGTCTTAGCCGTGCCAAAACAGTATGTTTCGTCAGCAAGCCGGAGTATATAGAATCTTTAAACCTTGTTAAAAACACAAGATACGAGATGATAGACTATGTGATATGGCCGGAAGAACTTTTGACTCAAGAAATTTTTAGAATCATAACTGTGCCGCAGGCTGTTGACGTAGAAAACTTTGCCGGCGGACGTGCAAGACTGCTCGAATACCGTATTAAAGAAGATTCCGTCTTGTTAAACAAAAAGCTCCGTGACTGTAAATTTGCGGAACACACTCTTGTCGTAGGGATTACAAGGGACTCCAGTCTGTTTATACCTGACGGCGAAACCGAATTCAAACTTAACGACAAAGTTATCTTTATGGGTTCTTCCACTTCTCTGGATATACTTGCAAGAGATATTTTCCAGAGCACCTCAAAAGTAAAAACAGCAGCCATTATAGGCGGCGGCAGCGTCGGGCTTATGCTTGCTCAAAACCTTGAAAAAATCAATATAAAAACAAAAATTATAGAAATGGATTATAAACGCTGCGAATACCTGACAGAGCAGCTAAAGAAAACTCTTGTACTATACGGCGACGGCACTAATATAGAGCTTCTGGAACAGGAGGACTTCGGGGACAGTGATGTAGTCATAAGTGTAACAAACAATGATGAAAAAAACCTTCTCTGTTCTCTTTTAACAAAACAAATCGGAGCCAAAAAGGTTATCACAAGAGTTTCAAAATCCGCCAACATTCATCTTTTTGAAAAAGTCGGTATAGATGTTGCAATATCCCCAAAAGAAGCTTCTATTACGGAAATACGAAAAAATTTAATCGAAACAGATATTGACATTCTAGCTACTGTAGAAGGCGGACAGGGCAGAATTATAGAAACTCTTGTTCCTGAAAAATTCAATGAAATCACACTCTCTCAGCTTCAGCTTCCGTCAAGAGCAGTTATTGCAATTATTCAAAGAGGTCTGAGCGTCATTATTCCTAACGGTATGACAAAACTCAGGGGCGGAGATTCTCTTTTAATTTTTACAAGAGAAGAAAACTCGCAGAAAATAATAGACTTTTTCAGAGGGTAAATAAGAAATGCGGCTGACTTATATATTTACATCACTGAGATTAATATTAAGATGTATTGCAATAGTAATACTTGTACCGGCTGCTGTAGCACTATATTACGGGGACTTTGATTCTATAGCTCCGTTTGTAACCCCCGCTTTAATAAGTATTGTTTTAAGCTTTATTTTCACACCACGCTCAAATACTTTTGAAAGCTTAAACGATATTAAAAAATCCGAGGCCTTGTGCGTTGTTGCGCTTTCCTGGATTTTGTTCGGGCTTATAAGCATGATTCCGTATCTTTATTACGGTTTGAGTCCGATAAACAGCCTGTTTGAATCTGTTTCCGGTATTACAACAACCGGTGCCTCAATACTCTCACATTATAATTACCCTAAAACTATGTTTTTTTGGCGTTCGATGACACAATGGCTGGGTGGTATGGGGATAATCGTGTTGTTTATTGCGATTTTACCTCAGTTTGCGGTTGCTGGTCGACAAATGTTTTTTGCTGAGGCTCCGGGTCCCACTGAGGATAAGATGACTCCAAGGATACGTCATACTGCTACTGCTGTTTGGACTATATATGTGATTCTTACGGCTATTGAAGTAATTCTTTTAAAAATTGCGGGCATGCCTCTGTTCGATGCAGTTTGCAATTCTTTTTCTACGCTTGCCGGCGGTGGATTTTCTCCAAATGCAATAAGTACTATGGGCTATCATTCTATATCTATATGCTGGATTATGACAGTATTTCTCTTTTGTGCAGGTATTAACTTTGCATTAATGTATAAAATTTTTGTTAACAGAAAAATATCATTTGTTATTAAAGATGAAGAGTTTGTCACATACTGTGCTATAGTTATTGCTTTTTCATTGCTGCTTGCCTCAGTATTGTATTTTGAACATACATACAACTTTTTAAATTCCATAACACATGCCGCATATCAAGTATGCAGCATTATGTCTACAGCCGGTTCGGCTTCCGCTGATTTTGCACAATGGACACTGCCAGCAAAAATGTTATTATTTTTGCTACTATTTTGTGGCTCTTGTTCCGGATCTGCAGGAGGCGGCTTAAAGGTTGTCAGATGGATAATACTATTTAAATATATGAAAAAAGAGGTTGCTCAAATATTACACCCGAACGCTGTGTATCCAATAAAAATTAATAAAACAATAATTCCAACCGAGGTAGTAAAACAAATTATCGGTTTTGTTTTATTTTATTTTGCTATCTTTGTTATTTCTGCTATCATAATTTCTCTTCTGGAAAATAGCACCCTTATCGGCGTGACAGGAAGTATCGCGACGTTAGGCAACTCCGGCCCCGGCTTCGGAGCAATTGGGCCTATGGGATCATTTGATTTTATGCATCCGGTGTCAAAGATGATATGTATTTTTAATATGCTTGTCGGAAGGCTTGAATTGATTCCGTTTCTGGCAATGCTACACCCCGATTTTTGGAATATAAAGTAAATATCCACTGTCTATATGTGTAAAACAATGTATTATCTGTTACAATGATTGCGTAGTCGTATAGAAAAGTATTACAGAGGTAAATAAGGTGGAAAATATTACAAAGAGGGAAATAAACTATCCGTATCTGACACAGCCGGTTGAAATATACGAAAGAGCAAACGGACATAAAATTGTGTTGGCTCACAAAGAAGGCGGGCTCGTCAACGTATCGAGCTGGGTAAAAACCGGTTCAATTAACGAAACAGATGAAAATAACGGTATATCCCATTTTCTTGAACACCTTATGTTCAAAGGCACCCACAAACATAAAGCAGGATATTTTGACAAAACTCTTGAGGCAAAAGGCGCTATTGTTAATGCAGCAACCTGGAAAGATTATACATTCTATTATGTTACTCTGCCGGAAGGGCCGGACAATGCATATTTAAAAGAAGCAATAGAGCTTCATGCTGATATGATGCTCGATCCGGTAATACCGGAAGATGAAATAGGGCCGGCATTTACTTTAGGCGACGACAAAGTATCACAAAAAAGAGAAAGACACGTTGTTATTGAAGAAATAAGAATGCGTCAGGATCAGCCGTGGACAAAAATTTACAACTCAACAAACTTTAACATGTACACAAAACATCCATATAAAAGAGATGTAATTGGTTTTCCAGAAACAATCGCCTCAATCCCCAGAGAAACTATTCTAAATTACTACAAAACACACTATACCCCTAACAATATAACGACAGTTATTGCAGGTGATTTCAATCACGAAGAAATACTTGAGCTTGTTTGTCGCAGCTTTGATTTTCAGGGAAGAGAAAATTACAACAATCCGAAGCACGAACTCGACACACCTGTAAGCGAACCTAAATATATTGAATTAAAGGGAAAAATAAATACAGGATTTGCTATTACCGGATGGCTGGGGCCTGTTGCAAGAGATTTGAAAGAAAATATTGCTCTTGAAATTGTAAACGTTGTTCTCGGTGAAGGCCAGAGTTCAAGACTTTATCAAAACCTCATTGAAAAATCAGATATGCCTGTATTCAATATTGTTACAACTGATTTTTATAACTTTAAAGACGGAGGAAATTTCTTTGTACAGGCAAATTACAAGGCCGATAAAAAGGAACTTGCTCTTGAGCTTATAAAAAAAGAAATGACAAACTTTTTAAACGGAGATATGACAGAACGCGAGTTTAATAAAGCGAAGAAAAAACTAAAGGCACGTTTTGCAGAATCAGCAGAAACCGTATCAGATATAGCAGAAAACATAGGATATTATATGACAGTCTGTGATGATCTTGATCTTGTTGAACAGTATCCGCACATACTTGAAGAAATTACAATCGACGATGTAAATAAAATAGCAAACAAATACCTTGGATTGAATCACTCTGTTACTACAGTATTGCTGCCGGAATAATAAATAAGGATATATAAAAATGAAAAAAATAATTTTAGATAATAACATACCTCTGGTTTTAAAAGAGAACAAAAACACCCCGCGCCACGCATTGTGCTTTTACTTTAAGATAACAGAGCCAGAAAAAAAGGCTGGGGTATATACGCTTTTGAACAGACTTTTCTTGCAGGGGACAAAAACCCGTGATGCTCACCTGCTGGCTCAAGAACTCGATGAAAATGCTATTGACTGCTACAGCGAAATGAAACAGGACTTTATCCGCTTTAAGCTCCAGTGTCTTAACGAAGATTTTGAAAAGGGGCTCGAGATTCTTTCTGATATCATAAAAAATTCTACGCTCGAAGATTTTGAAAAAGAGGTCATTAAATTAAAGGGCGAAATACAGGCTGAGCTTGATGAACCTAAAGCTCTTGCAATGAACTCTTTTTATTCTTGCATGTTCAAAGACCACCCTTACGGCCACACTTATACAAATATTTTAAGGGATATTGATTCAATAACTAAAGTTGATATTATTGATGCATATAACAAACTTATTGAAAAATCCCCCAAAGTTATAAGTCTTGTCGGGGATTTTGGCAGCGAAGATGTTACAGGTCTTTTGAAAAAATACTTTTCTGATATAAAAAACAATGCAGGATGCAAAATAAAAAATGATGTAGCGGAGCTTGTAAAATCAGAAGTTGTAAAAGTAGAAAAAAACGATGCCTCACAGGCTCAAATTATTCAGGGTTGGAGAGTTCCGACTATTTTTGATAAAGATTATGCAGCAATTATGGTAATGAATACCCTTCTCGGTGCAAGCGGTCTGTCCTCGCGATTATTTTTAGAATTGAGAGATAAAAAGGGGCTTGCTTATGTTGTAAGAAGCAGCTATGAAATATACGATCACAGCGCATTATTTAACGTATATATTGCAACCGAGCCCAAAAACATAAAGACATCACTGGAAGGGTTCAAAATTGAACTTGATAAGGTAAAAAATATTCCGGTCAGCGAAACCGAACTCGAAAACGCCAAAAACAATCTGATAGGCAAACGTCAGTTCTTTTCAGAAACAAATCTTCAACAGTCAAGCCTTATGGCTTATTATGAAGATAAATCACTCGGCGCTGATTTTGAACAAACCTTCAACAAAATGGTTAAAGAAGTTAGTGCAGAAGACATTCAACGTGTTGCAAATTCATATATAAACGACAGATACGTTTTAACGGTACTTGCACCACAACAGTATTTGAAAGAGATGTAAAATATGGCGCTTAGTGCAGTAAAAAGAGGACAAAAAGTCCAGATAGAAGTAGATATAGGAATTAGCAAAATAGTTATAGACTGCTATATATTAGAGCCTGATTCAGACAGGCTCACACTGTCATTTCCTGCATCTAAAAACGAATACGCTCCTTATCTTAGCGAAGGTACAGAGATAAAAGCATTTGTTTATAGTTTTACGGGCATAATGATTTTTGACTCAATTGTTTTTGACCCGCCTTATAATGGTGAAATTGTCATAGAATTCAGCGAACACCATCAGGTTATACAAAGGCGCAAATACCTCAGAATGCCTTTTATTTCAGATTTCTTTATTATAAGAGAAGAAGAAGGAAATGTGAAAACCGCCACAGTGGATTTAAGCGGAGGCGGAGTCAGATTTTTATGCGAAACACCTCTTGTGCCGGATAAGATATATAAAGCGCAACTTCGTATTGTTCCGTATGAACCTATGATTAAAGTAGAGGGCACTATACTTAAAAAGAACTTTTATCGGGCAAATGAATATGTTATGGAGTTTCTTAAAATAGAGGAAAAAGACCGAGATAAAATAATCCAAAAATGTTTGACAATAGAGCGTATTCAACGCCTGAAGCAGGATTCATAAAATTTGCAAAAATATGATAAGTATTTTAATATTAAGTATAGAGTAAAACATTAGAGCAACCATGTTCAGACTATTACAGTATAGAGACAGAGCAAAAAAAGATTTTCAACCGACAAGCAGCCTTCAGCGTGCTATTGAAAAATGCCAGATAGAGCTTGCTAATGATCCGACTAATGCAGAATTGCACGTTAAGCTCGGTGATTTATATATCGAATGGCATCTCGATATCCATCAGGCACGCCAGTATATAGATGAAGCTATAACAGAGTACCAGAGGGCTCTGGAATCTTATATCGATTCTGATGCAATATACTTTAAAATAGGCATGGCGTTTTATTATAAAAACGAAATCGACAGAGCAATAAACTACTTTAACCTTGCTGTCGAAAAAAATCCTAAAAACGCAAATGCATACTATCTTCTAGCGTGCTGTCATACAAAGAAAGCTCACTTTCCTGATGCTATGGAATTTGCCCAAAAAGCTATTAAATTAAAACCTTTTTCCTCCTCACGGGCACATTTTTTAAGATACAACCTGTATCGTGTTATGTCTGTGAAGAACTTTAAGGTAACATTACAGCGTCAAAAAGAATTTTTGCTTTCTATACTTACTTTACCATTTGACAGGTATGCAATAAAAAGTGTATTGAAAATGATTTCATACCTTCAATTTATGCCTATGCTTATGAAGGGATGGATTCTTGTTGCAAGAAACGGTATAAATGAAGCAGTTGATCTTTATAGAGAAGCTCTTGAAAAAGCGCCGGGATTTATACTTTTGTATTGTCTTTTAGGTGATATTTACCGTGCTATGGGAAGATACGAAGATGCCATACTGGAATATAAAATGGCTATTATTGTTGACAGCCTGAATATTACAGCATATCGTTCTTTATGTTCTGTTTATGAAGAACTGGGAGACCTCGACAGTGCAGTAGAATCTTATTTAAAACTTATAGAAATACAGCCAAATGCTGCTGAATTTTACAGCAACCTTGCTAATATCCTTTATTTAAAAGGAGAAACCAAAGCAGCAATATCTTATTACCAGAACGCAATCACTCTCAACCCGCGTCCTGAATGGACAAGCATTATTGCGCAAACTCTAGGTTATGTATTTCAAGAAGCTGAAAAAAACACCGATGCAGCAATCAGTGCATATCACAGCGCATATCTGCTAACACCTACTGATATTGATATTTTTATCAACCTTGGCAGTGCGTTTTATGACAAACAGGAATATAATAATGCGCTGACAGTATACAGACGAGCACTTGAGCTAGATCCTACTAACGCAAAAATTCATTGTAACCTCGGATTTTTACACTGGGGAAAAGGTGATATTGATGAAGCAATTAAAGAATACGAACTCTCTATAAAATATGACCCGACATACGATATAGCATACAACAACCTCGGTGTAATTTATCTTGATGATTTGGGCAGGGTTCAGCATGCGATTGAACTGTTTGAAAAGGCTATAAAATTTAACCCAAATTATGCTCTTGCTCACTACAATCTAGGACGCTCAGTTGCGATAAAAGGCGACAAAGTTGAAGCAGCCAAGCTTTATCAGGTTGCAATGGATTTGAATAACGTTACGAATGAGCTAGACCCGCAGGAGATTCAGGACAAAATTCAAGGGCTGTTTGATTCATAATTAAAAGAGGTTTATATGCAGCAAAATAATGAGATAAGAGTTTATTATGCGGATACAGACGCCTACGGTGTTGTATGGCACGGCGCATATTTAAGATGGCTAGAAGCAGGCCGAATAGAGTTTACAGATAAAATACTCGGTCTGGATTTGAAACAAATGCAAGAAGAGGGCTGTGTGCTTCCTGTTGTCGAACTTAACGTAAAGTACAAGGTTTCAGCAAGGCTGGATGACAATCTTATTTTGACAACAGAAATCGAACAGCTGCGTCCTAGCGCAATTGTTTTTAAACAAACGTTAAAAAATAAAGATACAGGTGTAGTCAACATCGTTGCGAATGTAACCTGCGTTGCAGTAGACACAAAGACAAACAAAATGTTCAGGCGCTTGCCCGAATACATAACAAAGCCCTATGAAAAACTAACTGCATCTGCAATTTAATATTACCAGCAGGAACCTACAGATCCGGCACCGCAAAGCTTACCATTTGTCCACACAGCATATTCAAGCTCTGCATTTTTAAAGTTAGCACCTTTTATCTTTGCATTCATAAGATTTGCTTCTTCAAGATCAGCATCTTCAAAGTTTGCACCTTCGAGATTTGCACCCTCAAAAGATGCCCGCTCTATATCTGCATCTTTAAAATTTGCGTTTTTGAGATTAGCATTTTTAAAATTGGCTCTGTCTAGTTCTGCATCTTCAAAATTGGCGCCTTCGAGATTCTGATTTGAAAAATCTCTACCCTCGCAGTCTGCATCCTTAAAACTTTTGCTATAGGCGAGGTTGGACGCAGTAAGCAAGAAAGCAGAAACCAGTGAATAAACAACAATCTTTTTCATCATAGATTTTCTCCTTGTTCTTTTTCCTCTTTTTTAGCAAATTCAGGAAGCACTTTTCCTACATATTTTGAGATAGAAATAGAAAACGCTATCCTGTCTTCAGAGGAATTTGGAATGAGTATAGCTGTTGTTATTGATGTTGTCGGCTCAGGTCGTATCTTAAGTCCGGCACCGAATACTCCCCAGGATTCGTTCCTTGAAGTCCAATCGACAGCAACCCTAAGTTTGTTCGGAATAATAGTCTGGTCAATACCGAGCATAACACCGGTAAGAGAAGGCATCTCCTGCTGCCCGCCGACAAACCCGCCTGCTGTAATAGTTGTTCTTGTTTTCTTACAAAGATATGAACCGTGTGCATAAATCATACTGTCAGGCTTTTGACCTTCTGTTAACGAAGGAGAAAGTGTCCCGCCTACAGTAAACCTTGCGGACTTTTTTATACGAAAAACTTTTTTAGCCGTAAGATTAAGCTTAACAGAAGTTGTATCTTCAATATTTGTACCTGCTTCTACTGATATTTCTGTATCTTTGCCCGTACCCATAATCAGCTGAGGAGTCAGTGAAACATATTTTCCATTTCCAAATGGTCTGAACTTATTGGATTGTTTCAGTATTATTTCCCCGTAAGGCAAAACATCAGATGACGGCACGTTAATTATTGTCTGCTGTGCAAACGCTGTTGCCGGACATAACGTCATTAATATTATCGATATTATTTTTATGAATCGGGGCATGTTTACCTGTATTATCCACTGATGGTATAAAAAAAGTATCTCATTTTAATAATCGAGATACTTAAGTTAATAACCTTTCACTATTATTATAAAAACAATTGATATTTTTCGCAATAATATTTGAAAAAAATTTTAGCTTACTTTACACTTATATAGCCGGTGCACCTTATGAAAATAAATGGAATAAATACACACAACAATAAAATTAACTTTAAAGCCAGAGAGTATGCAGTTATAAAGACCTCATTAAATGGTGTAGAGCAAATATTTCAGGCCTACAAACTTGAATATGCAGATAGAAATTTTCTCGACGTTATGTCATCAGAGATTAAACTCAAGAAACTAACAGAAGGCGAAAACTATCCGGACAATATTTTGCGCTCCTGGAAAAGAATAATAAACAATGCAATATTAATGAGTGGTTTTGAACAACCTCAATGCTCTTTTCTTTTAGCAAAAGATAAAAAGCCATGCTCCATTATGAGTTATCGAAACATGCCAGACTGCTATCTCGACAATATAGCCTCATGGCCTGTTTCAAAAAATAACTATGTAAAACTAGCCGGAGCAAGCATGTTCAAACTCTTATTTCACAACTGCGAAAAGGAGAATACAAAAAGGATAGGATTGGATCTGCTTCACCGCAGCCGCATTAACCTAATAAAGTATTATACACGTCTGGGATTTGTTGATAATCCTGATACAAAAAAGTTTATTACGGACATGTGTATGAGCAGAACAAAGATGTTAGAAACGTCAAAACAAATGGACAGTTTCATAAAAATCAGCGAAAAAGAAAATCAACAGAGAGTAGACCTTTTCAATGTATTAGATACAAATTTTTTACAACAGAAAAATAAAAATCAAATCCCCGAATAACCACAAAATAGAGGAAAAAAAAACGAGGGGTTTTGTAATCTCTCAATATCTTTCGATACCTTAATCTTACATCCCGACCCTCGTAAGGTTTTTACACTAGCCGAAACATTAATAACATAATTATTATAACACTTATTACCTAACTTTGCAAATACATGGTTTTATATGTTAATTAATATTACGTTTTTAGTAATATTGCTTATATAATTTTATTGATATTTTATATAAATCAGTCTGCATTAATACATCTCTATGGCATGCCCGTTACCTTATTGATTGAAGGATTAAATAAAAGAGTTGAAAATAACACTGGGATTACATAAGATAAAGACATGCAAATTTTTGAAAAATTAGATTATAATCCGGATTTGTCACTATGCCTTGGTTTTTTTGACGGCGTGCATCAAGGGCATAAGGTTGTGCTAAAAAATGCAGTAAACCTTGCCAAACAATGCTCTTTAAAATCAGCAGTTATCACTTTTAAAGAGCATCCATTGTGTTATCTTCAAAACAGGACACCGCAATATATCATTCCGCCTCAAGACAGAATTGCACTAATAGAGGCTCAGGGGATAGATTATATCTATCTTTTAGACTTTGATGAGGATATAGCTGATTTGATAGCGGCTGACTACCTTAAAGATGTGCTTGTAAAATACTTTAAACCAAGATTTATTACAACCGGCTTCAACCATTTTTTCGGTGCAGGAAAAAAAGGTGACACTTCAATGCTAAGGTCATACCAGAATGAGTATGGATACAAATATTTTGAAATTCCCCCCATAACATATGACAATACATTAATCAGCAGTTCTAAAATAAGGCAGCTTGTTTCAGAAGGTTCAATGGATAATATAAAAAATCTTCTCGGCACTAATTTTTACATAAAAGGAAGGGTTATTACAGGCAACAGAATCGGCCGCACAATCTCATTTCCTACTGCTAATATACAATATCCTGATAATATTATTAAAGCATCCAGAGGGGTATATATTGCTGTTGTTGAATTGGATGATACTAAATATCCGGCAATAGTAAATCTTGGCAAACGCCCTACAATACAAAATTGTTCGCATAATTTGTTATTAGAAGCTCATCTGCTGGATTTTGAAGGGAATATTTACGACAGAGATATAAAAGTTTCTTTCCTGAAAAAAATAAGAAACGAACAAAAATTTTCCTCACTACCTGATTTAAAATCTCAGTTAGTAAAAGATGAGGCTTTTGCTAGAGAGTTTTTCATACAAAATAAAACGGCCCTAAATTAATAGAAACCGTTTTAGTTTTATATGTATAGCTTATATTATTATTTAATAGCTTCTCTTGCCTGCGGCATAAAGAGGTTTCTTAAATCTTCTACAAATTTTTCTGAAGTCATGCCTGTATGCGAATCAATGTTCTTTATATCATTTACAAATCTTTCGATTCTAATATTAGCTTCAGCCTCAGGCATTTGAACATACATTTGAGCAAGTGCAGTTCTTCCGTCATTCATATATTCATGTATGTAGTTAAACATATTTTTTTCGTCTGACAGAGCAGCTTTAGAGAAGGCTGTTTTATACGCTTCTTCAATCCATGTAGCAGCCTGATGGAATCTTTCTGCCTTTGTTATATCTGCTGAGCGCTGGCCAGCAGCAGCATCAACCGCAGGAAGGTTAACAATATCGTTAGAACAATTTTCAGATACTACTTTTTTAGCCTCGGCCATAGATGCTTCTATCACATTATCAATCTTTTTATTAAGTTTTTGAACTTTAGTACTGAAAATACTGCCCAGTTTACCTGTCTTATGTGCATATATACCGGTACCTAATGCGGCCAATGCAACAGCTGCTACAACAACAGGTGTTGTATAATCTTTTTTAGACGGCAACGGAGTATGACCGTTTTGAGAAAAATTTTGTGCTTTGTCAGTCTGAGGTTGTTTTGAGGATTGATGAAAATTTACTGCTGTGGAAAAATTCTGGAATGCATTAATACCTTCTACTGCCATAGTTTACCCCTTCTCTATTTATTATTTAAAAATCACACACAAAAAAAGACCTATTTATATTAAATTGAAAAATTTAATTTTTTGCTATTTTGTAAAGAAATTGTAATAATCATATATATTATAATAATACAGCAATACAGCAAACTATAAACATATAAATGAATGAAATATAAGCAAGACTGTACACCAGCCTGACATTATTTTTTATGTAGGACATTTCTCTCTCCCTGTTGTGTCGTTAAAAAAATTTTTACGCATAAATAAAATTTTTTATATTACCCTCCTGTCATTAAACAGAATAGTAAAGTAAGTTATATAAATTTTTTCTAAAAAACGAAACATAATCCCTTTAAAACAAAATGTTTATATTGTAATATTTTAGATAAGAACAATAAAATCGGAGAACAACTATGGCAAACATAATACAGGGAACATATACAACAAACGGTGAAAAATTTTGTATTATTATATCTAGATTTAATGAATTTATCGGCTCAAAACTATTATCAGGTGCAATAGATGAGCTTGTACGCCACGGAATAAAAGAAGAAACAATAGACGTAATCTGGACTCCAGGAGCTTTTGAAATACCTGTTATCGCAAAAAAAGCTGCAGAATCAGGCAAATATAATGCAGTTATTACTCTTGGTGCTGTTATAAAAGGTTCAACAGGACACTACGACTTTGTTGCAGCAGAAGTATCAAAGGGTATTGCACAGGTGGCATTGCAAACAGGAGTGCCTGTTATTTTTGGAGTTCTTACAACAGACAACCTTGAGCAGGCTATTGAAAGAGCAGGAACAAAAGCAGGCAATAAAGGTTCAGAAGCTGCCAAAACGGCGATTGAAATGGCTAACTTGACAAAGCTTATATAAAAATGTACTATTTTTCGTAATTGTGTCTGGATTTTCAGAATACAATAACGTATACAGAAAAATAGGAGTTTAGTATGAGCATTGATTTTAAAAAGGCATTAAAAGCACCGGCAAGTATTGATGGATGGGGCTTAAAGCTTTTTATCGGAGGTCTTATAAATCTTGTCCCTATCTTAAATTTTGCAACTATGGGATACTGGGTAGAATACCTCATTAATTTTATGAATGGAAAAGATGAACTCCCGGGCGGTGCCTCAGATAACCTGAATACAAATTTTATAACCGGAGCAAAAATGATTGTTGGTTGTATTATACTGGGGATAATATTTTTATTGATAACATTTGTAGTTTCAATAGTGCTTGCAAAATTAAAATTTCTTGCATTAATTATTGTTACACTGCTTGAACTTGTTATGATGTTTGCAACATTATTTTTAGTAATGGGTTTTGCTGTTGATAAAAAAATTCTTTCAATGCTAGATTTCAATAGAGCAATTCAAATTACAAAAGACAATCCCTACACATTAAACTATATTTTATACACCTTGCTTTTAATCATCATTTATTCTGCGATTATGTTAGTTGTGGGTTTTACAGGAGTAGGTCTTGTGCTTTTGCCATTTATCAGCTTTGCAATGGGAATTTCAATGTACAATCTCATGGGACAATATGTACAGAGCTCTCCTCACTTAGCAGAATTAAGAACACCAAATAATCAATAAAAAATAATAAAAATTATCATTATTTTTTCAAGACACACTATCATTTTGACCAAAAAAGTGTTACAATGGTAGTGTGTTTATTATTTAATTTCAGGAGCGTGCTTATGGGAATAAGTCTAAAGCAAGCATTTATTTTTGTGCCTCAGGATAAAAACTGGCTGCCCAAAATTTTAATCGGCGGTTTAGTATTGTTCTTTCCTGTATTTGCATTTGTTTTTCCGGGGATTTACAGAATACTGTTTAACCCTCTGAACTACTACTGGGTAACTCTTTTTGCCCTGCTGACGTTAACCTGCGTACTGGCGGTATCCGGATACTTTTTTAAAGTAGTTCACAACAGAATTGTTCATGAAAAGGGCAGACTGCCATCTTGGAAATTTTTTACCTATTTTATTCACATAGGTTTAAAATCCTTTATCGGCGGATTTTTGTTCTCCATACCGTTTATTGCGATATTTTCATTACTGGCGTTTGTTGCACCTTTGTCCTTAAGTGATGAATCAGTGCCGTATATAGCTGCTGCTATAGTGCTGCATATCATTTACACAGCTTTATACATAATGCTTGCACTTAACTTCTCATTGGATTTCAAGATACATTCGTTCTTAAATATAAGAAAGGCATATGCGCTTATTAAACACAATATAGTCAACTACATTATTCTGGTTTGTTATTGTATTTTGGTCAGCTTATGTATGCTTATTCTTATGGTATTACTTGTAAACGGCCAAATTCTGGCTTTATTGCTTCCGTTTGTAAGTTTCTATATATGCCTTGTTTTTGCTGACTTATTTGCACAGTTCGGCGTAAATACCGGCAAAGAAATTTATAAAGAAGCAAACTGCTATTCATAACCTTACGGTTAAAATTTTAACATTTTCTATAACTTTTAAGGTATATGCACAGCTTTTAGGTATCAAAATCAAATTGCCTTCCTCCAGCAGGAAGGTTTTTTCTTCTGCATTTATCTGCAGTGTTCCCTCTATTATATAAAAACAAATATCCTGCATTGACAACTGAGCAGGCACCTGTTGTTCTTTTGTCATTGCAAAAAGACCTATGGCACGGTTGCCCTCATTGATTAAATATTTGTTGTCAATGCCGTCCTGTCTGTATTCAAGCTCTTGTTTAGGGTTGATGATTTTTTTAAACATTGTTATCTCCTGTATCATAAATATTTTTTCCTGTGTTTTGATTCTTAACAATACCCGTTCGTTTAATTTTCTTAATTTTTAATGAATAATATTCTTGAGCAACTTATAATATTGCAAAGGAAGGATTTGTCCGAGTGCAAAACAGTCTTGTAAAAACCAGTGAAGGAAAACTTCAAAAACTGCCGCCTCAAAATATAGAAGCAGAAGAGGCGATTCTCGGTGCTATATTAAAAAATCCCGTTTGCTTTAATAAAGTGGCTGATATGCTGAACTCTAACAGCTTTTATAAGCCTGCTCACAAAATTATTTATGAAGCGATAGTAGAACTTTTTAACAAAAATCAGGCCATAGATATTGTTACAGTATCAGAACGTTTAAATGAAAAAGAGAAACTGGAGCTCGTGGGCGGAAGGGCTTATATAAACGACCTTGTTTTGAATATTACAACAACGGCCAATATCGAATATTACGCAAAAATCGTTCAGGAAAAAGCCATAAAAAGAGAATTGATTACTGCAGGTTCTGAGATAGTAGAAATGGCGTATGATAATACGCCGACAGAGAATACTCTTGATAATGCAGAAAAACTCATTTTTAACATAGCACAGCAAAAAACATCTTCTGATTTAGTTTCAGTAAAAGACCTTGTTCTGACAAGCTATGAACAAATTTCTTACAGATACGAACATAGAGATGAATTAACCGGTGTACCAACAGGTTTTTATGATTTTGATAACATGACCTCTGGATTGCAAAAATCAGATTTAATCATCCTTGCCGCGCGTCCTTCAATGGGAAAGACAGCGCTTGCGCTCAACATAGCACAAAATGTTGCATTAAAAGCAAAAAAGACAGTAGCAATATTTTCTCTTGAAATGTCGAAGGAGCAGCTGGTACAGCGTATGTTATGTTCAGAGGCCGAGGTTGATACACACAAGCTCAAAACCGGAAACATGCAGGCTTCAGACTGGGAAAAGCTAACTACAGCAATGAACCACTTTGCAGATGCACCGCTTTTCATAGATGACAAACCGGGAGCCACTGTAATGGAAGTTCGTGCAAAATGCAGACGACTGGCTATGGAACAAAAAGAAATAGGGCTCGTTGTAATAGATTACCTTCAGTTAATGGAAGCCTCAGGAAACAAAGAAGATCGTACCCAGCAAATTTCAGGTATATCAAGAGGTTTGAAGGGGCTTGCAAGAGAGCTTAACGTGCCTGTAATTGCGCTTTCGCAGCTGTCGCGTGCTGTAGAATCCCGTCCTGACAAGCGTCCAATGATGTCAGACCTTAGGGAATCCGGCGCAATTGAACAGGATGCGGATATTATTATGTTTATTTATCGTGACGAATACTACAACAAAGAAGATACAGAAAACAGAGGCAAAGCAGAAGTTATTGTAGCTAAACACAGAAACGGTGCGGTAGGCTCCGTGGATTTGTTATTTCAGGGCAGCATAACAAAATTCAAAAATGTTACTAAAACAAATGTGTTTTAATAGCTGTTCATAATAACTAAAATTTGTCCATTATTTTTGCTGTTTCTTGTTTTGTCAGTTCAACAATAAAGCCTATATTATTTACTTTTGAATTGTCACTATTATGCGCGCAATAATCCTGTAAAATATCCGCATATTTATTTATATTAGATACAGCATCTAATAATTCCCAATATTCACTATCAGATAATTTTTTCATCAACATAATTTTTTTCTCCTATTGTACTGTGTGTACAATCTTTTTTTTAATTTTAACATTACAATATAAATATGACAAATAGTGTAATCAGGCTGCTGCAAAAAAATATAAAAAGATATAGAAAAGAAAAAGGGTATACACAGCTCCAACTTGCTGTTTTTTCCAAACTATCAAAAGATTATATTGTTGCAATAGAAGTTGGACGCAGAATCCCTAGTCTTAACAGTCTTATAGGCATATCCGAAGCACTTGAGGTTGATATTAGAGACCTCTTTACACCTTAAAAACTTGTTTTGCAAATCTTTCAACTCTTTGCACCCAATAAGTGTTAAATTTGTTAATTTTTTTTAGTTTTGATAGCAATTGTTCAGCTTCATCTGCA
>CALVAT010000019.1 GCA_944325565.1 Candidatus Gastranaerophilales bacterium
AGTTCATCTAGAAAATCCTTCTTAAAGGTATCGTACATAGGTTCAAAAGCGTATACCTTCTGTATATTAGGAAATTTTGCAAGAAATAAAAGGCTGTGTGTGCAATCATAAGCCCCTATATCAAGAACTGTCTTTATCTTTGATTTTTTTATAAATTCAAAATAATGTTTTTGCGGATATTCAAGAACATAATGTTTGTTTGTCCTTTTATGATATTCAGGCAGAGAAATCATATCCTTGTGCGTACGGTAATCCAGAGCCATTTTGTACAAATCTCTGTCCTTGTCGCTGTCCAAAATATCAAACACCTGTTGAGCTTTTCTTACCAGTTCATCAGGCATGTTTGAAGGTTTTGTTTTAAAGCTTATATCTAAAATTTTAGGAGTTATCTTAAGATACTTTTTTATACCGCATATCAATAGAATAAACTTCATAGTGTCTGCAAAATAAACAGATGCAATTATTGCTACATCTACATCCTTTGCTATCTCAGGCAAGCTGCCGGGCTTTATTACCGGAATTCCATCAATCTCTCCTGTTTCATAAGTATTTACAAAAGACAGAAGTTTTATGTCTTTTCTCTTTTCTTCAATAACATTTTTAAGGTATATTGCGGCTTCTGCAGTACCGTAAATAATTATTTTTGCATTTTTCGCAATTCGCGAAAGAAGCTTTTCTGTATCTTTATTTATTTCTATTGTCATATATTTTCCTCTTAAATAATCATATCCGAATACAGTTTTAAAAGTCTTTTTTTATACAAATCTTTAACATTAGAATCATTTAACTTTTTATACCAGTACAAAAGCGTATTTTTTTTATGATTGAAAAAATACTCGCCAAACTCTTCAAAAACTCCCATATCTCGCAAAACAACTTCCATTTTATTAAACACATTAAAAAGATCAAGCTTGGAATAATCATTTATTCCGTAAGTAAGAGAATGTACAGAACCAAAACGATAATAAGGCAATGGCTCATTTACAAGTGAAATACGTCCGGCATTAAGCAAAAGTTCAAGAGAAAAAATATTGTCTTCAAAACTCAACCCCTCAGCAAATTTTATACTGTTTTTTTTCAAAAAATCAGTTTTAATGAGTTTATTCCACGGCACAACACAAATTCTAAATAAAAAATCCCTGCATTGTTCATAAGAAAAAACTCCATTAAAAAACACACCCGTATCTTTTTGCTCTTCAAAAATTTTAAGGCCAAAATACGGATCATTTGAAGTAATAGCCCCTGTTTTCTCATTCAATATATACACACCGCACATAACAACATCTGAATCGTTCTGTTTTGCAGCGGTATATAGTTTTTCAAACATTGTTGTATCTGCATAATCATCGGAATCTAAAAAACCGGTATACTCACCCTTCGCAATTTCCAGTCCTTTATTTCGAGCCTGGGATTGCCCTCGATTTTGAGTTGTAATTATTTTTATTCTGCTGTCTGATTTTGCAAATTGTTCAATAATAGACAGAGAATTATCCGTAGAACCATCATTAATACAGATAATTTCAATATCACTTAACGTTTGTTCAACAAGGCTTTGCAAACATTTTTTAAGATACTTTTCCGCATTATAAACAGGTACAATAACCGAAACTTTTTTACCCAAAATATCTCCTTAAATGAAATCGATTTTTCAATTATACTATAAGTACAATTGACTGATAATTAAAATCTTAGCTATATATTATATAAGTTTTAATTGTGAAAAAAATCACTTTTTAATTTTTCTTAACAATAAAAAATCAATATACATTATATATATTCATAACATCCGCCACGAGAGATTTTTACTCATTCATAATTTTTAATAATTGTAAAAATAACACTTGAAATTTTCTTATTTATGTGTAATATTAATAGTGAATTATTTCACGATAAAGGAGATATTACACATGGCAACAAAAAAGCAAGCCGAAACTGAAAAGTTGGAAAAGGCTTTTAACAAATCAACAGAGGTAAAAACTCATGATGATTTAAAATTAATCATCGAAAGAGCTAAAAAAGCTCAAAAGATTTATGCGACCTTCTCTCAAGAACAGGTTGACAAAATCTTTAAAGCAGCAGCTACTGCAGCTGATAAAATGAGAATTCCTCTCGCAAAAATGGCTGTAGAAGAATCCGGCATGGGTGTTATGGAAGACAAAATCATTAAAAACCATTTCGCTGCCGAATATATCTACAACAAATATAAAAATATGAAAACAGCAGGCGTTATTTTTGAAGACAAAGCTAACGGCATTAAAAAAGTTGCAGAACCTATCGGGGTTATTGCAGCAGTTATTCCTACAACTAACCCGACTTCAACTGCTATTTTCAAATCATTAATAGCATTAAAAACAAGAAACGCTCTTGTATTTTCTCCACACCCGAGAGCTAAAAAATGTACTATCGAAGCAGCAAGAATCGTTCTTGAAGCAGCTGTTAAAGCAGGTGCTCCAGACGGACTTATTGCATGGATTGACGAACCGTCAGTTGAATTGTCAGGCGCTTTAATGCACCACGAAGACATCGATATGATTCTTGCTACAGGCGGCCCTGGCATGGTTAAAGCTGCTTACTCATCAGGCAAACCTGCTTTAGGTGTAGGCCCAGGTAACACTCCTGCCGTTATCGATGAAACAGCAGATATTAAAATGGCAGTTTCTTCTGTTCTGATGTCAAAAACTTTCGACAACGGTATGATTTGTGCTTCTGAACAATCAGTTGTTGTTGTTAAAGACGTATATGAAGAAGTTAAAAAAGAATTTATCTTAAGAGGTGCTCATATCCTTAACGATAAAGAAAAAGAAAAAGTCGGTTCTATCATCATGAAAGACGGCAGAGTAAACGCTGCTATCGTTGGACAACCGGCAACCAAAATTGCTGAAATGGCAGGCGTTACAGTTGAAGAAGGTACAAAAGTACTTATCGGTGAAGTAACAGACATCTGCGAAGAGGAACCGTTTGCACACGAAAAACTTTCTCCGGTATTAGCTATGTACAAAGCAAAAGATTTTGAAGATGCTGTACAAAAAGCTTACGATCTGGTAGACTTTGGAGGTGCAGGTCACACATCTGTTCTTTATACAGACGAAAGAGATTCTGAAAGAATTGAAAAATTCGGTGTTAAATTACACACTTGCAGAATCCTGATTAACACTCCTTCTTCACAGGGTGGTATCGGTGACTTGTATAACTTCAGACTCAATCCGTCATTGACATTGGGCTGTGGTTCTTGGGGCGGCAACGCAGTAAGCGAAAACGTTGGTCCTCAACACTTATTGAACATCAAGACAGTTGCTGAAAGGAGAGAGAACATGCTTTGGTACAAAGTTCCTGCTAAAGTATATTTCAAAAGAGGAGCTTTGGATTTGGCTCTCAGAGAATTGCAAGGCAAAAAACGTGCCTTCATCGTTACCGACAGATTCCTGTTTAACTCAGGTATGACTAACGCTATCACAAATACCCTTGATGATATCGGCGTTGACTATCAAATCTTCTTCGATGTTAAACCGGATCCGACATTGTCTACAATCAACGATGCAATGATGATGGTTAAAGCTTACGAACCGGATGTATTCATCGCTCTGGGCGGCGGTTCATCTATGGACGCAGCTAAAATCTTGTGGTTAATGTACGAACAACCTGATACAGTATTTGAAGACATTGCAATGAGATTTATGGATATCAGAAAGAGAATCTGCATGATTCCTGCACTGGGTAAGAAAGCTGAAATGGTTTGTGTACCGACAACATCAGGTACAGGTTCAGAAGTTACACCATTCGCAATCATTACTGATGACCAAACAGGCGTTAAATATGCAATCGCTGATTACGCATTGACTCCTAACGTAGCTATCGTTGACCCGAACCTCGTTGACTCTATGCCTAAAGGTTTAACAGCAGTTTCTGGTTACGATGCTATTACACACGCAATCGAAGCTTACGTATCAACTATGGCAACAAACTTCACAAACTCTAATTCGTTAGAAGCATTGAAACTGTTGTTCAGATACTTGAAACGTTCTTACGACAACGGAGCAAACGATCCGCAGGCAAGAGAAAAAGTTCACTACGCTTCAACAATTGCAGGTATGGCATTTGCTAACGCATTCCTCGGTGTTTGCCACTCAATGGCTCACAAACTCGGTGCAATGTTCCACGTTCCGCACGGTATGGCTAATGCCCTGTTAATCAATCAGGTTATCAAATTCAACGCAACTGACAAACCGACCAAACAGGCAGCATTCCCGCAGTACAAATTCCCGAATGCTAAAGCAAGATACGGTCAAATTGCTGATGAATTAGGCCTCGGCGGCAAAAACGATGATGAAAAAGTTGAATTGCTGCAACAGGCTCTTGTTCAGATGAAAAAAGACCTCGGTTTGCCTATGTCTATTAAAGAATTCGGTATTGAAGAAAACGAATTCCTCGCAAAACTGGATGAAATGGTTGAACTCGCATTCGACGACCAGTGCACAGGCGCTAACCCGAGATATCCGTTGTTTGAAGAAATCAAACAAATGTATCTCGATGCATACTACGGAAGAATATAATTCTTATTGTGAAATAAGATCCTTGCAAGCCCCGTTGAAAATTTCAGCGGGGTTTGTGTTTTATTTAATAGGCTATTGCAAAAAATATAGAGATACTAGCATACAGGCTAATATCTATTCAGCAAGTTCTTCAAGAGCAGCCATTTTCATCACGTCAGGCTTTGCTTTTTTACCAGTCCAGATTTCAAAAGCCTTAGCCCCCTGATGTACGAACATATCTAAACCAGTTATTGCTCTGTAGCCGTTCTTTTGTGCGAGTTTTATAAAAGCCGTCTTTAAGGGATTGTAAACAATATCATAAACAGCAGCACCTTGAGGCAGAGTCTTTAAAATATCTTCTTCCAAGGGACTTATTCCCATTGCTTTTCCTCTCATTCCGACTGGTGTTGAGTTAACAAGCATTTTAGAATCGGATAAGTCTCTTAAACTCTGCATTTGTTTTAAATTAAAAGTAATTTCAGGAAAATTATTTCTTAAAAAATTAACCATATCCTGCGCATTTATAATATTGCGTGCGTAAAAATCGATTTCGTTAACTCCAATTTGAGTAAAAGCAATTGCTGCAGCTCTGGAAGCACCGCCGGTACCTAGAATAGAAACTTTATTTCCTTTTAAAGAAGTTTGAATATCCGCAGGTATAGCTGTTTTAAATCCATAAATATCAGTATTATAACCGGACATTGTGTGGTTTGGATTAATTTTTACCGTATTTACACAACCGGCCAAATCTGCTAATTGATCAAACTCATCTAAAAACAATGTGATAGGAACTTTTAGAGGAATTGTAACGTTAAAACCAGTATATCCCTGAGATTTGAGCTGTTTTATCCTTGTCACAAGGTCTTCCTGCTCAGTATCCATAAGCTCATACGTCCCGTCTATTCCCATCTCTTTAAGCATGGCATTATGCATAACAGCAGAAAGCGACTGAGTAAGCGGATGACCGATAACAGCAAATTTAAGCATTATTCAACTCCTTCTCCTTCAGTTTCTAATGGTTCACTGTAGGAACATGAATTGTTTGAACAGACCAGCTTGGATTCCTTTTTGGTAATCTTTTTAACTAGATAAGCTCCGCAATCAGGACATTTTTTCGCAACAGGTTCATTCCAGGAAACAAAATCACAGTCCGGATATTTGCTACAGCCATAGAAAATTTTACCGTATTTTGATTTACGTTGTATAACATCACCTTCGCCGCATTTCGGACATTTTACACCGGTTGTAACAACGAGTCTTTTTCTGTGCTTACACTCATCATTAGTACACTGAAGGTATTTTCCATACGGACCAACTTTTATAATCATATCCGAGCCGCATTTTTCACATTTTTCGTCGCTCTTTTCATCCACCTGAACAGCAGAGCCGTCTTTGTTAAGCGGCATCATTGTTTTGCATTCGGGATATCCTGAACACCCGAGGAATTGAGTACCGAATCTGCTGGTTCTGACTATCATTTTCTTTCCGCACTTCGGACAAAGCACATCTGACTCAATCAAAACACGAGGCATGTTCTTTTTAGCAGAATCTACCGTATCATTAAACGGTGTATAAAATTCTTTCAAAACATCAGTCCATATAACTTTTTCTTCTGCTATATCGTCCAGACGTGTTTCCATTTCTGCGGTAAACTGATAATTCATGATGTCCGTAAAATATTTTACTAGCTCTTTGCACAAAGTTCTGCCCAAAATTGTAGGAGCAAGAGCCTTTTCCAATTTTTCCACATATCCCTTCTGCTGAATTTTAGAAATAATCGGTGCATAAGTAGACGGACGTCCAATTCCATGCTCTTCCAGTGCTTTAACAAGCGAAGCTTCTGTAAATCTCGGCGGCGGCTGTGTAAAGTGCTGTTTCGGGTCAATTTTTGAAAGTTTAAGAGCGTCGCCTTCTTTAAGGTCTGGGATTTTGCTCTGGTCTATATCTTCGTCGGATTCGTTATAAACTTTTAAGAATCCGTCAAAGGTAATTTTGCTTGTGCCGGCTTTAAACATGTAATCACCTGCTGAAATGTCTACAGATGTATTTTTTACCTTAGCATTTTCCATTTGCGACGCGATAAAACGCGACCAGATTAATTTATATAGCCTGTATTGTTCAGATGTAAGGTATTGTTTTATGCTGTCGGGAGTTCTTTCTATATAAGAAGGTCTGATAGCTTCGTGGGCATCCTGAACATTTTTACCCTTGCCTTTAACATAATTATTAGGCGTTGACGGATAATAATTATGCCCGAAATTCTCAGTAATAAAATCTTTTGCCGCAGCCTGCGCATCATCAGAAATTCTGACGGAATCAGTTCTCATATATGTAATCAAACCAACAGGGCCGTCAGTTCCAATATCAACCCCTTCGTATAGCTTTTGTGCAATCTGCATGGTCTTTGATACACCGTAACCAAGTTTAGAACTTGCTTCACGCTGCAGTGTAGAA
This sequence comes from Candidatus Gastranaerophilales bacterium, assembly GCA_944325565.1. GTDB lineage: Bacteria > Cyanobacteriota > Vampirovibrionia > Gastranaerophilales > Gastranaerophilaceae > Limenecus. The sequence continues at coordinate 6,984 of CALVAT010000019.1, forward strand.
GTTATAAAAGGTGCTGCCGGTTTTCTTTGTGTATCGCGGAATGTTACTTTTGATACTTCGTAATCAATACCTTTTTTAGTAAGCTCCGCAACGATTTTGTCAGCTTCTTCTTTGTTTTTTATATCGATTTTTTTGTCTTTGTATTTTGAAAGCTCTGCAATAAACGGGATTTTATCCTTGAGCAATTCAGCAGATATTGTCCAGTATTCGACAGGAGTAAAAGCATCAATTTCATCTTCTCTTTCACAAATCATTCTCAGAGCTACACTTTGAACTCTTCCGGCTGAAAGCCTGTAATTTCTCATTTTTTCCCATAACACGGGGCTGATTTTGTAACCAACCAGACGGTCAAGAATTTGTCTTGTCTGTTGTGCTTTAACACGATCCATATCTATCTGGCGTGAATGTTCAACAGCGTTTTTAATGGCTTTTGGCGTTATTTCATTAAATTCTATGCGGTAGATTTTACTATCCGGAACATCCAGCACCTGTCTTACATGCCATGCAATAGCTTCTCCCTCGCGGTCAGGGTCGGATGCAAGAAGGACTTTATCCGATTTTTTGGCAAGCTCATTAAGCTTTTTTACCACAGCAGTTTTTTCAGGTATTACAATAAAGCTCGGTTCAAAATTATTAGAAACATCAAAGCCGAGAACCTTGGGAGGAAAATCCCTTATGTGCCCGTAGCTCGCCTCTATCTGGTATGAGTCGCCAAGAATCTTTTTTATAGTTTTTGATTTTGCAGGAGACTCGACTATTACCAGAACTTTTTCTTTAGATTTAGATTTTGACTTTGAAGTTTTGGGTTCTTCTTCAACAGTTTCAACCTTTTTTGTTTTTGCCTTTGTTGCTGCCATAATCCTTTACTTGTTAATTAAAAAAACTAATAAACGCTAAGCCCTGATATAATACCATCTTATAATATATTAATCAATGCTTATGTTTTAGCCGCCGTACAGTGAATTCACATAATATAGCACCATACACATAAATTTTTTAAACCAGCTTAACAATTATTTATAAATTTGCACGTCATGTGAAAAGTTGTAATAATAAGCATATTAATAGTCTAACCATTCCTTTCTTGACTTATGCGGCCTTTTACATAATCGCCGCATTTTATTTTTTATTTTGGCTAGGCGTTCATATTATGGTAGTATATAGTTTGTCTAAAGGAAAAAATTGTATTTTTAATACGGCCACAAAATTATTAATCTAGGGGGGCTTTTTACACATATGAACATTCTATCCTGGTTTTTTAAACCCAAAAAAGAAAAAAATATTTTAAGTTATTATCCGGATGCAGTGCTTGTCGTATCCGCTTCCGGCGAACTATTATACGCAAACGAAAACCTGCTTGAGATATTAAACATATCAAGCGACGAATTATTTAATCTTGAGCTGCTGGATATATTTGATGGAGGTTTTAACCTTGTCAGCAATCTTATAAAATCAGATGATTCTGCGGTAGTACGCTCCAAGATATATCCAGAATCTGAAATATTTTTAGAAATAAGAGCCTCTGAATATGAAGACGAGGAAGAAAAAATAATTATCTCAATAAGAGATGTAACAAATAACCAAAAAATGCTCAACAAGCTGATGTTTGAACATGAGTATATAACCAAGCTAAATAAAAACAGAAGCACATTCTTAACGAAAGTATCAAATGAAATTACCTCTCCGCTACATTCTATAAACGGCTTTTCAGAAGCAATACTTGAGGGGCTGGGCGGAGATGTAAATGAAAAACAACAAAAATACATGAAAATAATAAACAAGAATTCTCTACAGCTTCTTGAGCTTTTAAATGGCATTCTTGAATATTCAAAACTAGAGTCAGGGATTTATGATTACGAGTTCAAAAACTTTGATTTTGTTACGATGATGACAAATCTGTTCAACAAATACAAAGAGCAGGCTGATAAAAAGAAACTTATTTTAAATTTTAATCTTAACAGCCTCACAAAAAGGACTTTTTATTCTGATGAAAATGCCCTGAAAAAAGTTCTTGAAACACTTATTGAAAACTCGATAGAAAGAACAGAAGCAGGTTCGATTCAGCTTGCAGTAACGCACCCTGACGCAAATTGTCTTGAAGCAGCAGGAATAAATGTAACAAAAGGACTTCCACCGCAAAGTTATATTATGATACAAATAACTGATTCAAGTCAGGGCCTGACAGAAGCTGAGCTAAAAAATATATTTGACCCTTATGCCAATGTAGACAAATATATTGCGAAAAAGAATGTATCTAAAAGCCTTGAAATGGGTATTGTTTATATGCTTGTAAGAATTCTTAAAGGCAGAATAAACGCAGAATCAGAACCTATGCAGGGCTGTGTATTTACATTCATAATACCTGCTGAAAAAGTTAATTTATAAAATACGGAGTTTTTATGGCAAATGTAACCCTCAAAAACGTAGTAAAAAAATATGACACAAAAACAATCATAAATAATGTTTCTCTAGAAGTTAACGACAAAGAGTTCCTTGTACTCGTCGGTTCATCTGGCTGCGGAAAATCGACTATTTTAAGAATGATAGCAGGGCTTGAGGATATAACGGGTGGAGAAATATACATTGATGATAAATGTGTAAATAATGTGCACCCGAAAGATCGTGATATTGCTTTTGTTTTTCAGAGTTACGCACTATACCCTCATATGACGGTATATGAAAATATTGCTTTTCCTTTAAAAATGAGAAACTTCAAAAAAGACGAAATAGACAAAAAGGTTAAAGAAGCAGCAGAAATTCTTAACCTCACTGAATATTTAAACAGAAAGCCCAAACAGCTATCCGGCGGACAGCGTCAGAGGGTTGCTCTGGGGAGGGCTATTGTAAGAAACCCGAAAGTATTTTTAATGGACGAGCCATTATCCAATCTTGATGCAAAATTAAGGGTGCAAATGCGCTCAGAGATAAAAAAGCTGCATGAAAAACTCCAGACAACATTTATTTATGTAACCCATGACCAGACAGAAGCTCTCACAATGGGCGATAGAATTGTTGTACTGGATAAAGGAGTAATTCAGCAGGCTGACAAACCGGAAGAAATATACTATAATCCAGCAAACACCTTCGTAGGCGGATTTTTAGGATCTCCCTCAATGAATTTTATAAAAGTTCAGGTTGATAATGGAACAATAAAATTTAATAACTATGAAATAATTCTTACTGACAAACAAAAAGAAATTATTCAAGAAAGAAAAGAAATCATTGTTGGTATAAGACCTGAAAAAATGGATGTTATAAACTCCAATTATGAATTTGAAGTTCCTGTTGATATCTCAGAAATGCTCGGTAGTGAAAAAATTGTGTACTTTAACATAAACGGCGAAAAATGTGCAGCTAAAGTAGATACACAAAAGCCGTTTGATAAAGATATCACATTACACTTTAATACAAACGACTTTTTGTTTTTTGATTCCGAAACAAATTTAAGAATATAAAAGGATTCTAATACAACGGCACATGCGCGCAATACATCAGTATATTCCACCCTTTAGAATATTTTATTTGTGTTGCACTTCCTGTTGGTATAAATACTCTATTCTGATATTCTACAGGGATTTCGAGCGCATTTCTTATCGCAGCCCTTATAAAATTTGAATGAGTTACAACAATAATTCTTTTAGTCAGATTTTCCTCTATCAAATTATTAATTATAGAATCGACGCGCGCCTGAAACTCGAGCAAAGTTTCTCCACCTTCAGGTGCATAGCTTGAAGTAAATTCATGGTATTTATCCAGCATTTCAGGATATTTTTTTTCTATTTCAGAATAACTTAGCCCCTTCCAGATACCAAATTCCTGATTTTTTAATTCGGGACGAATAATTATATCCTTATCATATTCCTTAGCAACATATTTTGCTGTTTGGATACAGCTTAAAGACTCGCCGGTATATATGGCATCAACTCTGGGAGAACGTTTAGCAACCCATTTTGCAATATTTTCAGCCTCTTCCTGACCGCGTTCATTTAGCGGCGGGTGACTTTCTATATCACAAATTCTGTTTTCTTCCGTATATAGTGTTGCTCCGTGAGCAATAAAAGTTATCTTGCATTTTCTTTTAAACAACATAAATATCTCTTTTCTATCTCATTTCTATGGTTGAATAGATAATCGGCATAAAATTTTTAAACTTTAATTTTTAAGAACTAAATAAATTAAAAGACCGAGATTATTAAAATCCCGGTCTTCATTCTAAATTTTTATAATTTACAAGACTATTCAAGAATCATACCGTTAGTAAGATCTATTCTAACCGGTTTTTGAAGCTTAAGGTTCAAGATATCACCTTCGTGTATAACGATTCTATGTCCTTTAATAACTTTTAAGTAAAGTGTTTTCCAGAACCCTTCCAGTCTGTAACCGCCTACTGCATCACCGAGAAGCTGAGCAGTCTGATTTCTGTCAGTGGTTATTGTATGAGTCTGCATGTTAACAGAGCCGTTTCTTACAAATAGTCTGCCTCTTTTTACATCTGTAATCTTACCATTCAGGCAATCACCTTCTACAAGCAAAAGATATTTTTCTTTTGTTACAAGGTTTTTAGGCAGCTTAGAAAAGAAATCATCATTAACATTTGAGTCCTTGCAGGTAATTTTTTTATTTAAAACCATTATTGGAATAACTGTACCGGCAGGAATTGTTGCAATATAACCATCAACATCTGAATCAACAACAATACCTTCACCCATTCTAGGACGCATAGCTTCTCTTAACTTTTCGTTAGGATTCAGTTTTGCCTGCTCCAGCATTTTTACAACGAAAGCAGCGAGCTCTGCTCTGGTTGCCGGACGATTAGCGTTGATGTAGTTATCTTCACCGGGTTCTTTAACTACCATACCAAGAATTTCAGCTTTACCGGCTGCAATGATAAGCCAGTCAGGAAGCTGATCATAATCATCATAGCTATTTTCAAGGATATCTTTAGCTTTCTGATTCGAAATAGACTCAGTTGTTAAAGCATTTACGATAGTGGAGATTATGTGACCTCTTGCTACAGTACCGCGGGGTTCAAAATTTCCGTTAGGATATCCCTTCAAAAGGTCAAACATAACGGCTCTTTGCACAACCCCATAGAACCAGTCTTTTGTGCTGACATCTTTAAATTTAACGGGGTTGGTAATCGGAGCATTAGCCTGATCAAAAGCCTTTACAACAATTGAAGAAAATTCCGCTCTTGTAACCTGCTGATCAGGGCGATAAAGCCCGTCAGGATAACCAACAACAACGTCAAAATCAGTTAAAATTTGTATCTGCTTATAAGCCCAGTGATTTTTCGGCAAATCCTTGTACTCTTTTGCAATTGTTGAAGCACAAGATATACCGAAGACAACAGCAAGCATAAGCGCCTTTGTTAAAAATTTCTTCATATCTTTCTCCTTATTAAAACACTCGAATTAGTTTACTACGGTTACTTGATTCTACCAAAGAAACAAAGATATGTCATTATATTTCACTATCTTAATTGATACAAAACTACACGAATTATAAAAGAATACACTATGTAAACGTAAAGACAATTCCACTTTTTACAATATTGTAGTAATATATTTCCGTATAATAAAAAAGAATCGAAAGTGTTATGGATATTCAAAATAAAAAAGATAAAGATATTAAAGACGAGTTAATAGACAAAATAGCTAAAAACCCTTCTGATGAAAATAATTATATAGAACTTGGAAAAATTTATATTGCCGAAACTGACTATAAGAATGCGCTCGGCGTTTATGAATCACTGCTTAATGTTAACCCTCTCAATTCACAGGCTCTTATCAATGCAGGCAGTTTAAACTTTTACTTTAAAAATATCGAAAAATCCATAAATTATTATTCAAGAGCAGCAGAAATAGAATCAAAAAGTTTTTTAATCTACATGAATCTTGGCAATGCCTATGCAGAACTCGGACAGTTTGAACCTGCTATGAAAAACTACGAAAAAGCCCTTGAACTTGAACCAAACAGTGCTGCTTTGTATAACGCAATCGGACTTTTATTTCAAGACAGAAAAGACTACTTAACAGCAATAGTTTATTATGATAAAGCTAGAAATGCTGACCCAAACGACCCTGAAACATATATAAACAAAGCAAGTGCACAAATGTCTATGCATATGTACAAAGAAGCAATCAAATCTTTAAAACATGCTGTTGAGCTGGAACCTTCGAATCTCAAAGCAACTATTTGTATTGCAAACTGTTATGCTTCTTCGAAAGATTTTACAAATGCAGACAAATATTTTGAAAAATGTTACCAAATAGATGACAAAGCATATCAGGCATATGTATGCCACGCCATAGCATACTCGGATGCAAACAGAATAGATATGGCAATCAGTAAATACAAAGAAGCCATATCCATTGCTCCTGAAATGCCAAATGCCTACATATTACTCGGCAACATCTATGTCGATAGAAAAATGTACAAAGAAGCTATCGACTGTTACAAAAAAGCTTCTGCCATCTGTCCTGATGATGCAAAAATTTATTCGTTTATTGGCAATACATACTTCATGCTGGAGGACTTAAAAAATGCAATTTATACCTATAGAAAAGCTCTGCAGTGTAATGAAAAATCTATTGAGAATAAACTTGTATATATAGAAATTTTGCAGGAATACATTAAACGCAAACAAGAAGGCATCACTGCCTGAAATACTATACAAATAAAACCACGGGGAGAAAAAATTGTCATACGTAAGAAATACATCACCTTCCATACTTGAAAGATTAGTTGCCGCGGCATCATATACAATGCCGCTTATTGGACTTGCTTTTTTTATAATCGCATATTTAATGAAAAAGGATTTACGTCCATTTTTAAAATATCACATTTTTCAATCCATTTTTATCGCATTTGCTCTTTGGCTAATAATTTCAGGACTCGGTTATGCAATGAATTTGTTAAGTTATATTCCAATCTTAAAAAATATTCTCGGGATGATAACATTTTTGCTCAATACACCGCTGATTTTAGGTTTTTCTATTGTCACACTTACATATACACTGTTCATTTTGTACCTTGTTATAAGTGCAATTTTTGGAAAAGACAGCTATGTGCCCTGGGTTTCTGATATTATCAAAGAAAACCTGAGAGGCCAATTTTAAATTAAACCGGCACAAAATTTTTACGGGAGAGCAGGAAAATGAAATTTGACACAATTGCGGTTCAATACGCACATAAGGCGTGTAACAACAGACATTGCATACCTGTTCCTATTTATCAGACAACGGCTTTTGACTTTGACAGCGTGCAATATGCGGCGGATTTATTCGATTTAAAGCAACAGGGTGATATATATACAAGAATATCCAATCCAACAACGCAGGTTCTTGAAGAACGTGTAGCGGCTCTTGAAGGAGGAGTAGGGGCTCTTGCTGTTTCATCAGGGCAGGCTGCTTCAACCCTTGCTGTATTAAATATTGCAAAAGCAGGAGATGAAGTAGTTGCATCCTCAACATTATACGGAGGAACTTTTAACCTTTTAAATGCAACTTTAAGAAAGCTGGGAATAAATACAATTTTTTCAAAAGGCGAGAAAGCTGAGGATTACGAACAATTAATTACAGACAAAACAAAATGTATTTTTATTGAAATGATAGGGAATCCGAAATTAAATGTTGCGGATATCGAACCTATTGCACAAATAGCGCATGCACATAAAATCCCTCTTATTGTTGACAATACTGTACCTTCTCCGTACCTGTGCAACCCGATAAAATGGGGGGCTGATATTGTTGTACATTCGCTCACAAAATACATATCAGGGCATGGAAATGCAATGGGAGGAATCATAGTAGATTCCGGTAAATTCGACTGGGAAGCCTCGGGTAAATTCAGTGAGCTTGTTGAACCGGATGAAAGTTATCACGGTTTAAGCTATACAAAAGACTTTGGCAGCAGCGCATTTATTGTAAAAGCTAGAGGACAGCTGCTAAGAGATTTTGGTACTTGTATCAGCCCATTTAACTCATATTTAACGCTTTTGGGGCTGGAAACGCTCCATTTAAGAATGCCCAGAGTAAGCAACACTGCTCTTCGAATTGCAAAGCATCTAAAAAATCATCCTAAAATAGCATGGGTCAACTATCCGGGACTAGAGGACAATGAATATTATCCTCTTGTAAAAAGATACATGCCTGAAGGTGCATCATCAATAATCAGCTTTGGTATAAAAAGTAATGAAATGAGCGGACGTGAAGCAGGCCAACATTTTATTGAAAATGTAAAACTTTTAATCCATGCAACAAACATTGGCGACTCACGTTCGATAATTACATACCCGTGTCTGACTACACACAGACAGCTGAATGATGAACAATTAAGGGCTTGCGGAATTTCTGACGATTTTATGCGTCTTTCTGTTGGACTTGAGGATGTTGATGATATAATTGAAGATATCGAACAGGCTTTACCCTGAGTTTTAATTAAGTAAGAAAAGGAAGTTAGAAAAAATGCAAGAATACGTTCAATCAAAGATTAGAGCTATAGTGGATTTTCCTAAAAAGGGGATAATATTTCGTGACATCACAACAGCTGTAAAAGACCCTCAGGCTATGAGATATATGATTGACTACCTGACAGACAGATATAAAGATGAGAGAATCGATTATATTGCGGGTATAGAGTCAAGAGGTTTTATCTTCGGAGCAGCTCTGGCATACAAACTCGGAGCTGGATTTGTTGTAATCAGAAAACCCGGTAAGCTTCCTGCTGAAACAATTTCTCAGGAATATGAACTTGAATACGGTACGGATAAGATAGAAATGCATGCCGACGCAGTTGAACCAGGTAAAAGGGTTCTTATAGTTGATGACCTTCTTGCTACTGGCGGAACAGTAGATGCTGCTGCAAAATTATTAAACAAAGCAGGAGCAAAAGTAGTAGGAGCAGCATTTATTATCGAATTAACAGACCTCAAAGGCAGAGAAAAACTAAAAGATATTGATGTTTTCTCTATGGTGCAGTTTGAAGGAGAATAAAAAACAAAAGGGCACTTTATGTGCCCTTGAAAACCTACCATACCTATTATAAATAAACCGAGGAATAAAATTATATATGTGTGTGAAGTGTGATTGTGATTGATTAGATTTCAACTTCGCCGTATGCTTCTGTTTCATATTTGAACAATGTGTCAGCTAAATCCTTGAAGGTATTACTAATAGCCTTTTCTGCGTCATCTGAAAGTTTTTTACCACTCCAGCTTATAGTTGCATAGTCAGAAGTATTCAATGCATTTTGTAATGCTGATATTTTAGCTTTCAATACATCCGCAATCGTTGTCTTTTTCTCCTCATCAACGAATTGTTTTGTAAATTCTGCGTTATTTTTAATCAAGTCATTTGCTCTTTCTATAAGTGCGTTTGACAAATGTGTTACTGACGGTTTTGCATCATCTGTTGTTGCATTAGTGATAAAACCATATTTTATTTTACCCCATCTTGAAGTGTCATCAAATATTGCATCTATGAGATTTTCTTCTTCAATTGAACCGTGATATTTTTCAAAATCTTTAACTAAGTAAAGTACATTGTATTTATTTGTATGTTTAGTTAACTCTGATAATGATTCTTCAGTTGCATCACTTTCATACAATAGATTTTTGTATTCATTTGATAATTTCTTGTAATAATCCATTGCTTCTGTATTATCGATAGCAGCTTGATATTTTTTGGGTCTTACATTTTCTTTACCATCTTCTTCGTCGGTTTCTTCTTCTTTGTAAGCACCAGGGCCGCCAGGGTTCTTAGCTATTTCAAGCAAAGTCTTATACTCAGATGTTGATAACTCACCTGTCTTAGCATATTTACCTGCTATATCCCAGAGAAGTTTGTAATTGCCATCACTGATTTCTGCAGTTGTCGGATCATCTTGATATTGTTTTGACAGATCTATCAATCTGCGAAGAAGTGTAGTTTTTTCTTCTTTACCGTCTTTATTAGTAATTGTTATTTCTTTATTAAATCGACCAGAATTATTCGGATCAGTTGAAATTTCTGTAATCACCTTTTCAATCTGATTTTCTTTAATAACTTTTGTTCCGTCAATTTCTGTATTATCATTATTAGCAGGATTTGTTACAGTAACATTTGTATTACTGTGCAAACTTGCCATAATTTTTTGATACATTTCAGCCTGTTGAGCCATCCACTGTTTCATCATAGGCATAATTTGATAAAACATATTTGCTGATGTGTCCATTAAAGAACTTACATTATAATCAAAATTCATTAACTGTGAGTCGTTAAAATTTGAAAGGCCATCGCTCGGGTACATAATGGTTGGAGTTGTTCCCATAGGAAACAAGCTGTACTGCCACAAATTAGGACTAACAGTTCTTGTGCTGTCCGCTGGTACATTTACTGTCCAAGTTTTTCCAATGCTTAATCCTTCGCCCATTTTTGTATCCTCTAATCTCTTTTGTTATTCCTCTTTAAAACGATAGACTTATTGTGTCTATATAAATTCCTCGTTCCTGTATTTATATAAAGTATTTTTTTTAATAGAAATTGACTTTTTTATAAAAAATCATACAAAATTTGTTAACATTTCTTAATAATATATCTATCCCTCATTTTAAATAGTAAACCGAAAAATCTTTTGGTAGTGTTGTTTTGGGTTATGTTTTTAGCGTACTATTTTTGTGCTAAAATCTCACATGTATTATTTATAGAGAAACATGAGGATAACAGATTATGGTTGAACTTTCACCTTTGCAAAAAGCAAGATTGGCTTTTAAACCGGTTCTTCCTTCTACACTTGCTGCAGGCATTAAAAAAGTAGAAGTTATAGAAGGCGAAAAAACAGAATGTGTTAAAGATCAAGATCAAATCAAAAGACTTTTCGAAAACACATACGGAAAATGTACTGTTACTTTTAAATCAGGCAAAGAACATGAATTCGCAGCCAGAAATGTCGGCGTAATACTATCCGGCGGTCAGGCTCCCGGAGGACACAATGTTGTTGCTGGTTTATATGACGCATTAAAACAGGCCAATCCAGAAAGCAAATTATACGGCTTCTTAGGTGGCCCATCAGGTATTATTGATGGTGAATACATTGAATTCACAGATGAAATCATTGACGCTTACAGAAACACTGGCGGTTTTGATATCATCGGTTCTGGCAGAACAAAACTCGAAACAGAAGAACAGTTTGAAAAATCACTTGCAAACTGCAAAAAGCTTAACATTTCCGGCATTGTAATCATCGGCGGTGATGATTCTAACACAAATGCTGCAATGCTTGCAGAATGGTTTGTTTCCAAAAACGCAGGTATTCAGGTTATCGGCTGTCCGAAAACAATTGACGGTGACTTAAAAAACGAACAGATTGAAATATCTTTCGGTTTTGATACAGCAACAAAAACTTATGCAGAACTTGTTGGAAACATCCAAAGAGATGTTAACTCTGCTAAAAAATACTGGCATTTTGTTAAAGTTATGGGCAGAAGCGCTACTCACGTAGCTCTGGAAGTTGCTTTGCAGACTCAGCCAAACATTACTTTGATTTCAGAAGAAGTTGAAGAAAAGAAAATGTCATTAAAACAAATCGTAAATTACATGGCTGACATCATCGCAAGACGTGCTAACGACGGCAAAAACTTCGGTGTTGCATTGATTCCTGAAGGGTTAATCGAATTTATCCCCGAAATGAAAACAATGATTGCTAACCTAAATGATGTTATGTCAACATTAGAACAGGATGCTTCTTACAACAAGTTGACTGTACCGGCTGACAGATTTGACTTTATTGAAAGCAGACTTGAACCGGAAAATGCTGCAGTTTTTGAATCTCTTCCTGTTTTAATCAAAGCACAGTTGCTCATGGACAGAGACCCTCACGGTAACGTTCAAGTTTCTAAAATTGAAACAGAAAAACTCTTAATCGAAATGATTAAGGTAAAACTTGCAGAAATGAAGGCGCAAGGTGAATTTATGGGCAAATTCTCTGACCAGTGCCACTTCTTTGGCTACGAAGGCAGATGCGCATTCCCGTCTAACTTTGACGCAAACTACTGCTATGCACTTGGCTTTAATGCTTACGCATTGATTCAATCAGGTTTGACCGGATATCTTTCCTCAGTAAGAAACCTTACTGCTCCATCCACAGAATGGGTAGCAGGCGGTGTACCTCTTACGATGATGATGAATATGGAAAAACGTCACGGTCATATGAAACCAGTTATACAAAAAGCACTCGTAAAACTGGACGGCCCTGTATTCAAAAAGCTCGAAGCAAACAGAGAAAACTGGGCGATGAACGATGAATACATTTTCCCTGGCTCAATTCAGTACTGGGGACCGTCAGAAGTTTGCGACATCACGACACAAACTCTTAAACTCGAAAGAGAAGCTGCACTGGCTTCTGTATAATTCGGGTTATACGGATAAATAAAAAAGGACGGATATTTTTTATCCGTCCTTTTTTATTACCGTTTTGTCTTATCTTCAGAACTGCACTTATTTTACAAAAGTAATACTTCAGGTAATAAAAAATCAAATTTTTGCGGTTATCCTTTTAACAAAGCATAATATAGCTTTTATAAAATTTATGAAAAAGATAAGAAAGGTAAAAAAAATGACATTTAATCCCCTGCAAGAAAAAGGAATCCCAATCGAAAAACAAATAAGAAGCTGGCACGAAATAACCAAAAAGCCCTTCAATAAAAACGATGTTGATTGTTACACAAGAACACGCCAGATACTTATGAACGGTATCGAGGTTGAGGCCTGGAACTTTAAACACAACTTTTCCAGAAACTGCACCGACCCCGAGGTAAATAAATTTACGGCAATGACAAGACGCATAGAAGATATGCAACAAACAACTGTAAACTGGCTTACGCCATCAGATCAGTCAATATTAGAAACGACTTTAGGATATGAACAGGTTGCAGTAGATTTGACAGCCTGGATGGCACAAAACGAGCCTGACCCTTATGTTAAAGAAACATTTGACTTTGGTCTTTTGGAAGATTTCGATCACCTTTATAGATACAGCCAGTGGGCATATTTTGAACACGGAATAAGCCCCAATGATATTGTACAGGGACAAACAGATATTATGCTAAGCCGTCCAACACAAAATCACCACAACGATAACACATTAAGGATTAGAAAGCCTTATGATAAAACCAAAGCATCTCCCCAAACAAAAGTAAATATCTATACTCTTGTATCAGGCGAGCAGCAAACCCACAACTATTACGCCGAACACGGTATGGAATATGGAAACCAGTGTATTCGAGAAACCTATGCAGAAATTAAAGACGTTGAAGAAGAACACGTTACAATGTATGAATCGTTGATTGATCCGACCGAAAGCTGGTTAGAAAAACTTCTTTTACACGAGTTTACAGAGGTATGCAACTACTACACCTGTGTAGAAGATGAGGTTGATGAACGCATAAAAAGAATCTGGGAAATGTTTTTGGAATACGAAATAGAACATTTGAAAATTGCCGCAGACTTATTTAAAAAACATGAAAAACGCGACCCTGAAGAAGTAATCGGCACAAAAGTCGTTATCCCCAACAGATTTAAGTCGCAAAAAGAATATGTTACAAAAATACTGGAAACACAAATTCAAAAACGTCTATCTAACGAAAATATGGATTACACCGAAATCAACAAACTTCCCGATGACTGGAAAAGTTACAAAGTCCAGCAAAAAACAGGAGAAGAAGGTGCACCTACTGAAATGGTTATTCAAGTAATGGCAACATCAAAAGGCCGTGATTTAATCATTGCAGACAAAAAACTTAAAGATAAACAGGCTGACCTGCTAGAAAAAGGTCTTGAACCCAAAGCTCAAGCTCCCGATACAGTCAGCGTTGAACAAATGCGAGAAATGATGAAGGAAGAAGAAATAGAACACGAATGCTAACTTTCTTCCACCAAAAAACACAGGTTGTTCTTACAATAGAGCAACCTGTGTTTTTAATAACATTAAGTTACGTAAAAAATTTATGCAAATACTAACAAAAATTTTTATTTGTGATATTTTGAATACACATAAATAAACATGGTCACAGGTTAAGGAGTATATTATATGCAAGTACAATCGACAAGCTCAGCCACAACTACACAAACAAAACAAGCACCTTCTAAAAAAGTTAAAAAAGAATTTATCCCTGCTGAATTAAAAAATGATATTGTCAGCATTAAGGATATAAAGACATCACAAAAGGTAGCTATCGGGATTTTGACATTAAGCTCTGCTATAGCAGGTTTCCAGAGTGCAAAAAGCGGTTTATTTAGAACAATTAATACAATTGTTATGGCTGCGGTCGGTCTTGCGGCAAGTATTAGTTTAACTAAGGCTGCCGATAACAAAAAAGAATCTGCACCAGCAGAGTCAAAACAGGAAGTTAAACAAGGCACACAACCTGAAACAAAACCTGATGTAAAACCAGATGACAAACCTGAACTAAAAGCAGAAAAAGACGATGATAAGGATGATGACTAAATAAAATATAGTCGTATTTATAAAAATAGAAAAGCAGAGTTTTTCTTAAGCTCTGCTTTTTTGTTCACCTTAACCGGCTATAGGAAATTTTTAAATTTGTGCTAAATTGTTCTTATGAAGAAAAAAATCATCTATTTAATATCTCTTTTGCTATTTGTTATCCTTGTTCTGGCAAGCTGTATAAGAGCAGACAGACCTTATACTGACGAAGAAGAACAAAGAAAAAGCAGCGGGTTTGAGCTAAAACAGAACTATACCCCATACCCTGTTAAAACAGAAACAATTAACGGAGTTGACTACCTGTTATCCCGCAGTCCTGCCGGAAAATATGGAGGAACACTTGTTACAAGCACCATAGGCGAGGGGCCTAAAACTTTTAACTCGTGGAACTCGATGGATGCAACTTCTTCTCAAGCTGCGGATATTATGTTTGATGCACTTGTTACAACGGATCCTTATACTGGTGATGTTATCCCTAAAATGGCTAAAAGTATAAAAATTTTGCCTGATAAAAAAACATATATTATAGAACTAAGGCATGGTTTAAAATGGTCGGATGGAAAAGAGATTACAGCTGACGATGTTTATTTTACTTGGAATACAATTATTTTCGGCGGATTTGGCAACACCAGTACACGGGATGCAATGTATATAGGAAATGAACTTCCCAAAATAGAAAAGATTGATAAATACACAGTTAAATTCACAACCCCGAAGCCATTTTCACCGTTTTTAAGACAATTAAGCGTTCCAATAGCACCAAAACATATACTTGAACCGGTAACAAAACTTGGCAAAAGAGAGTTTGCTTCATTTTGGAGTTCAAATACAAAACCGTCCGAGTTTGTAACAAGCGGAGCTTTCAGACTTAAAGAATATGTTCCTGCGCAGCGTCTTGTATATGAACGGAATCCCGACTACTACGTTATTGATGAAAAGGGACAAAAACTTCCATATCTGGATAAATATATTATTTTAATTGTCGGTGACTTAAATAACGAACTTTTAAAATTTAAATCCGGAGAACTTGATACTGTAGGTCTAAGAGGCACAAATGTTGCATTATTTAAAGAACAAGAAAAAAATTCTGACTACAACATATACAACCTCGGGCCAAATACAGGAACAATGTATTTTTCTTTTAATTTAAACACCCGAAAAAATGACAAGGGAAAATATTATGTTGACCCTATAAAACAAAAATGGTTTAACGATATAAACTTTAGAAAAGCCGTTGATTATGCACTCGATAGAGAGAACATGGTTTTTAACATCGCAAGCGGAGTTGCTGCACCTTTGTTCACACCGGAACCTCTTGCGTCGATTTATCTAAATGAAAAAATTGCCAAAGGTCATCCACAGGATATGGAAAAGGCTAAAGAATACCTCAAAAAATCGGGATTCGACTGGAAAAAGGGGAAACTATACGACAAATACGGCAACAAAGTTGAATTTGACCTTTATACTAATGCAGGCAATACAGAACGCGAATCTATCGGCGTTATGGTTAAACAGGATCTTGAAGAACTCGGTATGACAGTCAACTTCAAGCCAATAGAGTTCAATACGCTTGTAAGCAAGCTTGTTAACACAAATGATTTTGATTCAGTAATTATGGGGTTTACCGGAAGCCCGCTTGAACCATACGGAGGCAAAAATGTATGGTATTCCAACGGCACACTGCATGTTTTTAATATGCGAAAAACTCCTCAAGAAAACAAAGACATATACCCGTGGGAACAACAAATCAACGAGCTTTTTGACAAAGCCTCGCTTGAACTAGATTTTGACAAACGCAAAAAGCTATACGAACAATACCAGCAGGTAGTTTATGACCAAAAACCTCTGATATACCTGTATTCCCCAATAATAATAACAGCTATAAGAAAAAAATTCGGAAATATTAATCCGACTGCATTAGGCGGGGTACTTCACAATCTTGAAGAAGTCTATATAAAATAATCAGCAAGTTTGTATAAAACTAAAAAAAATTGTATAATTCTCTACGTTGGCATTGTAAAAAAGCCGTAAAAAACAAGGGGATTTTTCATGAAAGTTTTAATCACAGATAAAATCAACGAAACAGCAAAACAAATTGTTGATGAAGCAGCAGAGGGCGTTATACTGCCCACAATGGACGAAGAAGAATTGTGCAAAGTAATAGGCGACTACGATGCCTTAATGGTTCGCAGCCAGACTAAAGTAACAGCTAAAGTAATAGAAGCAGGGAAAAACCTGAAAATCATAGGCAGGGCAGGTGTCGGCGTCGACAATATAGACCTCGAAGCAGCAACCGCAAATGGTATTATTGTTGTAAACTCCCCTGACGGCAACACTAATGCAGCAGCAGAACACACAGTAGCATTAATGTTAGCAATGTCACGTAACATCGCAAAAGCTGCTAACTCAACAAAACAAGGGTTGTGGGAACGTTCTAAATTTACCGGACACGAAGTTTTCGGAAAAACTTTGGGAATTATAGGTTTCGGGAAAATAGGGCACCACGTAGCACAAACAGCAAAAGCTCTTGGAATGAAAATTCTTGTTTCTGACCCTTATACAACAAAAGAGGTTGTTGAAAAATTTGGTGCAAAATATGTTGAAACACTGGACGAACTATGGGGAGAGTGCGATTACATAACAGTTCACGTGCCAAAAACAAAAGAAACACTCCACATGATAAATAAAGACACAATCTCAAAAATGAAAAAGGGAGTAAGACTCATCAATTGTGCCCGCGGGGGCATTATTGATGAAGCAGCTCTTGCAGAAGCACTGGTATCAGGTCAGGTAGCACAGGCTGCAGTTGATGTTTTTGAAACAGAACCAAATATAACAGACTCGCCTCTTGTTAAAACAACAGGTGATATTCTTCTGACACCTCATCTGGGAGCAAGCACAGAGGAAGCACAATTAAAGGTAGCAGAAGACGTTGCGCAGCAAATAAGAGATGTTTTAAAAGGCGGCTCTGCACGCTCTGCTGTAAACATTCCGTCTTTGAAACCGGACAAACTTGAGCCCGTAAAAGACTATATGCAGCTAGCAGAAAATATAGGCGAACTTGCAATGCAAATGTCAAAAGGAAGCTTAAAAGGCATATATATTACAGTAAAAGGCAGCCTTGCTGACTTAGATGTTGCACCGCTTGAAACAGCTGTTATAAAAGGAGTATTTTCTTCATTTATGAATTCTGTAAACTATGTAAATGCCCCTATTATTGCAAAGGCCAAAGGGATAGATGTTGCAACTACAAAATCCAATACATCTACGGATTATACAGGTTCTATCACACTTAAACTTGTTACTGATAAAGAAACAAATACTGTATCAGGTGCGCTTATAGCCGCAGATATGCCAAGAATAGTAAAAATTAATGGCTACAACACTAGTATTGAGCCTGAAAAACATATGATTCTCGTTCCACACGAAAACAGACCGGCTATGGTTGCTAAAGTAGCAACAGTATTAGGCGACAAAAATATAAATATTACAAGAATGAACGTTGCTCAAAACCGTTCTCAATCAGATAATATATCTATGATGATTATAAATACCGGCAGCGAAGTTTCTGAAAAAACACTTAACGAGATTTCTGGTATAGATGGAATTAACAGCGCAAAATACATAAATCTAAGTGCGTAGGTAAGA
>CALVAT010000020.1 GCA_944325565.1 Candidatus Gastranaerophilales bacterium
TGGAAAAAGAAGGCAAAGGTGAGCAGGTGCTGGCTGCGGTCAGCCGGCAGCAACTGCGACACTAGATTAGTTTAAATAAATTAAACGGGGAGAAACACAATGAGTATAATCGCTGCTATGGCTATATTTATAACAGGTCTTGCTATCGGTGCGGCCGGAGCATTTTTTATTTTAAAAAATATCAACAAAAACCAGACTGAATCCGTGCATAAAGCCTACAGTGATATTTATGAAAAAATGCAGCTGCAGTTTGAAAATTTGTCTAACAAAATTTTTAAGGAAACTACTCAGGATTTTTCTAATATGTCTAAGGAAAGAATTAACGAAATCCTCGAACCTTTTAAAGAAAAATTTGAGGAGCTCAAAAAACAATCTACTTTTAATAATCAGCAGTTTGCACAGCTTGATTTGCATATAAAAGACGTAATCCAAACCGGTGCAAAAATTTCTAATGACACAAACACTCTTGCTTCTGCACTCAAAGGCGATAATATGAAACAGGGCAAATGGGGCGAGCTTATTTTAGAAAAAGTGCTCGAACTTTCAGGATTGAGAAAAGGTGAGGAATACCTTATTCAGGCCGGTTTTGATTCTAAAAAACCTGATGCAACAATACTTTTGCCGGATAATAAGGCTGTGTTTATCGATGCTAAAACTTCGCTGGCTTCTTATGACGCTTACCTTAATGCAAGAGATGAACAGGAGGCGCAGTTTGCACTCAAGCAGTTTAAAGATTCGGTTAAAACACATATTGCTGGACTTTCGAAAAGAGAATATTTTGAAATTGATGATTTTGTTTCACCTGAATATGTGTTGATGTTTATTCCTGTTGAAAGTTGTTATGCAATGTTGTTTGCAGATAATGGAGAGCTCTGGGAACTGGCGTGGAAAAATAAAATTATGCCTGTTTCTCCTTCCACACTGCTTGCGGCACTAAAGATAATCAACAGCTTTAATATGGTGAACAGACAAAATAAAAACGCGCAGGAAATCGCCACACTCGCCGGCAAAATGATGGACAAGTTTGCTGATATGGTTAAGGATTTAAACGGGGTTCAGTCCAACCTTACCAAAGCAATGACAAAACTTGCCGGACGCGACAACCTCGTACGCCAGTGTGAAAGACTTACAGAACTCGGCGCCAAAAGCAGCAAACAAGTCCCCGAGCCGGCTATAGTTGAACAGCAGGAAGAAGCTCTTGTATAAACTTAATCCAACTCCATAGGAGAAGCTATTCTTCCTAGCACCGCGCTTGCGGCAGCAACTGCCGGAGAGGATAAATAAACCTCGCTGTCTGTGTGCCCCATACGGCCGACAAAGTTTCTGTTGGTAGTGGAAATACATCTTTCACCTTCTGCTAAAATACCTGCATATCCGCCTAAGCAGGGGCCGCAGGTCGGTGTAGAAACAGCGCCCTGTGCTTCTATAATAGTTTGGATATATCCGAGTTTTATTGCCTCAAGATAAATATCCTGAGTCCCCGGAAATACTATCAAACGTACTTGCGGGTGTACTTTTCGCCCTTTTAAAATTTCTGCTGTGACAGCAAGGTCAGAGAGCCTTCCGTTTGTGCAGCTTCCAATTACGGCCTGATGTATCTTTATATTGCCGACTTGAGAAATCGGTTTAGTGTTTTCAGGTAGATGCGGGAATGCCACAGTCGGTTCGATTTTTGTTGCATCATAGACAAGTACTTTTTCGTACGGAGCATCTTTGTCGCTTGTGTAAAATACCGGTTCTCTAAGACTCCGGCCTTTTAAATATTCTTTTGTTATATTGTCTGGAACTATTATCCCTGCTTTGGCTCCTGCTTCTATTGCCATATTGCAGATGGTTAAGCGTCCGTCCATCTCCATTGTTTCAATTGTGCTTCCGCCTATTTCCAGAACCTTATACAAAGCACCGTCCACGCCTATATCTCCTATCAAATGGAGTATAAGATCCTTTGCGCTGACCCATTTGTTGAGTTTGCCGTTGAATTCTACTTTTATTGTGGAAGGGACTTTAAACCAGGTTTCTCCGCTGGCCATTGCACAGGCAAGGTCAGTAGAACCTACTCCGGTAGCAAAAGCACCGAGTGCTCCGTATGTACAGGTATGAGAATCCGCGCCTATGATTAAATCACCAGCTGTTACAATCCCCTTTTCAGGCAGCAAAGCGTGTTCTATACCCATTCTCCCAACTTCAAAATAGTTTGTGAGGTTTTGTTCCTGTGAAAATTCTCTTACTATTTTTGCCTGCTGGGCAGATTTAATATCCTTGTTTGGAACAAAATGATCCGGTACAAAAACAACCCTGTCTTTGTCAAACACTCTGTCAACACCGATTTTTTTAAACTCTTTTATTGCAATAGGCCCTGTTATGTCGTTTGCAAGCGTAATATCAAGCTTTGCGCTGATAAGCTGTCCGGCCGTCACTTCATTAAGGCCGGCATGAGCCGCTAATATTTTTTGTGCAATTGTCATCGGTGTTGTCATAGTTTATTCCTCATAGTTTATTATTAATTGCATTTATTATAAATAAAAATGTAAATGTTATCCATTTTTATAATCCTGTGTTATCATTTAGTTATGGTTAATTAAGATACGGGGGTTGTTCATGCCTGTTGATGATACATTGGTAATGATACTTGCCGGAGGAGAGGGCAAAAGGCTTTATCCTCTTACACGCGACCGTGCAAAACCTGCTGTTCCGTTCGGCGGAAGATACCGTATCATCGATTTTGTTATAAATAATTTTATTAATTCCGGCTTTTATAAACTTAAAATTTTAACACAGTACAAGTCGGATTCTCTTAATAAACATATTTTAAAAACATGGCCGCTCTCGCCTATTATTAATCAATATGTTGATTTAGTCCCTGCACAAATGCGTATCGACAGCCACTGGTATAAAGGTACTGCAGATGCAGTGTTTCAGAATATTCATCATATTCTTGCAGAAGAAGACAGCAGATTTGTTGCTGTGTTTGGCGGCGATCATATTTATAAGATGAATGTTGCACAGATGCTTGATTTTCATAAAAAGAATAATGCGGATTTAACAATATCTGCTATACCTATTCCTATTGAGCAGGCAGGTGAATACGGTGTTATGGAAGTCGATGAAAACTGGCGTCTGACTAATTTTATTGAAAAACCTAAAACAACTCCGAAACATATTCCGGGGGATGAAACAAAATGCCTCGCGTCGATGGGCAATTACTTTTTTAACAGAGAAAAACTCATTGATGAGCTTCAAGCAGACGCATTGATTGAAAATTCAAACCATGATTTTGGCAAAGATGTTATCCCCAAAATGCTCGGACAGGGAGATAGAATTTTTGTGTATGATTTTGCACAGAATACTTTCCCCGGCATGGAAGAATCAGAACGCGGATACTGGCGGGATGTTGGGACTATGGACGCATACTGGCAGGCAAATATGGATTTGTTGGCGTATGATCCTGAGTTTAACCTTTATACTAAAGAGTGGCCGGTGAGAACATATAATTATAATTTCCCGCCTGCTAAATTTATATGGGAAGAACTTGAAAGACGCGGTATGGCTACCAACTCGCTTGTTTCCGAAGGTTGTATTATATCCGGCGGAACGCTCTCAAGATGTATTTTGTCACCCAAGGTTAGAATTAACAGTTTTTCAAGCGTTGAAGATTCAATAATTATGGAGAATGTAAATATCGGCAGACATTCTCATATTAAAAAAGCTATAATAGATAAGAATGTAGATATTCCGCCGTATACAAATATAGGTTTTGACCGCGCTCAAGATGAGGCCCGCGGGTTCTATATTTCAGAGGGCGGTGTAACTGTAGTACCAAAAGGAGCACAAATTTGAACAAGAAGTTAAGAATTTCATTAATTACCGTTGCAATACTTTTGCTTATAGGTATTTCCGTAACCAGCTGTATGGCAATTCTGCCCAAAGCTGATATGAAACCATCAGATTACGATTTAGGCTTGACGCTTGAGCAGGCATCTAAAGAGAACAAACCTGTACTTACTGTTTTTTATGTTGACTGGTGTACATACTGTAAGAGATTTATGCCAAAACTGGATAAAATTAGAAACATTAACAAAAAAGACTTGAACGTGGTATTGCTTAATGTAGAAGATCCGGAAAATGAAAAAATTTCAAAAGAATACAGAATCGCAGGATTTCCGACGGTTTATATTATAGACCCTAAATATGACAACCGTGTGCATATTGACAGCGGTTATCTGGAAACTGTTGATACATTGAATAAGGAAATACAAAGATATTTGAACTTTAGAAAGCTTGCTGAGCAAGGTGTATCCTGCCAGAAATAGAAAGGTATTTTATGTCTATGTTTAAAAAATCGAAAGCTTTTACTTTAGCGGAACTTGCTCTGGTTATGCTTATAATCGGGATAATTTCCATGCTGACTGTTCCTACTTTAAGGAAGTTCATTTTTAGAAGCCAGTTTGAAAGAGGAGCTCAAAAAGCCTATCTTACAATAAATGAGGCTTTTGATGAAGCTGTTGTTATATACGGTTCACCGCACAAATGGAAGAGCAATCCTGACGGCAAAAGTCCTACTGATATGATAACAGAACAGCTTAAACTTCAGTCAAACGGATTGACAGAAGACGGTATGAAGATAGATGTAAATTGCAGCGATAGCGGTTGTGATTTCACCGCTGATATTAACGGCCCGAAAAAGGAACCGAATATTGATGGCAAGGATATTTTTCAGTTTAAGATAACTTTTGCTCAGGTGGAAACAAAAGATACACCGGAGGATGAAAAAAATCCTGTTGATGAGGAAACGGGTATTGCTCTGACAGACAAGGTGCTCCCTCAGGGCGTGGCGGAAAAATTAATGCAAAATAACTGGAGATACACAGACGAACTGTGGAACCAATAAATATAATCAAGCGGGCAATAAAAATATGCCCGCTTTTTTATATTCTTTGTGATATTCCTATATACACTGATTATACTATTCTTTACAGGGGCTATTGATATTATAAAAGATTGTTGTTATCATAACAATTGTACAATTATAATGGGAAGAGGTTCAATATAATGGATAGGAAAAAATTAATAGGGATAATAATCGTTGCCATAATTGTTGTTCCTATTGTTTTTAATAAAGTAGCCGGTTTTATTTCTGCCAAAATAGCCGCGGAAATGCAAAAACGTCCTACAGAGGTTGAAGTAGGCTATTCAACAGAGGGGGATTATTACCCTAAGAATGAATCGGTTGGCCGTGTTGAGGCTAAGTATTCTGTTGATGTTGTTGCCAGAATAAACGGATGGCTTCAGAAAAGATATTTTAAAGAAGGTGCTTTTGTAAAAAAAGGCCAGACCCTTTTTCTTATCCAGCCTAATGAATACCAGATAGCAGTACAGCAGGCTGAAGCTGCAGTAAGACAGTCAGAGGCTGCTTTAATTAATGCTGAAAAGGAACTTGTCAGAGCAAAAGAACTTGTTAAAAACGACTTTGTAAGTAAATCTTATTATGATAACGCGCTTGCTACACGTGACCAGAACAGGGCAACAAGGGATGTTAACAAAGCTAATCTTGCTGCTGCAAAACTTAATTTGAGCTATACAAAAATTACTTCACCTGTCGATGGACGTGTTGGTAAAATTCTTATTACCGAGGGCAACCTTGTGAACTCACAGTCAGGTACTCTTGCTAGAATTGTAAGCACAAGCCCGATATATGTTTATTTCACTATTAAGAGTGAGGATTATATCGCATACAGAAAATTCAGACTTGAAAATAATCTTCCAAAAGATCCTGGTATGAACGTTCAAATAAGACTTTCTGACGGGTCTTTATACAAAGAACATGGCAAATTGGAATTTATGAACAACGAGGTTGACCAGACTGCAGGTACTATTTCTGTAAGAGCAACTTTTGAAAATAAAGATAACCTGCTTGTACCCGGCGACTTTGTTAATGTTACTGCCACTGCTAAAGAGCCGATAAAAGTAGTTCTTGTGCCTCAGGTTGCCGTATCTGACAGTACAGAAGGCACTTATGTATGGCTTGTGGACGAAAATAAACAGGCTCAGCAAAAATTTATTAAAATTGATAAACAGGAGGGCGATAACTGGATTGTTACAGAAGGTTTGGAACCGGGACAAATGGTTATTAAGTCAGGCTTCCAGAGACTTAAACCAGGGACAGCAGTAACGTTTAAAGAACCTGAATCCTCTGTAGTTCAGGGTGAGAGCAGCGATAAAGAAAATTAATAAAAAGAAAATTAAACTATGACTATGAATAATAATCGAAACGACAAAGATAAAAGCAGAAACGAGGAATTATACTTTTTTATTCGCAAACCAAGATTTGCGATTGTAATCTCTTTGTTTATAACACTGGTCGGTGTTATTTCGATGATGGGCTTGCAGCTTGAAAAGTATCCGAATATTACACCGCCTCAGATTCAGGTGTCAGCCTCATATCCCGGTGCAAGTGCGGACGTTGTTGAGTCATCTGTTGCTTCTCTTATCGAATCTCAGGTCAACGGTGTTGAGGACATGATTTACATGGTTTCAACAAGTACCGATGCTTCATACAGACTTCAAATATATTTTAAGGTAGGTTCGGACAGAAACATTGACCTTGTAAACGTACAAAACCGTGTAAAACAAATTGAACCTAAATTGCCGCAGGATGTACAAAGACTGGGGGTAACCGCAAAACAACAGGTATCAGGCGCCGGTGTTGCGATTTTGAACCTTGCTTCAACTGATGGCCGATACTCACAGCTTGATGTAACAAACTATGCTTCTATTTATATTAAAGATGAAATTGCACGTTTGCCCGGTGTTGGTGATGTTGGCGTATACGGTGCCGGCAACTATTCTATGAGAATATGGCTGGATACAGAAAAAATGGCTAACCTCAATGTATCTGTATCCGAGGTGCAAAATGCAATAAATACTCAAAATATTCAGGTTTCAGCCGGTGCACTCGGACAGGAGCCGGGGCCTGATAAACAAAAATTCCAAATAACATTAAGAACAAAAGGACGTCTGCTCGAACCTGAAGAATTCGAGGACATTATTATTCGTTCTAATCTGGACGGCTCAAGCATAAAACTTAAAGACGTTGCAAGAGTAGAACTGGGTTCTGAAACTTATGACAGAAACGGTAGGGTGGACGGAAAACCTGCTGCCCTGATGCAAATTATCCAGATTCCGGGTGCAAATGCTATTGAAATCGTTAACGAAGTAAAAGCCAAAATGGCTGAAATATCCAAAACCCTGCCGGATGGTATGGAACTGGCTATGGTTCACGATGATACTCAGTTTATCCGTGAATCAATGAAAGAGGTTGTTAAAACTATTATAGAAACTTCTATCATTGTTGTTGCGATTATCTTTGTTTTCCTTGGCGACCCGAGAGCTACCCTTGTTCCTTTGATAGCAATCCCTGTGTCGTTGATAGGTACTTTTGCTGCGCTGCCGGTTTTTGGTATGTCCATTAACCTTTTAACTTTGTTTGCGATGGTACTTGCGGTTGCGACCGTAGTCGATGACGCGATTGTTGTAATTGAAAACGTAAAAAGGCACCTTGAGGATGGCAAAACACCTGTGGAAGCAACGCAGATTACAATGAAAGAAATCGGCGGAGCACTTGTTTCCATGGCACTGGTGTTGATGGCTGTATTTGTTCCTGTTTCATTTATTCCAGGGTTGTCAGGGTTAATGTATAAACAGTTTGCTGTATGTATTGCTGTTTCTATTGCTCTATCTGCGGTTTGCGCATTGACACTGTCTCCGGCCTTGTGCTCAATCATTTTACGTCCGGAAGATCCAAACAGAAAACCATCAAACAAAATTTCCGCTGCTATTAAGTGGGTGTTTATGGAATTTAACGTATATTTCCAGAAATTAACTGATTTATATCTGCATTTTGTAAAAAAATTCGTGTACAGCCCGAAACTTACTCTGGTTGTTTACGGCGCAATCATTGTTCTTATGCTTGTGCTGTTTAAGGTTATACCGACAGGCTTTATTCCTGACGAAGACCAGGCTGTATTGATGACACAAATAAACCTTCCCTCCGGTGCTTCTTTAGCAAGAACAACTGATGTAACGCACGAAATGGAGGAAAAACTCAATAAAATAGAAGGGGTTGAGGGTGTAATTGTATTTGTAGGTATGGGACCTTCTAACCAGGCATTTATGGTTATACGTCTGGATGAATGGGATAAAAGAGAATTTAATATATTCCAAAAAGCTATAAGAAAAATTCAGGGCAAAGAAACCGATTTATCTTTGAATGCAATACTTGGAAGAATCAGAAAAGAATTTTCTTCTATTAAATCAGCACAAATCGGTGTATTTTCTCCACCGGCAATTACCGGTATGAGTATGGTGGGAGGTTTTGAGTTCCAGATGCTCTCCAAGGGTGAGTATACGCCTCAGGAAATGGAGCAGTGGGCTAACAAACTTCTTGCCGAGGCAAACAGCAACCCGAATTTGACTAACGTTTATACAGAGTATCAAGCCAACATGCTTCAATATATTGTTGAGATTGATTATGCAAAGGCACTTGCACAGGGCATTGATTTACAGGAATTGTATTCGACACTGTCCTCTACTCTTGGTACATATTATGTGAACGATTTTAATAAACTGGGACGTGTATTCAGGGTTCAGCTGCAGGCAGAACAGCGTTTTAGAAGGAATGCAAATGACCTTAGCGGTATATATATCAAAAATAATGCCGGAAAGATGGTTCCTATAACGACCATTGTTTCATTGAAACAGTCTGTAGGCGCTGCTTCTATTACACGATACAACCAGTATGAGAACGTACAAATATCCGGTCAGCCGGCAGAGGGCAGAAGCTCAGGTGACGCAATGAAGGCAATGGAAGAAGTTGCAACAAAAATTCTTCCTAAAGATATGGGCTTTGAATGGTCGGGTACTTCTAAACAGGAGATTGAATCCGGAGGACAAACTACTACTGTAATAGCAATGGCTTTGATTTTTGTGTATCTGTTCCTTGTTGCACTTTATGAAAGCTGGTCAATACCGTTTGCGGTACTGCTTATCTGTCCGTTAGCCGCGGCCGGTGCGTTGATATTCCAGCTGATAATGGGACAGGCATTTGACCTTTATTCGCAGGTCGGTATGATTATGCTTATCGGTCTGGCTGCAAAACAGGCAATCTTGATTGTTGAATTTGCTAAAGAATTGCATGAAACCGGCGGCAGATCTGTTGAAGAAGCAGCAGTAGAAGCTTCTCACATAAGATTCAGGGCGATTATGATGACTGTTGTCGCCTTCGTAGTCGGTATGTTGCCTCTGATTCTGGCTCACGGTGCGGGTGCTGCTTCTAGAATCTCGGTAGGTTCTACGGTATTCGGCGGTATGATGGCGGCCGGTACACTCGGTACTATTATGACGCCTGCTTTTTATGTAATAATTCAGCACCTCGTTTATAAAGTAATGGGCAAGAATATGGACGGAACAGAAAAATAAATCCATAATCTAAATTAAATGGAATTAATGGGGAAGAAATGAAAAAAATACAAAAAACATTAGCAATAACTTTAATACTATCAATGTTAAGCTTTATCGCTCCGTCGCAAGTTTTTGCGTTTGAGTGGAACATATTTAAAAAGAAAAACAGCGAGCCGCCAAAAGTTCAACAGGAGGACGTTGTTGAACAAAAAGAGGCTAAGCCTGAAAAAAAGAAAAAAGAAAAATACGACGAACAAAAAGTTACTGCTAAAACTGACAAATCCCAGTATTCTGTTCGCCTTATTGTAGACGACAACAAGGATAAAAAAGAAAAAAAAGCAGCTAAAAAAGAAAAAAAAGAAACTAAAGTAAAGCATAAACATTTTTCAAAACCTAACGCCTCTAAAGCCCAGAATGCTCCTGAGGAAAATACAGAAGAACAAACTCAAAACGAGCAGAACGGACAAATGCAGCAGGGCGATGCTTTTAGTTCTGAAAGACCGGATATAGAGGGCTCTGTTTCTGCTACAAAAATTATTTCCGTGGATGATTGTGTAAAAATTGCTTTGCAGAATAACCCGACCATCCTCTCACAACTTTTGAGCAAAGATATATATAAAAATCAAATAGCTCAGGCGTGGTCAAACTATTTCCCGACACTTTCTGCCGGTCTGTCATACTCAAGAAATGATATGCTTGTGACAAACTTTAGATTTCCCACACAGACTTATAATTCGTGGAATATGCCGACAGTGGGCGTCAATATGCTGTTGTTTGACTTCGGTAAAACAAGCACACAGGCTGGCGTTGCTAAAAAGACTTATGAAGCTTCAAGAGAAACCTTGCAATCCAGCATAAATGATGTTGTTTATAACGTAAAAAATTACTATTATAACCTTCTATATCTTCAACAGCAGGTAGAGGTTTATGAAGATACAGTGCTGCAATACCAGATTCACCTTGAACAGGCGCAGGCTTATTATAATATCGGAAGCAGAGCTAAAATTGATGTGTCCACTGCTGCTTTCAATTTAGATAACGCAAAACTTACTCTTATTCAGGCTAAAAACGCTGTAGATACAGGCTTTGCACAACTCACAAACGCAATGGGCGTGCCCGAGTTCGCTAAATTCGACATAAAAGACAGACTAGATAAGAAAAGATATGACATAACTTTTGACGAGGCACTGGAAATTGCCTATAAACAGAGCCCGACTTTAGCAGCAGCTAAAAAGAAAATGGAAGGTTCAAAACTTCTTGTTAAAGCGTCTAAGGTTGCATTTTTGCCTGACTTAAACGGTTTTGGTTCTTATATTAACGGCGGTAAAACTCCGAGCACTGACTACAGCTACCAGATTGGAGCACAGTTAGCTTATTCAAATATGAATCTTTTCTTGTTAAAGAAGCAGGTTGATGAGGCAAAATTGACCTATAAAAAAGATCAGGCTGATTACGAGGTTCAGCGCCAGAAAGTTTACCTTGACGTAAAACAGGCATATATCCAGCTTAAAAACGCACAACAATCCATTCCTGTTTCAAGGGCTTCCATGGATGTTGCTCAGGAAAGATATGAACTGGCGGCCGGAAGATATAAGGTCGGTCTTGGCGATGCGCTTGAACTTAAAGACTCTCAGATTACATACATGAACGCAAAGTTGCAGTATTATAACACATTGATGCAGTATCATATCTCTGCTGCAAACCTTGAACGAGTAATGGGTGCACCGCTCAGTGCAAGCGACGTGACTTTGTAATAGAAACAAAGTTGCCTTTTTGTGTATAATTTGTGAAAATTAAATCATGAATTATATCTGGTTTTTGATAATACTTGTTTCTATACTTTCAGCGGCTTATACCGGCCGAATTAACGATGTCGTAAACGCAATAATGACAGGAGCACAGGCCTCTGTTAAAATAGCCCTGTATCTGGCAGGTATAATGGCTTTCTGGCTTGGAATAATGAAAATTGCAGAAAAATCCGGTCTTGTTGCCGGTATATCAAGACTCTTGACTCCTGTTGCAAAAAAGTTGTTTCCTGATGTACCGAAGGACAATCCTGCAATAGGCGATATAGCTATGAACTTCAGCGCAAATGCCTTCGGGCTGTCTAATGCAGCCACCCCTATGGGGATTAAAGCGATGAAGGAACTCCAAAAACTTAATAAGGAGAAAAAATCGGCTTCTAACGATATGTGTACTCTGCTTGCAATGAACACAGCTGGCTGGCAGCTTGTACCGGCAACAGTAATAGCCGTACTTGTGGCTAACGGCTCTAAAAACGCAACAGAGATAGTTTTTCCTACATTGATTGTTACGACAATTACCTTCGTTAGTGCGATTGTTATTGTTAAGGTGCTCGAAAAAATAAGCCCCGCTCAAAAAATAAAAGTTAAGGGCGATGAGGAGAGTGAAAATGATTAAAACAGCAATCGATTTAATCTCACTCTGGCTTATACCTGCAATAATTCTAGTTGTACTGTTGTGGGGTGTTATAAAAAAAATTCCTGTGTATGAAACTTTTATAGACGGTGCAAAAGACGGGCTAAAGGTTTCAGTTGATATCCTGCCGTATTTGATAGCTATTATTGTGGCTGTTTCGATGCTCAGGGCATCGGGCTTTTTTGAGATTGCACAGCAGCTTTTGTCCGGCATACTCGATTGGCTCAAAATACCGGTGGATGTTCTGCCTGTTATGTTTGTGCGTTCCCTTTCCGGCAGTGCTGTTCTTGGGCTGTTTTCTGAGATTGCAAACAACTTCGGGCCTGATTCTTATGTAACTAAATTGGCGGCAATAATGGTGGG
Source organism: Candidatus Gastranaerophilales bacterium (assembly GCA_944325565.1). Classification (GTDB taxonomy): domain Bacteria; phylum Cyanobacteriota; class Vampirovibrionia; order Gastranaerophilales; family Gastranaerophilaceae; genus Limenecus. Next base: position 12,259 of record CALVAT010000020.1, read on the forward strand.
AAGCTCTGAAACAACCTTTTATGTGCTGGCTGTATATTTTGGTTCTGTCGGGATAAAAAAATTCAGACATGCTCTGCTTGCGGGCATTCTTGCTGATATAATCGGTATAATCGCAGCGGTTGGCGTTGCGAGATGGCTTTTCTTATAATAAAAAGGACTCTTATATGATAAAAAAAATTATTTCGTGCTTAATTTTGTTGTCGGTTGTATTTATTACCGGCTGTACTAAGAAAGAGAAAGAGGACAGGGATCTTCTCTCTGTCATAAAAAAACGCGGCGAGCTTGTCGTCGGTGTAAAATTTGATTCAAAACCCTTTGGCTTTATTGAAAACGGAAAACTTCAGGGCTATGACATAGATATTGCACATTTGCTGGCTAAAAGAATATTCGGTAATGAAAAGCTTGTACGATTTGTCGAGGTGAATGCCTCTAACCGTATATCCAAACTAAATTCCGGCGAAGTTGATATGCTTATTGCGACTATGACAATCAGTCCTAAAAGAATGGAAGTAGTCGATTTTTCACTCCCGTATTTTTATACGGGACAGGCCATTATGATAAGAAAAGGTACTGATATAAAAACAGTCGGTGACTTAAACGGCAGACGCGTTATTGTTGTACTGGGCACAACTGGCGAAAAGAATATACGTTATTTTGCTCCTGATGTTGTTTTAACCGGTTACAGAACCTATCAGGAAGGTTTTGAAGCGTTTTTGCAAAGGCGTGCTCAGGCTATGACGTCGGATGATACAATACTTGCTGGATTCGTAATGGATCATCCCGAGTTTAAAATACTACCGCAAAGATATTCTCAAGATGCCTATGCAATAGCTTTTAGAAAAGACCCGCAGAGTGCTTCTTTAAAAACAGAAGTGAACCTAGCTCTGGATGAACTCAGAAGAAAAGGACATTTGAATCTTTTAAAATCAAGATGGATGCCTGCTGCAAGTGACAATTTTAAAGAGTCGGCCGGAAAAAAGTAATCAGGTATTAAACTAATTTATACGGGTGTTTTATGTGTCTTTGTTCACAATAATTTGAGATTATAAAAATAATTATTATATTTTATGGTAATATATTTATTAAGTTGAGTAAGGATAGATTAAAAAGTTAGGACACCTTCCCCATGGGTGATGAAGATAAGCAGTTTGAGGCATCGCATCAAAAACTGGAAAAAGCAAGAAAAGAAGGTCAGGTTGTAAAATCAAAGGATTTTTCAACTGCTATTGCAATGATAGTAATGTTTTTTGCAATTGCAAAGCTTTCGCCGTTTATTTTTGACCAGATTTCTCGGCTTTTTGTGCTGTGTTATGAACAAATACCTAACCAGCATCTGGATAGTATAGGTATGCCGTATCTTTTGTTTATAACTCTTGTGCCCACTGTATTGATTATCGGGCCTATTCTGGCGCTGGCAATGTTTATAGCTATTATAGGCGATTTTATTCAGGTTGGCCCGCTGTTCACAACTACCCCTCTTGCTCCAAAACTGGATAAATTAAACCCGACGAAATATTTTAAAAACCTTATGTCTGTAAAAACTCTGTTTGAGCTTGTGAAAAATATTATTAAGGTTGTGATTTTAGGTTATGTCGGCTGGTCTGTGTACAGCTCGCATTTTGAGGTAATCCTCGGACTTGCGGCAATGGAAAATCATTTTGCCGTTATGCAGGAGTTCGGCGCGCTGATTATGGATTTCGTTATAAAGGCCAGTATTGCGTTTCTTATTATTTCCGCTGCGGACTACGGGATGACAAGGTGGAAATTTCTTCAAGACCAGAAGATGTCTTTTAAAGAGGTAAAAGACGAATATAAAAACACTGAAGGCGACCCGAATGTTAAAGCTGCACTGCGCCAGCGCCGTCAGCAAATGATGCAGCAGGGCATGATGGATGCTGTTCCTGATGCGGATTTTGTCGTAACTAACCCTACACATGTTGCCTGCGCTCTGAAATATGATCAGGAAACAATGGAATCTCCAAAACTCGTGGCCAAAGGTACAGAGCTTTTTGCAAAAAAGATTATATCAATAGCTCGGGAGCACGGCGTGCCTGTTATAGAAAATCCGCCTGTTGCACGTGCGCTTTTCAGGCTTGTTGATGTAAACAGGGAAATCCCGCCTGATTTATACAAAGCTGTAGCAGAAATCTTATTATTTGTATATAATTTGCGAAATTCTCAAAAACCTAGTAATATAGATACTAAGATAAGTGATAGAAGTGACAGAAAATAATCATGATTAATAACGCTTCTCAAAATAAAATTAAAGAGTATATTTCCATAGTTGAAAAGGTGGCCAAGGTTGAGCACAGACGCATACCTTCTCACATGGTGGATTACGAAGAACTGGTTTCTATAGGTATTATCGCTGTTCAGGCAATGATTAAAAATAAAACCCCCGAACAACTGGAAAAATATAACACCTCTTATATTTCTACTGCGGTAAGGTGGGCTATCAGAAACGAACTGAGAAACAGGTATAAATGGTATACTCTAAAACATAAAACCGATGCAGAAACTGCAGAAGCAGCCAGTGTCGATGATGCATTAGACGTTTCTCCGGGGAAAGTAAGAGAAGCTATTTATGAAACAATTCTTTCTATTGATTCAATAGCTGCTGCTTCGTCGGATAATGACTCTCCGTTTGATTTCATCAAAGACCCGCGTGCTTTGCCTGATGAAAAAGCTGAAATAAGCGAACTCGGTAAGGCAATAAGAGAGGCAATTGCTACACTTCCACAAAAAGACAGACTCGTTGTGGAATACAGATTTTATAGAAATATGCAGGTCAAAGAGATTGCAGAACAGGTCGGGTTGTCTTCATCCCGTATTACGAGGATTGTTCAAGCAGCGCTCAATCATGTGAGAGAATACCTTGTTGCTCACGAACATTACGGTTATTAATCAGGTTTTATCCGGTGCAGAATTTTGTTATTATTTTTTTAACTCTGGTTTGTGCGGGCCTTGGCGGCTGGCTTATTTCTCTGTATATTCGTTATAAAAAGCTTAAACAAACCTTCCGTAATCACAAAAAAATGCTCAGAAGCGTTACAAAAACAATAAATTCCGTACGCTACGGCAATCTGTATGAAAGAATTCCGAAAGAAACTTTTTCAATCCTGCCTAACCTCTCACAGAGCGTTGATTCAATGATTGAAGCAATCGTTGACAGAGAGGATATGATTAAGGAATACCAATCCGAGTTGAATCAAAAAATAGATGTTCTAACCGAGGTTGAAAAGTTGAAAGAGGATTTTGTTGCAACATTGACTCACGACTTGAAGGTACCGATTCTTGCTGAAAAAAATATGCTGAACTTTTTGCTCAACAATCGTTTCGGGGAGCTTAACGAACGTCAGAAAGAAGCGATAAGCTATTTAACCGGCTCGAACAACGAGCTTGTCGAGCTTGTGGAAATCATTCTGGAAACTTACAAACTGAATGAAACCAAAATTGAACTCCATAAAGAAGAAAGGGATGTTAACCGTCTTATTGAAGAAACTATTGAACAGATGCGCCCTATCGGGGATACAGATTCTATTTCTATAAACTACTGGAGCGAATTTTTTAACAGGGTTAATCTGGATGAATTTTATATAAAAAGAGTATTAAAAAACCTTATCCTTAATGCTATTTCTTTTAGCGAGCCGCACTCTAAAGTGGATGTAGCTTTGTGTAATGACGATAAAAATATTTACATAAAAATAACCAACTATGGCAAAAGCATAAAACGTGAAGAAATAGACCATGTTTTTGATAAATATTACACAACAGCCAAAAAGTTTCGTAAAGTCGGCACAGGGTTAGGTTTGTACCTTTCTAACAGGATTGTAAAAGCTCATAACGGCGAAATTATTGTTGAATCTGATTCAAATAATGTGCCTTATACGACTTTTATGATAAAACTCCCTATATAATTACCACTGTATGATAACAGCGCCGGCATGTCCGTTTTGTGCTTTTGCGCTAGTTTGTGAGGTTCTTTTGTCGTATTGTCCGCCCAGCCCGTATTTTGCACTTTTAGAAATATCATACAGGTAGTAATATTTTTCTGGAATATGGTATTCATCCTGTTTGGGTTCACTGCCGAGCGGCGTCATACGCGTTGACTTATAGCCGCCTCTGGCTGTGATTTTCAATGCATCTATAGTGGTGGCTTCTCCGTCTTTTGCATCTATGAAATTGTTATTTTCATCGATATATGTGCCTGTTCCGCCTTTTCCTATTTTTATAACAATGACGGGATTTGTTATTTGTTTATGTTTTGAGATAATCTCTCCGTTTTTGCCGCTTTCATAGGGGGTTGCTCCTCCTCCGCCGCCCGTGGCAAAGATGAAAAATCCTGCGTTAACTTTGGGACGTGAAAATATACAGCTGTTGCCCGTAACGCTTCGAATAAGCTTTTCTTTTTTTTCGCTGATTTTATACAGCTTTGCAACATGTTCGCCGTTTGCGTTCAATGTACAGACAAACCTTCCGCGCGTGTATTTTTTTGCAAGATCAATGAGTTTTGCGCTGATATACGGCTTAAAAACGACTATAACAAGCTGGCTCGTTATGACAAGTGCCAGAACCGATATCAAAACAATTTTTTTCCAGACCCCGAAATTTTTCCCTGAATTTGCCCCTGAGTTTTCCATATTCACCTAAGCTATTTTATTATTTTTTACGGGCAATTGCAAGCAAAAGGGCAATGCTGATATAATAATCACGTTAACAGAAATAAGGAAAAAATTATGACAGAAGTGAGAGCAAGCCACCTGCTTGTAAAAACAGAAGAAGAAGCAAAACAACTCAGAGAAGAAATCTTGAACGGCAAAAAATTTGAAGATGTTGCAGCGGAAGTATCTCTTTGTCCGTCCGGTGCAAACGGCGGCGACCTTGGCTTTTTCGGCAAAGGCGTTATGGTAAAAGAATTCGAAGACGCTGCTTTTTCTATGAATGTCGGGGATTTGTCCGAGCCTATCCAGACCCAATTCGGCTGGCATTTGCTTTATTTAACAGATAAGAAGGACTAAAATGATAGAAAAATTAAGGGAGTTTTTAAAAAAAGAAAAACTCGATGCGCTGTTAATAAACACTACAGATGAATTTCTAGTGGAGTACAATGAGCTTTCTAACTGCGCTAGATATTTTGTGACCGGTTTTTCCGGTTCTACCGGTGATGTCTTGCTTACACGCGACAGTGTGTTTCAGTTCGTAGACGGTAGATACCACGAACAGGCTGATAAAGAATGCGATTTGAAAACAGTTACTGTTGTAAAACTGCAGCTGGGACAGACCTTTTCGGGAGAGCTTGTAGACAGAATTGTTTCTGGCAGCACGCTCGGAGTTGTATCTAAAAAAATCTCCCTTAATTTTTATAAAAATTTGAAAATCAAACTTTCTAAAAAACACTGCAAAATCAAAGCTCTGGACATTGACCCAGTGGAACTTTTTCACAAACTTGAAGCCAGCAGCGGGGAAAATACTGTTGAGCAGATAGGTCTTGATATTGCAGGTGTGAGCGCTGATGAAAAATTTAAGAAGATTTCTCGCAAACTTAAAAACAGTGAGGCTTTTGTTGATACAAATCTTGAAAATATCGCATATCTGACGAATTGCAGACAGTATAAAACTCCTTATTCCTCAACGTTTAAAGCAAAAATAGTGATGTATAAGGACAGGGCCGTCGTGTTCAGTGACGAAAAGTTTGATACAAATATCGGCGGGAATTTTGAGATTTTGCCGCTAAAGGAGTTTGATAACGCTTTTAAAGGTGTAAAAAAGATTATTTTTAATCCTTCAACCATAAATTATTATGACTTTAGTCTGATAAAATCAAGAGCACAGGAAGCGCCTGTAGATTATATAAAAGAGATGAAGGCAATAAAAAATGAGGCTGAAATTGCTCATTTTAAAAAGAATTATAAACGTACGGATAATGTAGTGAATCATGCGTATGAACTTGTGCAAACTAAAAATAGATTGACAGAAAAAGCGCTGTCTGACGGCGTTGAAAAAGAATTTTTGAAACAGGGCGCAAAACAATTGAGCTTTAAGACAATCCTTGCAGCAGGCAAAAATTCCTCTGTTATACATTATTCCCATCCGGATGATAAAGTTGAGATAAAAGACGGAGATTTTGTGCTGCTTGATTGCGGCGGCCATTTTGAGGGCGGATATTCCACGGATATAACAAGAACTTTTGTAAAATGTGTCCCGTCTGCAATGCAAAAAAAGGTCTACACAACAGTTTTAAAAATGTTTTTAAACGCATATCATTATCCGGTAACAAACCGTACCACAGGTTTTACGCTTGATGCTGTGGCAAGAAAAATTCACAGACAATCCGGTTTGAAGGATTTTAATTTTAATCACGGGCTCGGGCACGGCGTGGGAATAAACGTACACGAAAATCCGCCTACCATCTCATGTTCTGCTGCGGGCAGGCGTGTACTGAAAAAAAATATGGTTTTTACTATCGAGCCCGGACTTTACAAAGCGGGATTCGGCGGTGTAAGATTAGAAAATTCAGTTTATTTAACCGAAAAAAACGGAAAATTAAAAATAGAATCTTTGTCCTGTGTGCCGTTTCAAAAAGAGGCTGTTGATTTTTCTCTTTTGAACGCTCAGGAGAAGAAGTGGCTGGAACAATGGAATAACAAAGCTTTCGGGAGAAATGATGATTAGATTTGATATAACAAGACAAAAGGCGCTGGTTCAATCAACAGCTATGTCGAAAACGCAAAAGGCAATAAAACAGCAAATTACTCAGGGGATAAAATCTTCGCCGTTTAGAGAAACGCAAATTCTGGATATAAAGATAAATGATCATCCTGTAGAAAGATTTTTAACAAAGCTTTTTGATATTGATGAAGAAATTGTTAATGCTGATTTAAAAGCTGAATTGACACGTGCCTATACGAATAACGGGCAACTGTTGGCTGAAAAATATCAATTCAGAGATACCTTTCCGGCAAATCAGCTAACAGAGCTTAAAGAAGGAAAAAATCTGTTAAATAAAAAAGATTCTTTTATTTCCAGACTTGTGGAAGAAATAAATAAGGTAATTGGGGAATAAAATGCAGGAGCGCGAAGTTATAACAAGTACTGCTAATACAAAAATAAAGGAAACCGCAAAACTTCAGCAAAAAAAATACAGAAACCAGACGGGCTTGTTTCTGCTTGAAGGTGCAAAGCCGATAGAGGAAGCTCAGGCCTCCGGAGTAAAAATACAATGCGTGTATACAACTGAAAAATATCTGTCAAAGTTTTCTGAATTTGAAGAAAAAATCACGCTAGTTACTCCTTCTGTGCTTGAGAAAATTTCGACAACGGACAGTATGCCTGAGGCGGTGGCTGTTGCGCAGCAGAAAAAATATAATCTTGATGAGATAAAAGACGCCAGAAGGCTTGTGTTGATAGAAAACATAAAAGATGCCGGAAATTTGGGAACCTTGATACGCTGTGCATGCGCGTTTTCTATGGATGCAATTTTGCTTTGTGCTGACACTGTTGATATTTACAATCCTAAAGTCGTTCGTTCAACAGTGGGCGCAATGTTTAAGATGCCTATTGTAAAAACTTCGCTAAAAGAAGCAAAAGAAATTTTTTCATCTTCAAAATTTATTGCAAGCGTTGTAAATCATGAAGATGTTGTTAATCCGGAGAAAATTGATTACTCGAATCCGTTTGTGCTTATGCTTGGGTCTGAGGCGGACGGGCTAACCCAAGAGGCGATTGCTGCTGCTGATATAAAAACGACTATCCCAATTAGCAGCAAAACAGAATCTTTGAATCTCAGCATGGCCGGTTCGATTTTGTTTTATATAAGTTCACGCTAGTTATTTAGGATAGTTGAATCGGTTTTGTAAATTGATGTGTTCCACAAAAAACGTAAAATCAGTAGTACATTTTTAAATAAAAAACTCTAAAAAATGATACTCAATCATTTTGAATAGAGTTCTTTCCAAAGAATGGGTGGAACATAAAGCAGTAATTTATTATTTTATTTTTTCTTATGTTCATTTCTTTTCTTTTGTATTGCGCAGGCAAAAGAAAAGAAACGAACCAAAGAAAAGAAAAACCGGCGCTTATCAAAAGAAACAGTAAAGTGTTTTATCAGTAATTTTTCAGCGACAGCGAAATCGTTCTGGGCTGACCAACGGGAACGCCCAATGTGAGCAGCTACGTTCAGGAGCTGCGAACGGACGATTTCAAGACAGCTGCTGTAAAAATTACCTCAAAACACAACTGTTTCTAATCCAACTTCCATCAGGGCTCCGCCCTGAAACCCCTACGGCTTACAAAGTAAGCCGTGTATAATAAACAGTGAACATCAAACTGTATAAAATAATTATATTTTTATAATAATTGTTACAAAATTTGTCACCGAATTACGTGACATATACACATATAACACTTTGTAATAAAACGAAATATCTACTTTAATGCAAGAATAGCTTTTATAACTGTGGAGATACAACGAAGTTCTCTTTCACTCATGGCGTTTAGTAAATTCATAACCTCACTACTATCACCACTAAGAATGTCGCCAAAAACAAACAATTTATAAACGGGTACGCCTAAAGCATTTGCAATTGCAGGAATTTTGTTAAATGTTACAGCATTATGTGCGTTTTCCCAATAACTTACTGTTTTTGTTGCTACTCCTAATTTTTCTGCTAGCTGTTCTTGTGATAACCCCGAAGCAGTCCTAATTTCTTTTAACCTATTGGCAAATTGTTTCTGAAATTCTGTCATATAAGAATTATGGAGTTTTTAAGGCAAAATTATAATCCCATAATGAGGCACTTATGTGCTTTAAAATAGTCCTGATGGGTAATATACTTTACCTAAAATCGTACATATAATCAGTCTATGACACATAGAGAATTAAAAATTATTATAATCAGCGTATGTGTATTATTAACAGGTTTAGGTACGCAAGCCTACCCTCAGTATGAAAAAGAGATATGTAATCTAGGGTGGGAGCATTACAAGCATATGCATAGAGAAGCTGAATATCAGCATGCCTGGTGTTTAATGAATGGCGGGATAGAAGAGTATGAAAATTCAGACTATACCCGCGTGGACTGTTTGACTTCCACCCACGCTGTAGAGTTCGACTTTTGGCATAAATGGGCGGAGGGAATAGGTCAGGCCCTGCATTATGGATATATGACAGGAAAAAATCCTAAAGTTGTTTTAATACTTGAACATCCGAAACGGCAGATGTGTTATTATTACCGCGTTAAAAAGCTGGCTAAAAAGTATAAGTTCGATGTGGAATATGTCACACCTGAAATATTAAATGTAGAAAATGACAGTAAATGTCATAAAGAAAAATGAATTTTTCGGGGATAGTATATCGAAATTATGAACGTCCATTTTTTATGAAGATAAGAGAGATAAGTTTGGCTATATCTTAATGTATACCGTGTCGTCCGTGTTTTTTGTATTATTTTACTCTCCTGCATCTAAATCAACCGCAAAGTACGATGTAAATTTTTCCAGAAACTCTTCTCTTGAAATTTTAATCTCCTTATCCGCTGTGGGCTCTATTATATATACGGAATCCGGAGTTATCTGTTTTATACAATAGGCATGGGAATTAGCAAGACCTCTTTTGTTGTCTTTTTCACTGAATTCTGTGGTGATGCTTTTGGGCGGAGTGCCTGCGGTTATAACGAGCTGTTTTGTGCTCATTTCATACTCTAAAGCGTCCAGCGTTGTATTATCCAGATTTTCACACAGGGAATCGAAAATAAGATTTGAATCAGCCTGCAGCCCTGTTAAAACCTCTATGACTTCGCTGCCCAAACCGCCGTCAATGTTCTTTTTCTTTTCTTCAGTTCTGTATTGTTCGTACCCGAGCAAAAATGCCGTAAAATCAGGGTCGCCTGTGCCGAGTCTGCCCATGGCGTGTTCTATTTCTTCTTTGCTGAATGTGTATTCCTTATCTACACCTTTGAAAGAGATGGTTGAGGTGTTGTTCTGAGGATTGTATTTTACTGTGTTATTAAGAATTTCTCGGCCTTTCGGGGTTGAGAGCATACTTCTTACTGTAGAGGCTATGTAACAGGTGCCGGCCTGCCCCTGTTTAAATGAGGTGTCGATTTTGCCGTTTAAGAGTTTTTCCTGAAACGGCTGGTTTGCAATGGAGTTTTCATTCTTAACGTATTCTGTTATTTCGCCGTCAGAGTTGTATTTTGTGTAAATATATTTTTCTCCGTTTTTGTCATAGATTGTTCTTTCCTTCAGACTTGTTGACGTTGCGTTATAGATTTCTGTTGTCCTTAAAACACTGTTTTTATCGTAGTTTTCGTGGTACATAAGACCGTCGCTTCCAATATGTCTTTTTGCGCTTACTGTTTTTCCGTCAAAGAAATAGTCAGTTTCTTCCAGTGGAATAAATCCGTATGGATCTGCGTAAATGCCCTGAGAATACATTGTTCCATCTTCTCTGTACATGGTGTTTTCATAGCGTTTTTCGCCGTATTGAGCAACAACAGGTTCTATATGCTGTTCTATTGAGCCGTCTTTTCTGTATACGGTTGTTACTTCTGGTTCTCCGTCTAAAAGCTCCATTTTTGTTGTAAAACCATCTTCATAAATCGTTTTAGCATAGGGAGATTCCTCTGCGTTTTTGTAGTAGAGGATGGTTTCTATTTTTCCATTGTCCGGATTAATTTCTTCTGTCTGTTTTTTTCCGAAAGGGCTTTCGTTATAATAAAAATCTCTGGATATTATTACCCCTTCTGTATTTTTTTCTTCAGCTTTTTCAATGATATTTGTGCCGGCCTTTATATATTCTGTTCTTGTATAACCGTAATCATATTTGATTTCTCTTGAAATAAGAGCATCATCTTTGCTTCTGTAAGTTAAAACTACATCATTTCCGTAAGAGTCTTTTGTATTTTTTGTATAGGTTTTTGGTGTATCCTGCTGCGTTTCTTGTTTTTCAACCTGTATGCCGTCATCAGGATTAAAGTCAGCAGAGAACATAGGCTTTTTTGTTTGAGTATCCTGTGCTGGAGCCTTAGAGTTTGTTAAATATAAAGATTCGTTAATTTTTTTTACTTCCATACAGAGTAGTTATCGGCATAATTTGTATAAAATTTATATAAAATGCTTCAAATTGTAACAAATATTAATAAGAATTACGACTGTAGGGCTAATTTTGCAGAATTTTATGTGTTATAGTTTGTTTTTTTGCTAGAATAATAAAGTTATTTATAGTATCGACTTATTAATTTATAGCAATAAATTAGGGGTATAGAGAGGCTAAAGATGAAAAACAAAAAATTACTGATGTTTTGGTTGATTATCGCACTTGCTATAGCAGCAGTCGTTATAATCATCAAAAAGCCTACCAAACTCGGCTTAGACCTTGTTGGGGGTTCAAGAATCGTGCTCGAAGCACAAACTACTGACACTATTGCAAAAATTACACCTGATATGATGAGCAGTTTGCAATTCGCTATTGAAAACAGGGTTAACGCTCTGGGCGTAGCGGAAACAGTTGTTCAACAAAACGGTGAAAAACGTTTGCTTGTAGAAATTCCTAACATTTCAGACCCTGCAAAGGCTAAAGAATTCTTAGGCGAAACAGCAGAGCTGGAATTTAAAAAACCGTTAGATAATCAATACGGTGCAACTGGCTGGCTGCCGACTGGTTTGACCGGTAAAGACGTAAGAAAAGCATTGATTTCGACAAACCCCGGCGGACAGTGGGTAGTAGCACTCGAATTTAACGATAAAGGTACAAAAAAATTCGGTGAGTTAACTCAACAGCTTGTCGGAAAACCGATGGCCATTTTCTTTAACGGAGAGCTCCAGTCTGCTCCTGTTATTCAAGAACCTATCTTGGGCGGTCACGCTCAGATTTCCGGCGGTGACAGCGGTTTTGCTTATGAAGAAGCAAAGAAAATGGTTGATTTGCTTAACGCAGGTGCTCTGCCTGTTCCGGCTAAAATCATTGAAGAAAGCCTTGTCGGCCCGACCCTCGGTGCTGACAGTATCGCAAAAAGTAAAACAGCCGGTATCATAGGTATCGGGCTTGTTATGATATTTATGCTTTTGTATTACCGCTTGCCGGGGTTTGTTGCAGACATTGCATTGATTATTTATTCACTGCTTGTGTTTGCCGTATTCAAGATAGTTCCTGTAACGCTTACATTAGCAGGTATTGCAGGTTTCATTTTGAGTATCGGTATGGCTGTTGACGCTAACATTCTTATCTTTGAAAGAACCAAAGAAGAATTAAAAGCCGGCAGAACACTTTTCACCGCAATCAATGCCGGTTTTGACAGAGCGTTCACAAGTATTTTTGACTCAAATATGACAACAATTATTACCTGTGTAATCTTGTATTTCCTTGGTACAAGCATTGTTAAAGGTTTTGCTTTAACTCTTATCATCGGTGTTTTAATCAGTATGTTTACGGCAATCACCGTAACCAAAAACTTTATGCACCTTCTGTTCGGTGCCGGTCAATTAAAACATCCGGGCTGGTTCGGTATTAAACAATCCGAAATCGGCGTGGCTTATGAAGCTACCGAAACCAAGAAAGAAAAGGCTAAATTCGGTATTTTAGACTAAGGAATTTTAAGGAGAAATTATAATGAGTGAAACAGTTTTACATCAACATAAATGGATTGATGTCGTAAAATACAGATGGGTCTGGTTCGGGCTGTC
>CALVAT010000021.1 GCA_944325565.1 Candidatus Gastranaerophilales bacterium
CAGAAATCCCCTAAAGCACAGGCAAAACTTGTCAGATGTTCTCAAGGAGTAATCTTTGATGTGGCTGTTGATATAAGGAAAAATTCACCGACCTTCGGTAAATGGGTTGGCGAATTTCTCTCGGAAGAAAACAAAAACATGCTCTATATTCCTGCAGGCTTTGCGCACGGCTTTGTTGTTTTAAGCGATGAGGCTGAGCTTTTGTACAAGGCATCTAACGAATATTCCGCTGAAAATGACAGAGGAGTAAGATGGAATGACCCGGATATTAACGTTCGCTGGGGTATTGATTTTGAACCATTAATAAGCGAAAAAGATTCCAAACAACCGTTTTTAAAAGACATCAAAGAGGAGGATTTATTTTGAAACTACTCGTAACAGGCGGTGCAGGCTTTATAGGCAGTTGTTTTGTAAGGCACATCCTTAACAAATACAAAGATTATAAAGTAATAAACCTCGATGCACTCACTTATGCAGGTAATATTGAAAACCTCGATGATGTAAAAAATAACTCTAATTATACCTTTGTGCACGGCAATATCTGTGACAAAAAGCTTGTAAGAGAACTGGTTAATGAAGTGGATGCAGTAATAAACTTTGCGGCTGAAAGCCATGTTGACCGCTCGATTACAGGCCCTGAGATTTTTATAGAAACAAATGTGCAGGGAACGCTAAACCTTTTGCAAGCATCAAAAGAAGCAAATATACAAAGATTCTTGCAGGTTTCAACGGATGAGGTATACGGAACACTGGGCAAGGACGGCTATTTCTACGAAACAACACCGCTTGCGCCTAATTCTCCATACTCTGCTTCAAAAGCCGGAGCAGATTTGCTGGTGCGTGCTTATTTTGAAACCTACAAAATGCCTGTATTGAACACAAGATGTTCAAACAACTACGGACCATATCAGTATCCAGAGAAGCTTATTCCCTTCTTTATTTCAAAGCTTTTAATAAACGAAAAGGTTCCGGTATACGGCGACGGTCTGAATGTAAGGGATTGGCTGTATGTTTATGACCACTGCAGCGCAATAGACGTTGTACTGCACAAAGGCAGAGTAGGCGAGGTTTACAACATCGGCGGGCATAACGAAAAAACAAACCTTGAAATAACAAAAATTATCTTAGACGCCATGGGCAAAGACGAAAGCTCTATTGAATACGTTCAAGACAGGCTCGGTCACGACAGACGTTATGCGATAGATAACCATAAAATCCAGACAGAGCTTGGCTGGCAGCCCTCTTTAACTTTTGAAGAAGGTATAAAATTAACTATCGACTGGTACCTAAAAAATCAGGACTGGATAAAATCAATCGAGGCTAAAAAACTGAAAGCGGGGGCTGTGTAATGAAAGTTCTTGTTACGGGTGCTACAGGCATGTTGGGTTCAGACCTGTGTCCTATGCTTGAGGATGCCGGATTTGAGGTAATTGAGACCACAAGAGAGGAATTGGACATAACAGATGAGCAAAACGTTAATGCTGTAATAAATGACGTTAAGCCTGATTATGTCGTGCATTGTGCAGCATACACAAACGTTGATATGGCAGAGGAAGAACCGGACAAAGCCGAGCTTGTTAACGGAACCGCAACAGAGTTTATTGCACGTGCGTGTGAAGAAAACGGCTCTGTTTTAATTTACATTTCAACTGATTATGTTTTTGATGGAACAAAAAATACACCTTATGTTCCCGATGACAAAACAAACCCGATTAATGCATACGGATTGTCAAAACTTCACGGAGAGCAAGCTGTGGAAGAAAATTGCGACAGGTATTATATTCTTCGCACAAGCTGGTTGTATGGCCACCACGGTAAAAACTTTGTGGAAACAATGATTTCCCTTGCGGACAAGCCTGAAGTTAAAGTAGTGGATGATCAAATTGGCTGCCCTACCTGGACTGTGGATTTGTCGGATGCTATTATCAGCTTTATTGACGAGGATCCAGATTACGGCATATACCATGCCTGCGGCGGGGGAAGTACAACGTGGTACGGCTTTGCAAAGGAAATATATAATCAAACAGGTTTGAAGGTAAACTTAAAACCCTGCACTACGCAAGATTTTCCCCGTCCTGCAAAGCGTCCGAAGTACAGCATAATGGATAACGAGGGACTGCTTAGGGACTGGAAACTGGCACTGAAAGAGTATTTAGAATTGAGGATAGACTGATGAAAGGTATAGTTTTAGCGGGTGGAGCAGGTACAAGGCTTTATCCGAGCACAATGGCTGTTTCAAAACAGCTTTTGCCAATTTACGATAAACCGATGATTTTTCACCCGATATCAGTGTTGATGCTTGCTGGAATAAGGGATATTCTAATCATTTCTACACCTCAAGATTTGCCGAACTTTAAAAAGCTGCTCGGTGACGGTTCTCAATACGGGGTAAAATTCGCTTATAAAGATCAGCCCTCACCTGACGGACTAGCACAGGCGTTTATCTTAGGCGAAGAATTTATAGGCAGCGATTGTGTGGCTTTGATTCTCGGGGATAATATCTTTTACGGCCCCGGGTTTTCTGGTACCCTGCGCAACGTGGTAAAAAGGACACAAAACTTAGGCGGTGCAACTGTATTCGGGTATCAAGTAAAAGACCCTGAACGCTTCGGTGTTGTTTCTTTTGACAAAAGCGGTATAGTAGAATCAATTGAAGAAAAACCTGAAAGCCCGAAATCCAATTATGCAGTAACAGGTCTGTATTTTTATGACAATTCAGTTGTTGAAAAAGCCCGAAATCTTAAACCCTCAGCACGCGGGGAACTTGAAATTACTGACCTCAACAGACTTTATCTTGACCAAGGTGCTTTGAGTGTAGAAATTCTTGGAAGGGGCTTTGCCTGGTTGGACACAGGAACACATCACTCTTTGCTGCAGGCCAGCCAGTATGTACACACAATAGAAGAAAATCAGGGCATAAAAATTGCATGCCTTGAAGAAGTTGCTTTTAGAATGGGCTTTGTGACAAAAGAACAGCTCAGAGTTCAGGCAGAACAGTACAAAAACAACGAATACTTTAACTATATAAAAAGAATAATAAAGTAAAACGGAAAACACTATGCAGTCATTAATAATAAAATCAGTTTCAGCATTAAACAGTTTTAATGAATGGATTTTTTCACCGATAGATGGACTTATTGAAAGTATATCTATGGCTGAGTGGCTGGCTGACGCGTTTAAAGACAGTCTGCATATGCTGCCGTTTTTGTTTTTAATCTTTGTAGTAATAGAGGTTATAGAGTTCTTTTATTCCAAAAAAATGACTCAGCTGGCAAAGTACTCAAGCAAAGCAGGCCCGCTTGTCGGAAGCCTTGCTGCTTCTTTTCCTCAATGCGGGTTTTCAGTCATAGCAAGCACACTTTACACAAAAGGGCTTATCACCAAAGGTACTTTAATAGCTGTATTTTTATCAACGTCAGATGAAGCAATACCGGTTATTCTTTCTGAACCATCTAAAATGTATTTGATTGTGCCAATTTTGCTGACAAAAATATTTATCGGTATCACTGCCGGTTATCTTATTGATTTTCTGCTTGACCAATTTAAAAATGATGACAAAGATAATGAGCAGGAAACCGAAAATATAGAAGTAGAAGAAGGCTGCTGCAAACATCATGTGCATAAGCCAAGAAAAAGAGATTTGCTTTTACATCCGCTTGAACATACCGTTAACGTGTTTATATTTGTGGTGTTGATAACGGTCGGTTTAAACTATATGGTGCATTGCATAGGCGGAGAAGAAAATCTCGGTCAGTATTTTTTAAATGATTCAATATTACAGCCGGTTATAACTGCTATTGTCGGTTTAATACCTAACTGTGCTATATCTATTGCAATAACCTTGATGTATCTTAAAGGGGCAATAGGCTTTGGTTCTGTTATATCTGGGCTGTGTTCGAGTGCAGGGCTTGGACTTCTTGTATTGCTAAAGAAAAACACCTCGCTTAAAGACACGGCAAAAATTATACTTATGCTTTTATGTGTAAGTATTTTCTGGGGAATAGTTATACAAACGGTGTATAATTAAGTAATAAAACTAAGGAGAATTTATATGAACACAATAGTAAAAATGATAATCAAATGGGTATTTTTTGCGCTGGCGCTTATGTTGACGGCCTGGTTAATTCCCGGAATCAGCGTAAGCGGTATATGGGCAGCAATGCTGGCATGCGTTATTATCGCAATAATAAATATATTTATAAAACCTGTACTACTCCTTTTGACCTTGCCGGTAAATCTTGTAACAATAGGTTTGTTTACTCTGGTAATAAATGCTCTGTTGTTTATGCTTGCAGGCTGGATTGCTCCGGGGCTTGAAGTTGACGGATTTTTAAGCGCACTATTCGGCTCAGCTGTATTTTCCGTCTTAAGCCTTATTGTAAGCAAGCTTTAATTTTAAAAATGCATTATGTTTTATGCAAACTCACAGCTAACATTCAGGTGTTTATAGGCGCTTGTATGTGTTGAGGTGTGTACCATCCATATCATACTTTTTAACAAATCCGCTTCCATCCGATGAAAAATAACCGACCGGCTGTCCGCTTTTGTCATAAATCATAGTTTTGGTATTTGATACGGGTTTAAAATATCCTGCGGTATGCCCGTATTTATCATAGACATAAGTAATTCCAGGCTGGTTGGTTGCATATTGCGATAGCTTATTTCCATATTTATCATATTTTGTTGTATTACCAAAACCATCTTCAATATAGTATCCGGTTTCCGCTCCATAGGTATCGTATTCAACAACAGATATATTTGATTTTGAATTGTACTGATTAACTTTAACACCTGTTTTGTTAATTGATTTTATCGAAGATCCGAGCCCTCCGCCTGCATAATTTGATGCAGCGTATGCAGAACCAAAAATCACTGATTGTAAAAACAAAAAAGCAATAATAGATAAAACAGATTTATTCATAAACTAGTTACAAGTCCTCGTGTTTCAATAATTTTTAATAAAATGCCAATTTTTAGGTGCAGCATCTTTATTATATTTTACACCCTTATTATTTAAAAATCATCCTGTTTCAGATTATTAACATTAAGTGCGGATAGAGTCTTCCAGCACGGCCTGTTTTGATGCTACTCCCAGCCCTATACCTGCCAGAATATATGTGGATAGCGCAAGCAGATAATTTTTCTTTAAAATATTCAAACCAGCAGGATTATTCAAAACTTTCTTGGCTGCTTTTATTCCCCTAAATGAAGCTAAACCCTCTTCAACAATAGTAGGTAAAAATGCAGCAAAGCCCAATATACCTGCATTTCTTTCTATAAAGGATTTTTTCCCATCATTTTTATTTGAGAAAATACCGTTTGCAAGAAGCAGTGCAGTTGGAGCAAAAGGTGCATAGCGTCTTGTATTTTGCAAAACTTTTGTAAATGCACTTTTTGCATTTATTGCGTGACCGAGTTCATGCAAAATAAGAGAAGGTTTATGTTCTGGCGCAACAGCAAGTTTTAATTTGTCAGCAAAAAATGCATTTTGCCCTCTTGCTACTTCTTCTAGCTGTCCACCAAGGTTGTATCTTTGAGCATAAGCGTATTTATTAGCGTCATTAATGTATCCAACATGTACATCGAGGTTGTTTTTTCTTACCATTTCGTCAGCGACTCTATGGACATTGCTTGCTGCAGTAAATTCCTTGCCTGCGGCTAGTTTGTTAGAAAACCACTGTGAAGCTTTATTTAATCCCAGTGCAATAACCTGAAGCAAGCCAGCCATTGCTACTGTTTTCCCTGTACTGTCAGACTGCTCAGAAGACGGTTGTTCGAAATAACCATAAGCAGGCTGTCCATAGCCACCTTGCCAGTAATGCTGTTGACTATATGAATTTGATGTATATGGATTATTAACAAAATTATTTGAGCTTATTGGATACATAATACACTACTTACCTTCATGTATTATAAAACATGGTAAACAAAAAAGTTGCTAGTTTTATTAAAAAACAATAAAATTTTAATAAAATTTCAAATATGAGGTAAAACAATGTCACTAGAAAAAGCTAAAGAATATCTGAAACAATTTAATAAAGACAAAGATGTCATAGAACTTCAAGACTCTACAGCGACCGTAGAACTAGCAGCAAAAGCTCTAGGTGTAATTACTGCAAGGATTGCAAAAACACTTTCCTTTAAAACTGATAAAGGATGTATTCTTGTTGTAACAGCAGGCGATACCAAAATCGATAATAAAAAATATAAAAACTACTTTGGAACCAAAGCAAAAATGTTAACACCTGAAGAAGTTATAGAACATATTGGACATGAAATAGGGGGAGTTTGCCCGTTCGGAATTAAAGAAAAAATAGATATTTATTGTGATATTTCAATGCAAAGATTTTCAACAGTATTCCCGGCCTGCGGTAGCTCTAATTCCGCAATTGAACTTACGTGTGACGATTTATTTAATATTTCAAACGCCGCAGATTGGGTTGATATTTGCAAAATTCCAGAAATAAATCCATAATTTTATTGAGAAAAACAAATTGTTGTCATAATAACATGTTGTTATTATGATAACATTATGTTAGTATAATAACAATAATTCTTCGAGGAGAATAGAATGAAGTATAAAAAAACACTGGCTACACTTATCGCACTAAGCATTACAGGCATGAACATGCTCCCGTTGCCGGCATTAGCTAAAAGTAAAAAAAATGAAGAAAATAAAGTTATAAAATCACAAATAGCTCAATACCAGATAGATTACATTAACATGCCATGGTGGGAAACATTTAATGACGAATATCTTAACAGCTATATAGACAAAGCTATTAGAAACAATCACGATTTAAAAGTTGCAACATTGCGTATAGAACAATACAGACAGCTTGAAAAAATGCAGCTGGCTACAGAACTGCCTACTGTTTCTGGCGGGTTTGCTCCGACCGGTTTAAAACTTCCTGGTCAAACCAATACCAGTGGTATGTGGGCATTTCCCCTTATGGTGCACTATGAAGCTGATATATTCTTAAAAAATAGAGATAAAACACGTTCTGCTAAAAAAGACTGGGAAAAGGCAAAAATAGAAGAGCGCTCAGCATTTATTACTGTCGCATCAGCAGTCGGTTCAACTTATTTTAATATTATTAAAGCTGACAAGCTGATAGAACTGCAGAAAGAAATTATTAAGGATAGAAAAGAAATATACGAACTGATGTCAGAAAGAAATAAAGTCGGTTTGACATCAACGGCCGATTTAGTTAGAGCAAACAAAGCTTATGTTTCTGCACAGGCCGATTTACTTGATCTGGAAAAATCAAGAACAACTCTGCTTAATTCACTTGCTGTTTTAATTGGAGAAAGTCCTGCTAATAGTGCTTCTTTAGCCAGAGCAAGCTATGATGATTCTTATCTTGTAAAAGTTCCTGAATCTATTCCGTCAGAAATTATAGACCAGCGTCCTGATTTTCTTGCAGCAGAAATTTCTGTTGAAAAAGCTGGTATAGATAAAAGAGCTGCTAAAAAAGAATTTTTGCCGAGGATTGATTTAATAGGTCTTGTTTCATTTGGTTCTTCTGCTCTAAATACTGCTTTTAACTGGAGTAATATACTAGGGCTTCTCGGAGCGAGTGCAATGCTTGACCTGTTTGCAGGCGGAAGAAAAGTTGCTAACTTA
The DNA here is from genome assembly GCA_944325565.1 of Candidatus Gastranaerophilales bacterium. Classification (GTDB taxonomy): domain Bacteria; phylum Cyanobacteriota; class Vampirovibrionia; order Gastranaerophilales; family Gastranaerophilaceae; genus Limenecus. Next base: position 7,628 of record CALVAT010000021.1, read on the forward strand.
AAATTGAAAAAGAATCAATTTGAACAGGCATTGGAAAATTATTATAAGACCAACCTCACAGCTATACAAGAAGTTAACGACTCTCTTGTTGCATTAAAACAGGATGATAAAAAATACAAAACAAATCTTGATGTTTACAATCTTGAAAAAGAAGATTTTGCATACAGTACTCATAAATATGATGAGGGGTTAATTTCTTATCTTGATCTGCTTCAAAGAAGAGAAAACCTCTTATCTATGAACAAACTTGTTGTGTCGAACAAACTTGATTGCAATATTGATTACATTGGTTTGTACAAGGCGACAGGAGCAAAAATACAATAAAACCCACTAATCCAATAATTCATAATAACCACACACTTCTTATATAAGAACTTTATACCGCAAACATGAACCTCCCAATGTTCATTGCGGTATTTTTTTATGCCCTGCTGCAAATACCATATCCATGGGAATCTATTCCCCCAGTGTATGCAAGCCTGTATTTTTTAGCTGTTTCATCAATTGCGGTTAATCGTTCAAAATGTTTAGGTGAAGAATACGATTGGTAATATTTTTCATAAGCATATGCTCTCTGTGCACCAAAAGTTTTGTAAACGTTCCAGAATTCATCAAAAAATGAGAATAAATCTGAATTTATATAGTTAGTATTTATTCGCGCGGGATGTGCAATGCTTATTAATCCATATTCAAGTGTATTGATAAATTTAAGCGTTTCGCTAAATTCAGAAAATGCATCAAGGCTTATATCCCTTGCCGGATGTGACATTTCGCATATTTCTTTAGCTTTTAACAGGTATTGTTCAATATTTTCAGGTATTTCTGAAAGTGCAATTGAATATTTATTATCAGTTATAAAGTTCAAATATTTTTCAAGCGCCACCTTGTATATGTAAAAATATCGCTCATTATTAAACATACTTTTAAATTTAAATACCGGCTTTTCGTAACTTAAAAAGTCGTTATTAATATTTTCCTTTTTTAATAGTTCAAGTATTTCAGGATTATTTTCTACATAATAAGAGTACAGAGTTCTTGCAAATATATATTTTTTTAGAGGATGACTCACCTCATCCTGTCCTTTGGTAATCATTGGATGAATTTTTGCAGCATCTTCTAAGTTTAGAGAAAGTCCTAAATCCACTAACAATGGTGATAAATTTTCTTTTAAATTGTTCAGTGTTTTGTTAGCCAGTTCTAGCTTTAATTCCATCTTTTTTTCAAGAAAATCGTTTAATCGATTTTCGAACGGATTTATGCCATATAAAAGAGTATGAATATCAAGAGTTTTAATCTGATTAGCAAAATTAGTAGCAACTGTAGATATTTCAACACCCAGAGCCAGTTTCAGGTGTTTGTACTTATCTTTGTTCTTTGTAACAATTTGAAGAGCCTTTTGAGCATTTTTGACAGTATCGTGATCAGTTATGGCTAACAAAAAGCCAAAATTTTGTTTTTGGGCATTGTCATCGGCAATTTTTAATGATGCCTCCAGTATTTGTTCAATGTTTGCAAGACCATCTGATGCATTTGTGTGGACATGAAGGTTAGCACAAAATTTAGGATTTTTTATATTTGAAAAATCCATTGTATCAATTTGGCTCTTGTTTTTATGATTTTCTGGAGTAAAACACTGAGCATCAAGTTTTGATAGTAAAAATTTTAACTCATCACTACCTACAATAGAATCCAGCAATGATAAATCCGAAATCTTAAGCGAATTAGCCAGTGCTTCTTTATAATTCACATCGAACATACATCAATAATAGCACGAATAAACACTCTATTGAATTAATACTAAATCGCCGCGCTTAACTTCTTTTGCTATTTTTTTTATGACTTCATTGTCCATTCTTATACAGCCCAAAGAAGCATATTTGCCTAGGCTTTTGGGATTATTATTTCCGTGTATAAATTCGCCGGTTTTGGATCTATTACCAGTTTCAGGATCAAGTTTTTCCAGTATTAATGCCCTCGGCCCGTAATCACCAGGTTTTTTGCGTCGTTTTGTTGAGGCCGGTGCATATTTATAAGGGTATGATTCTATATTTGTAACAACTCTAAGACCCTTATCAGTAGGATATTTTTCTTTACCGCTGGCTACAAGATATGCACATACCGGCTCACCATCACTGTTATATTTGTAAAGAACATTCTTCGATAAATCAACAACTATAGCTGCAAGCGTATCTTTTCCGCATAGTTTTAATTTTGGACTCGGCGCTTTTTTTAAGACGGATGGAGCATCAGTACCTCCTGGTAAAATAGGTACCGAAACTGTATCTGTTGTTAATACAAGGGTATCCCTGGGTAAAGCGGTTGAGTCATTTTTCAAAGCTACTGTATCCTTTTGAGAGGTAAATGTATCTTTGGGCAAAGCAATACTTCCTGATTTTATACAGGAGGCAGCACTACATAAAGAAGCTGCGGCTAGTGTAATTCCTAAAGTTTTCTTTAAACTAAAATTATTTGTTATCATCATATTTGTTTCATAAAACCTGAACAAAATTTTTTTTGCTACATGAAAATATTAAAGTCCAAATTCTTCTGCAAATTTTACATATCCATTTAAGGGAGCAGCATTTTCAAGAAGTTTAATAGCCATAAAATTTTTTGCTGGAAGTTCTTTTGGTGGATATATGCCAAGTAAAGAAGAAACTACATAACCAAATTTCGGATAATATTTTTCACTTCCAAGAACGACTGAGTATCCATATCCAAGTTCAGACGCTATTTTATGTCCTTCTTTTATCAATGCAGTTCCTATGCCTTTATTCTGAAACTCAGGAAAAACAGAAATAGGCGCAAGAACTAGTATCTCTATATTATCAACATAAGCTTTTGTAAACATAATATGACCGACAATCTTCTCTTCTGACAAGGCAACAAGAGATAGTTCAGGAATAAACGCCTTACCTTTTCTCAGCTTAGAAACCAGATCCTGTTCGTTCCCGTCACTATATTCAGCAGATTTAAAAGCACATTTAATCAGCTGATAAACTTCTTCATAATCGTTGTTATTTTCTTGCCTTATAAACATTAACATTTCCTATAGTTTATATTATTGTAAAATTTTATAACAAGAGCTCAAAATTTACGACAAAAAAATATATTTACCGTATTTTGAATCTTAGCAGGGAGAGGTTAATGAAAGTAAGTAATATAAATACAAGTTTTTATCCACCAAGAACGATTGTTAAGCCCAAACAAAAAACAACCTTCTATAATTCATCGCAGCAAAATGAATATAACATACCGTATACTCTTGCTAATATTTCATTTAAAAGAGGTCAAAAAAATACTAAAAATATTGACGTAAAATCAGAAACCAAAAAGCTGTTAAAACAGTTTGATGATATTCTTGCATCAGATATGGACTTAGAAGATTTATTACGATTGTATGAAATGCAGGTTGTTGCCCAGATGCAACAAAAAAAGAATCGAGCTCAGACGCTCTTAAACGAAGCTGAGATACTGGCTAACGCAAAACATTTGACTGATATACAAAAGGCAGAAAGAATGATTTCTATCCAGAAGGAGTTTAATACACTTGAAAAAAATATGTTTAAGCTCAAACCATTTGTTATTCCTGAGCCTATTGCACCCGAGGTTGATAATGCCCTAATCAGAAAGTTTCAAACCGCAATAAAAGAGGATAATTTTAATCTTGATAGGGTTTATCAGGATTATTATAAAGACTTAAATAATATAAAAACAATTGAAGAGCTCAATAAAAAATATCCAAAAATAAACATTCCATCCAATCCTGCAGATGTTATAGCAGAAAAAATTGAAAACACTCTCACAAGGGATTTCTATGAAGAACTTGATACTTTAATGATTCAGGGAAATGAACAAAAAATCTATGTTTTTATCACCTCCAAAATAAAAGATGTTCTTGAGACAAGTCATAAAAATGCACAGGATATGTACAAAAAAACAGCAATTCCCTCATCAATGAAAATTCTACAAAAATATGAGAAGCTCAGAGATACAAATACTTTTGCATCTGTGCCACAGTTCAGAAAAAATAAAAAAATACAAATATCAGATAATGATTTAAAACTTTTGTCAATTGATTTTGATGACTTTGTTTTATATGTGCTTAAAGAACAACATTTAAATAATAAAAAGCTAAATGAAATAAAATACACAAATCAAAATATAACAATACCGGTTTCTTCACTGAAAGAAAACTGTTACAAATTTGATAAGACTCCTGAAAAAGTTAAATCAATGATATTGACGGCAAAAATAATTCAAGCTGCTAAAAGGGATTATGAAAATTTCAGTAATGAAAAGCTCAAAGAATGTTTAAATAAACTTGCGGGTACGGACGCAGGTAACAATGATAAAATTTTTGACCTTATTATTGCTTTTGATGCTTGCAATTTCGAACAGAAGGACAAAGCTTCCCTTATAAGATTTTTGAGACTTATGGATGCTGTTAAAGATAATGACGCGACTTTGCAGGAAGCATTAAATATAATAAAAAAAGATAATATAAGACCTTCTGAAACAGAAAGGTTAAATGCCATAGAAAAAACACGTGTAATTGAGGAATTGAAACTTCAACAAAAAAGGAATCAAGAGCTTGGTTACATAAAATCTGAGTTTGATAATGCAATCAATACTCTTTACCAGAATAATCTAAGCAGTACAGCTACTGCTTGTGCAAAGTATAGACCGGAGAATACCGATGTAAATACTATTGAAAAAGCAAAATTTGTAATAGATTTAATCTCAAAAATCGAAATACTAGGAAAAAATTCTGTAAAAAATACTCTCAAAAACTGGGATACCTATAATTACTATAAAGAAAATGAAACACAAAGTGGACTGCTCAAGCAGGCAGAAAATTATGCACGCAAAAACGATGGAACTATTGATATAAATAGAGCAGGCATTTATCTAGACAGTGCCGGTGTTGTATTAAATGCCCCGCAAAGCCTTGAATATATTGCAGAGAAAGAGCTTGTCAATGGAATTATTGAAAAATCACTTTCAAAAAACAACGCCATAGAATATTTAAGCAAATACAAAGAATATATTCAGCTTAATAATTACGAAAAAACACATCTGCTTTCTTTTATTGACAATTTTAATCTAAAAGATAGTGTTGATAAATTCATTTTAAAAAATATCATTGAAAACGATTATGTAAATACAGATACAATATCAAACGCAAGGCTAAATGATAACGATGGCGTAGATGTTACAATAGCAGCCTGCGCAAAACAACAAATATTGGATAAGTACATGTTTCCACGTTGTATTGATTTTATGAGCGATTTTGAAAGGGCAATGACATCCGTTGCGACAGAGTGGGGCACATCAGGCATAAAGAGAACAACAAAAAATAACAAAGCCATGGAATACAAAATGGAGTTAAAGCTTACAAACCATGATGACCGCTTGTTTGCATCAGAAAAGGATTATTATTTTGACGTATTTTCCGATAAGGGCTTGCATTAATTGCAAAAGAATCAAAATATTACTATAATTTTACTAAAATATTTAAAACACAGGAGTTTATATGGATAACAACAAAGTACTTGGCATAATTATTGTTTTTATTTGCTTGCTTGTATTTTTTAACATAAATTCAAAGTCGGAAACGGACAAAAATACCCCATCTAAAACTGTTGCAGGTTCAACTCAAACTCAAACATCTCGCCCTGCTGAAAAACAACCCACAAAAACAGAGCCCGCGACTACTGTGCAAGATGATAGTGCAAAAATAGCAAGATTAGATTCTCTTGCAAGATCTATATTACTAGAAGCCGAAAAACGTAACACCGCAGGCATGCAACCTTATTTCCAACAGATGCAGCAGGAAGGAGTTACACAAGTATCTCAGCCGCAAGTGGCTGCCAAAGCTACGCCGACTTGCCAGCCGATAAGAATGGAGTTGGAAAAAGGACATGTGATTTCAGGCAGTGTATGCGCCCGTATGCTTTATGTGTATAACGGAAAAGAACATTATGTAGGCTATTGCAGACCTTAACTTTGGGTACTCTTTCTCCGTTGCTACATAAAACATTTAAACCAGATTTAGAGAAAATTTTTGTTGTCATTCGTTGTGTAAAGAAGAATCAGAGATAAAAAAGCCTGCAGAATTGGTCTACTTAAAATATCCCAAATCTACAGACAGCAAATATTGTTTTCTTCTCTATTTTACAGAATTTTCAAATACCTCAAGAACATATTGCGCAATTTCACAGTCCTGTTCCTCTGTACCTCCACCTACGCCGATTCCGCCTGCAATTTTTCCATTAACAAACAGAGGATAACCGCCAGCTACAAGGGTTATTTTAGGGTCATTGGACTGAATTGCCATTAAAGAGTTACCTTCTTTTGCCCATTGTGCAACATCTTTTGTCCTGCTTTGCGTAATTGCTGATGTGTAGGCCTTTCCCGGAACCAGAGTAATACTCAGAACAAGAGTCTCACCGAATCTTCTGAAATGTCGTCAGCACAATAAAAGCGTACAAAAGAGATATTCTCTGCGCTTTTCTTGGCTTTTGGAATTATATCTTGCAGCAAAGAGTTCATAAGATCATTTTAGCAAAGCTTAATTATATATAAATGAAGCGAAAAAAATTGTTCACTTCTTTTATATAATGCTTAATTGAATCAAGTACTTTCTCCTGCCTCAAAACTGTTTTTGGAAAAACTATATGAAAATTTTTTGACAGATTAAATATCTGGATAAAATTTCTTTAGTGTAGATAATATAAATAGAAAAGACTTTATTACGGGAGATAAATTATGACAGACAATAAAAGAGTTTTATTGTGTATTATGGACGGCTGGGGAATTGCCAAAGACTCGCCGGAAGACGCTACAAAAACAGCAAATACACCTAATTTTGACAAACTAAAAAAAGAAGAAGTTTATACACAAATTAACGCTTCTGGCGAATATGTAGGATTGCCTGACGGTCAGATGGGCAACTCAGAAGTAGGACACCTTAACCTCGGTGCGGGTAGAGTTGTTTATCAGGATTTGACAAGAATTAATAAAGAAATAAGAGAAGGCAAATTCTTTGAAAACAAAGAATTTAAAGCTGCTATTGAACATGTTAAAAAGAACGATTCTTCTCTTCACCTTTATGGACTTGTTTCAACAGGTGGTGTTCACAGCTCTTTTGAACACTTAAAAGCTTTAATCAAAATGGCTGCCGACAACGGTCTTAAAAAAGTTTACGTTCACGCTTTTTTAGATGGCAGAGATACTCCGCCTAAGAGTGCTATCGGGTTCTTAGCAGAACTGGAAGCTGAACTTAAGAAATACAAACTTCCTCAGATAGCCACAATATCAGGCAGATACTGGGCAATGGACAGAGATAACAGATGGGAAAGAGTTGAAAAGGCATACAATGCTTTATTACTTGGAGAAGGTGTACAGGCTGCAAATTCTGACGAAGCTATCAAAGCATCTTATGACAAAGATGTTACAGATGAATTTGTGGAACCGACAATCACAAATGCTGACGCTGACTCCAGAATAAAAGACAATGACGCTATTATTTTCTTTAACTACAGACCGGACAGAGCCCGTGAAATCACCAGAGCAATGACATTTGAAGAGTTTTCGGGCTTTGAAAGAAAAGCTGTAAGAAAAAATCTTTACTATGTTTGTATGGCTCAATATGACGAAACTTTCCCGCTTCCGATTGCTTATCCGCCCGAAAAGCTTACAAATATTTTGGGCGATGTGCTTGATGCGAACGGAATTAAACAGTTTAGAACAGCAGAAACTGAAAAATACGCACATATTACATTTTTCTTTAACGGCGGCGAAGAAAAGTCAGGAAAACTCGAAACACGTGCACTCGTTGCATCTCCGAAAGTTGCAACTTATGATTTGCAGCCGGAAATGAGTGCTCCAGAAGTTTGCGAAAACGTGTTAAAAGCCCTTGATGATCCTCAATACGGTTTTATACTTGTAAACTTTGCAAACCCTGATATGGTCGGCCATACCGGTGTTTTTGAGGCTGCTGTTAAGGCCTGTGAAACTGTTGACACCTGTGTAGGAAAGATTGCTCAAAAAGCTAAAGAAAACAATGTTATTATGCTTTTGACAGCTGACCACGGCAACTCCGAATATATGGAAGATGCAAAAACTCATGCACCTTTCACCGCTCATACAACAAACCCTGTTCCGTTCATTTTAATAAACGGCAACGGTAAATACCAGCTTAAAGATACAGGCGCATTGTGCGATGTAGCGCCAACTGTTCTGCAGTTGCTGGGTATTAAACAACCTTCTGAGATGACAGGACATAGCTTGATAAAATAATTAAGTTTTGTTAAATAAAAAAACAAATCTAACAATTTGCATTATTCACTGTTTTTGTCACAAATATATGATATGAGGCAGTGAAAAATGCAAATTGTTTATAATGACATAAATTCTGTAAAAACAGTCCCCCAAAAACGTGAATATATAGTTAAAAATGCAAAAAATACAATAACACCAGCAAAACAGATATCTGAGAAACAAAAAATTTTTGCATCGAATTTACCTGCTATAGGAATAAATTTCAAAGCCTCATTTTCTGACGCCGATAAAACAATAGATCAATTAAGAAACGAATATACATGGTATGTTAATCACGATAAAACAGATCCACTGGAAGCTTTTTTGAAAATAAAAACAGATGAAAAAGCAATGAATGAGCTTTTTGTGAATATATTAAATGATGACAATCTTAGCTATGATCTTATTGATTCGATTGCAGGAAAACCAAGAGACGCAATAAAAAATTATGATACATTAAAAAAGCTTTTAGGCCCAAATTCCGAAAATTTAATATTTTTTATGTATAACAACCCGTACAGACAAGCTTTTGAAAAATATTTGATTGATAGATACAAAAATGATAAGTCTGTAGAATCACTTTTAAAGCTGCGTCCGGATTGGAGAGAAAGTGCACTAATAAACAAATATGAACAATTACACGGTAGCAGAGCCCTAAAAATAGGTAAACTGCCTAATGATATGGATGAGGAAACTTTTGAAAGAATTTATGACTATTTGCGTTCTTTTTATCAGTATCAGGGGTATAAGCTGCCTACAAATATTCCGCCTTTGACAATAAAGGGAAAAGAATATAATTTTGAATTTTTTACTCAGGGCAAAACAGATAAAAATGTATTTGGTGTATATACTCCAACATCAAAATATGTATTCAAAATAGCTGATCCCGAAAAAAGAAGTATGAATGCGCCCTTCTCATTAGGTGCACTTGCTCTAATAGACGGTTATTTAACATTAAATAAATGTAGAAATATTGCTCCATTGTACTATTATGACCACAATAAAAATGTCTGCATATATGCTTATCAAGAGCATAAAGTTGTAAACCACAAATTTTGCTCTGCAACCGAGGTTAACAACTATATGCCTGATTTTCAGGCACTTGGAATGTGCTATATAGATACTTTAGGCAATGATAATTATTTTTTATCTGACAGAGACTGTGAAACAAAGCAATATGACCCCCAAAAACCTACCAAAGAATTGATATGCGTTGATAATGACCATGTAACTTTTTCATCTCCTTTTATGATTTTATTAACAGAATATAACACCCCGTTGCCCAATGGAATGCAAACGGCTTTTTAATTAAGGTAAAATATTTGTAACAATTATTACAAATATAGTAAATTTTTGTAATTTATAATACTTTATTAAATAACAACGTGTGAAGGGTTACTAAATCAATAAAAGGTTAAAGGAGTTTACTATGCCGAGTTTAAACACTATTTCCACCTACATTCCGTCAGGTGCAGAACTAGAAAGAGCCGCAAAAGCAGCAATGGAAAACATTGATAGACAATTAAAGAAAATGCCGCCTGTAAAAAAGACACCGACTGCTGCCGACCATTTTCCGGGACTTTACGATAATCCGGGGAATTTTAAAATTCATGTTTTAGGCCAAAAAGATGAAAATCACAGGGCAATAATAAAACATCTTGCAGCAGATAGAGCAATAAATGCATATAGAAATGTTGGTTAATAAAAAAAGAGCCATTTGTTTTTTTACAAAATGGCTCTTTTTATGCAAGAAATATAAATTACTTGTTATCTAATGCATCAACACCTGGAAGCACTTTTCCTTCGATAAATTCAAGAGAAGCACCGCCGCCTGTTGAAACGTGAGTGAAGTCTTCTGCCTTGCAGAACTGTTTAGCAGCAGAAACAGAATCGCCACCGCCAATAACTGAAACAGCACCGTTTTTAGTAGCTGCAACAATTGCTTCTAAAACAGCTTTTGTGCCGTTAGAAAAAGCAGGAGTTTCGAAAGCGCCAACAGGGCCATTCATCAAAATAGTTTTTGAATTTTCAATAACATCAGAGAATTTTTTAACTGATTCAGGGCCTGCATCAACACCTTCAAATCCGTCAGGTATTTCATTGATAGGAGTAATTTTATTAGTTCCGTTGCCAGAAAAATCATCTGTAGCAAGTACGTCGGTTGCCATAACGATTTTTACTCCTTTTTGCGCAGCTTTCTTTTCGATTGCTTTGGCTACATCCATCTGGTCATCTTCACAAATAGAATTACCAATTTTACCGCCATTAGCCTTGACGAAAGTATAAGCCATACCACCGCCAATAATCAGGTTATCAACTTTATCGATTAAGTTTTCCAATACACCGATTTTAGAAGATACTTTTGCTCCGCCAACTACAGCAGTGAAAGGTCTTACCGGATTATCGAGAGCTTGTGACAGACATCTGATTTCTTTTTCCATTAAAAGACCTGAAACAGCAGGTTTTAACACTTTGGCAAGCTTAGCTGTTGAAGTGTGGTTTCTGTGAGCAGCTCCGAATGCATCGTTAACATAGAAGTCACCGAGTTTTGCAAGTTCGTTTGCAAAAGTCATATCATCGTCTTTAGCTTCTTCTGCTTTATAGAAACGAATATTTTCTAACAAAGCAACCTGACCGTCTTTCAGATTTTCTAATTCTTTATCAGCGCCTTGACCTACAGGAGATTTTACAAATAAAACATCTTCACCTAAAAGTTTAGACATATATTTTGCCACAGGTTCTAAAGAAAATTCTTCAACTTTCCATTCACCTTTTGGTCTGCCAAGGTGAGCCATAAGAATAATTTTTGCGCCTTTATCTTTTAAAAACTGTAATGTAGGCAAAATAGCTCTGATTCTTGTATCGTCAGTAACATTTTTGTTTGCATCCATAGGTACGTTAACGTCTACACGTACAAGAGCTCTTTTACCTTTGATGTCGCCTAAATCGTGAATTGATTTTTTCATATTACACCTCTTTTTTGTATCATCCGTACAAACATATTTTCTTAAAAACATAGCAAATAGTAAAGATACAAAATAAACGAAAAATAGGTGCTCATCAAATTATGTAAAGTATTTTTCTAATGCCTGTTTGTCAAAAACTTCTATACTGTCTTTGTTGTGCAAAAATATCAGACAGGTAAGCATTGATTTGAACATTGAAAATTCATTTAATGAAAACTTTTTCATTAAATCAGCAATATTTTCTGCAAGGAATTCTGTAATAAGAGTTTTGTTCTTAAATACCAGAGAGGTAAAATAATCGAAACCTTCTTTGGTATTTATTCCTTCAAAATACAATATATCAGGTGATTGGAATTCTATAAAACGCATTGCCTTATCAAGATTAAAACCAATATGCTCATTAAGCTCGCACTGGTTTACGTTTTCAAGATTGTATTTTGTTATTGATTCTATTGTCATTACATTTTTATTTTTTGTTGCAATCTCAGATAGAATCGAATATATCATATGCGTTTTTCCGCATAATGCAGACCCACAAACAAGAATAATCCCTGGACTGTTTATTGCTTTGGCAATTATGCTGATTTTTTTGTCATCAAGCCCGCATTCTGAAAGCTTTTTAGGCGGCTTGTAAATTTTTACAGAGATTCTTTCCCCGTGTATTGTAGGAAAAGCAGAAATACTGGCAATCAGCGCTACATCATCAACTTTAAAACTTAATTTTCCCAGCTGTGGCAATTCTGATACAGTCGGGTCAAGGTTTGATAGCGTTTTGAGTCTTGAAATAAAAGAAGAAACAAGAATAGACGGGATTTCACCTGTTAGTATATTCTGAGCATTATCCTTAAATATTACCCGCAAACCATTTGGAACATGTTCAAAGAAAAGTTCATGAATATCCTGTAATATTGCCTGTTTCAATATTGCTCGAATCATTTTTTGTATATGTTCATCAGACAGGCTATTGGAGATATCCTGTTCGTTTAATACTTCTCTCCAGTCGTATTTCGGTCTATCATCGTCTATAAAAATCTGGCCTACAGAGCTTGAGCTTGTGTAATATTCTTCAATCTTTTTTAATATAGCATTTTCTGAAGATATAACAGGTTCTATTTCGCATTTTGCATCTTCAACAATTTTATCTATAGCGAATAAATCTAACGGGTCTGACATTGCGACAGTCAATATCCCCTCTATTTCAAACAGAGGTATAACTTTGTACTTTTGGGCATTATTAAGATTTATATAGCTGAGGCATTTTTTGTCGAGCGAATAATCCTCAAGGTTTACATAAGGTATATGAAGCTTGCTTTCCAAAAATTTTAGCAGAGTATCTTCCTCTATAAGTCCTGAGGATATAAGCACCTGACCTATATTGACATTTTGCGCCGCTGCAACCTGTTCAGCAGTTTCTAAATCTTCATATTTAATGAGATTATCGCGTACAAGGTCATATTTAAGTTTTTCAAGTGTTTTATTTCTTACAAACTCCATTGCTTCGCCTGCTTTTAGCTAAGATACTCTTTAACCTTATTTATAACTTCATCTAGTTCAAATGGTTTTGTTATATATTCGTTGACGCCTGTTTCCTGACCTATTATTTTGTCATCTTCTTGCGAGCGTGCGGTAACCATAATAATTGGAATATCTTTATATTTATTATCATATTTTAAAAGACGGCTGATTTTGTATCCGTTTATTTTAGGCATCATAACATCGAGAATCATCAAATCAGGAATGATTTCTTTTGCCATATTAAGCCCTGCTTCTCCGTCATAAGCACAAAAACATTCGTAACCTTGAGCCTCGAGCATAAATTTAAGCGTTTCAACAATATCCTGCTCATCATCAACAATAAGAATTTTTTTGTTATCGCTCATTTACGTTTATACCTCCGCCAAATTTTTGTCTGAAACATCCTTGTTTAATGAATTTAGAACAAATTCAAATAATTCTTTTGAATCGGCTCCACCTTCAGGATATGTAGCCGATGAATACAATATATCATATTTTTTGTCTGTTTGCCCGTCTATACCAGATATTACAGTGCTTTCTATTTTCTTTTCAATGAAACTTTGCGCAAATTTGTCAGCTTCTGGAATCATTACAGCAAGAAAATTGCTGTCATTTTCTGTAAAATATACTTCTTTGGTATTTGCAGTTTTTCTTATTATCGAGATTTTGCCTTCTTTCACATCTTCAATAAATGATTGTGAGTTCTTCTGCGATTCTTTAATAAGAACCAGTAGTAGACTTTGATTGCAGGCCTTTGCTTTTGCAGTTTCTTTGTCTAAATCAATAAGAAATTTTTCTTTTTCACTTAAAACCGGGATTGCAAAAGAAAAAGTAGTACCACGATTGATTTCACTTTCTACCCATATAAAGCCCTTATGTGCTTCAATAAGTTGTTTTGCAATAGGCAGCCCCAGCCCCGTACCTCCGTTTTTTCTATTTAGCGAATTTTCTATCTGTTGGAACTGATCAAATACTTTTTTCTGATCTTCCTGTGCAATACCAATACCACTATCTTTTACTGAAATTTTTATATAATTATCATAGAATACAGCGTTCTCAATACCTGTAAGTTTTGTTCTGTCAATGTCCTTTACTGAAATATTTTCGGTTTTGATTGTTATATTCCCGTTTTCGTTTGTGAATTTTATTGCGTTTGAAACAAGATTGGACATAACCTGCTCTATTCTCTGATTGTCATAGTAGGTCTGAGCAATATTGTCATCCTTTTCCAGTGTAAGAGTGATATTTTTGTCTTTAGCTACATTTTCAAAAGTATTCTTTATAAATTCTACCGGAGTATTAATATTAGCTTTTTCAAACTTAAAGTCCATTTTACCGGCTTCTACTTTTGATAAATCTAGAAGATCGTTTATAATACCGGAAAGCCTTGTTACATTTCTCTGAGCCATATTTAAGAACTTATCCATAATTGAGCTTACCTCTCCGGCTTTTCCGCTAAGGCAGATTTCCAGTGAGTTTTTTATTGCAGTGAGCGGTGTTCTAAGCTCATGTGAAACAATCGAAATAAATTCAGATTTCAAACGTTCAAGTTTTTCAAGTTTTGTATTTGTCTTTTTTATTTCTTCGTATAACGAAGCGTTTTCTAAAGGTAAAGACACCTGCCGTGCTAGAGTTTGAAAACAGGTTGTGTCTTCTTGTGTAAAGTCGGTTTCCCTGAATACTTCAATAAGACCGAAAAATTTTTCGCCAACATTTATCGGGGCAAAAAGGTTATCAAACTTTAAGATGTTAAGATCATATTCCTCAAGAGGATGTTTTATATGCTTTATTACATTTATATCGTTTATATTGAGATCATAAGGAATTCTCTTTTTATCAAAAAGAGCTCTATAACTCAATATAGCCCTCAGTTTGAGTGAATGCTCAAGACGGGGAGAAACGCCGTAAAGAGAATTTATTATTAAATCAATGTTATGTTCATCATTAAAAACAAGCGTTGAAGATAGAGAAAAACTCAAACTCTTTTCCAGCCCGTCTATCATAATGTTAATGAGTTTTTGCTTGTCTAAAGAACCGGCAAGCTGTGTAGATGTATTGTATAAAACATCAAGCTGGTAAAGACTTTTCGCCAGTTCGCTGTTGTTTGTGGAAAGTGTATCAATTGCTTTTTTAAGCTTTAAATTTGTGTTGATGCTTGCTATTAAGACTTTTTCATTAACAGGTTTTGTTATATAGGCATTTGTAAGTTTTAATAGCTCTACGTTGTCCGTATCCTGTGAAATAAGGCTTATTATCGCCATATTTTCTCTGATATTAAAAGCTTGCAGTTTTTTGCACAGAATTATTGCATCAAGTTCTTTTAGTTCTTCGTCTATTATAATCACTGATATAAGGCTTTTTTCTGCATAATTAAGTATTGCAGCCTCATCGGTTGAGATTATTAGGGCTGCTGGAGTTTTAGCAAGAGCCTGAGATATTATTTTATTTTGTTTTTCGTTATCTGATACCAACAATATTTTAGACATGATGACATGTTAACACGCCATTAAAAAACAGGCTAATTATTAAACTTTCTTCATTCTAAAAGTTATTGTCATTCTGACCAATAGGTCTGGAATACTCACCAAGCATCAACCGTCATACTGAGCTACACTTTTTCGTCATCCTGTATTTTATTACTTCCCCCCTCTCCCCAAGGGAGAGGGATGGGGTGAGGGGTCAGAAAGTTA
>CALVAT010000022.1 GCA_944325565.1 Candidatus Gastranaerophilales bacterium
GTGAACGAATTTTTTGAGTGACACATTGAAAAGGTGAGCAGGTGCTGGCTGCGGTCAGCCGGCAGCAACTGCGACACTAGATTAGTTGTTGTAAAAGCGTAGTATCTGAATTTGAAATGAAACTTCCGGCTGAAAATATAAAAATCTCCAATAATATTACATAATAAATATTATCAATGCCACAGTCGGACAATTAATGTTGTCCGGCTGTGGTTAGTTAATGTTAAACAATCTGTGCATCAGTAAGCGTAAACTGCTCAAGAGAATTTGTTTTTGTTTGAATTACCATAAAAATCATTTCAGAATCAGAAGTATTTTCCATTGTACGCACGCCTGCAGGAGATACTCTCAAAACAGATCCCTCCTGTATTTCTATTTTTTCACCATCAATTTCAAATATACCCTTGCCCTTTAATACAATATAGACCTCCTCGTTCTGTTTGTGTGTATGTTTAAACGGAACTTTATAGCCGACCGGAGCATAATTCATTGATATTTCACAACCTGTAAGCCCGAGCAAATCATGCAAAAACAGTTTGCCCTCGTTTTTCATATTCAAATCTTTGTTTTCCATAATATATTTGCCCAAATCAGCAAATTTGCCTAAATCAACTTTTTTAAAGTTTTGACCGTCTGCTAAATTTTGCGGCTGTTTCGATTCTTTTGCAATTTCAAATTGTGTGTTCATTTGTTCTCTCCTTTCGATTAAAATAATTAGATATCTAACTATTTACGTAAAAAATTTTACTCTATGTTTGCCCTTGTTTTTTCTAAAAGTGTAACAAGAGTCTTAGTTTCTTCTTCAGAAAAATCTTTAAACAATAAGTTATTCAATTCACAGGAAATTTTTTCAAAAACTCCTTTATAAGATTCCCCCAGAGGGGTCAGCCTTATATACGTAACTCTGTTATCCTGTGAGGATTTTTCTTTTTCAATAAGTTTTAATGCAATTAACTTATCAACAAGAACAGTCAAAGTAGCTTTTGTTCTATGAATTTTTTGAGCTAACTCTTTCATCGTACATTTTTCACAGGCATAAAGTACGACAAGTATATCACCATGGGAAGGTACGACGCCCTTAATACCATTGGCCTCAAGCTCCTGTACAATAAACCTGTTAGCAGCTTCTCTTATTCTTGATATTAAATATAATGCATTATTATTTTTCATAATTTTATTATAGTTCGATATCTAACTATTGTCAACATGTATTATTTATTTTATATAATTGTTTTGACATTTGAAACCGAAAGGAAATTAACATGATAAAAAAATTTGCTATAATATTAGCTCTTCTGCTCTGTTGCAATACAGTGTATGCTTATGATTTTAGTGATAAATTTTCAAATAGTATAAAAATACAAGACAAAATAAGCTACTGCCCGCAGCAAAATGTATGGTCAAGAGAGCTTAAAAATGACTGTTACACTTTCACAAGATACGTAACATCAGGTACAGGAAGTTTCTCCGAATATGAATATAATCAGACAAAAATCCCTGCTAATTCTACTTTTGAATTTATATATGACGGCAAGTTAATAGGTTACAACCACCATACCTTAAAATTTTTCAATATGACTTATGACGGTCAAAAATTCCAGGGGAAAGAATTATCAACACAAGATTTAAAAGAGTTTTTCCCTGATGTAGAATTTGTAAAAATCTCTGAATTTAAAAACAATGAAATTACATTATACAAACCTTTATTTTCTAAAAAGAATTATCTGCTTGTAAACGATACAGACCTTGATTTTTATAAATACTTTTTTGAAAACTACAAAAATGAAAAAACTCTATTTAGAGCATTATTTTCAACGATACGCCCAAGAACCTTTATATATTCTCACTTTGGCAGCAGAGGCAAATTATATCCGGCACTGTTTATCCATATAAAAACAAGCTCGCTGTTTTAATTCAAAACTTAAAAACCAATCCACTGCCTGTTTCTTGAAGGTTAATTACAGTATTCAAACAACATTGCGCTCTTAAACCGGTGCAATGACACGCATACAAAGATTCAAGCTTCAAATTTTTCAGATATTCTTTAGTTTTTTCAAGAATATCATCATTAACATCTTTTAAATGCAAACCACCGATTATAGAAACTATTTTGCGTGTGTTACAAACTTCTTTTGCATACTCACAAATATTCACTATACCGGAATGTGAGCACCCTGTGATTATAATTAGCCCGTCTGGTAATTTTACAGCTAAAGCACTATCCTCAGGCACATAGTCCGGTTTGTTATTCGAAACACCACATGGAATCTTGCCTTCAAAAGTATTTTTGCGCGGTATTTTTCCGAGAAATACAACATTATCATCAAGCTGCAGCGGAAATTGTGAAATTTTAACATCAAGAATTTCTGCCATTTCATTTTGAGAAATCTGACATCCGAAGTCACCTGCTTCGTCTGTTCGTCTATTAAAAAATTCAACACCGGCAGTCACAAGAACGTTTTTTTTATTTTTTTCTTTAAAAATCTCAGCTAAATATTTTAAACCTCCGCTATGATCATCATGCCCGTGTGACATAACTATATAATCGATATCATTTAAATTGATGCCCGCATTCATTGCATTTTTTATAAAAATATCCGAATACCCACAATCAAAAAGTATCTTTTTATGTAATGTTTCTATATATAAAGAAAAAGCAGGCTCTCCGTAAAAATATTTATCGGTAACTGTGTTATTATCAACTAGAACAGTAATTTGCATAAGTACTCCCAGTGTATTTGTAAAAAATTATAACTTCAAACCTCATAATTAAGCAAATATCAAACTCCGTTTACGTTTATACACGTGTGTATAAACTATGTTGAATATAAATTTACTCAAAAATTGCATAATAAAACCACCGCTACAAATGCCTGAAGGCTTTGTTAAAACTCGCGCTGCAATTAATGCTAGCGAACTTAAATACTCTCCCGACACAACTAAAGAATCTAATCTAGTGTCGCAGTTGCTGCCGGCTGACCGCAGCCAGCACCTGCTCACCTTTTCAATGTGTCACTCAAAAAATTCGTTCACGTCGCTTGGCTCCTTATCACGAATTTTTCTCGAACACACTTTCGAATTTATAGCAAAAGGCGCGCAGGGAAGTATATATAGGATTTTAAAAACTAACTATGTAATAAAAATTAAAAACACAACAGATTTAAAACAAATTTTCTCCAGCCCTCTTAACCTGAATATCACGGAATCCGACAGAATAAACCATATCAAAGCCAAAATCGGAAACGATATAGAGATAATGGACTTTATTAAAGGCGAACAAATAAAAACACAATTCAACCAGCGGGAATTTAAACAAGACAAAATTACAGACTATTTAAAATACATATACAATGCCGCTGTAAAAGGAATGCGCCATGATATAGGAGGAAAAAATACCCTATTTGATAAATCAACCGGCAATTTAACAGCAATAGATTTTTATCCAAATAAAGCGGGATATAAACATTTTATAATTAACGATGCTTTTATTCAGCTATATAGCAGCACAAAAAATGCAAAAGAAGCAGAATCCCTCTTAAGCAAAATTACTCTCAGCTTTTTAGAGCTCTTGAAAACAGATACTATAACCAAAAAAGGACTGCAAAACATTGATACAGGCTTAAAAACAATTAAAGATATAACATTAACAAATCCGCAATACAAAGAAGCACAAACATTTGTATATGATTTAGAGAAAAAACTTAAAGATATAATCCAGCAAAAAGATATGCTTGGTATTTTTGCTGACTCACAAAAAATACTTTTCGAAAAAATCGAAAAACTTGAAAAAGAATTAAATTCAAAAATTATTTAAAAGTTTTAGAAATTAACGAATTAAAACGCTCGCAAATATATTGTGCGGAATAATCTCTGTCTATTACAACCGATTTATAAAGAAAATCTCTTGGAGCCCATCTTTCTATAGTATCTATTTTATAAAAAATACCGGCCACAGGTACATCAAGTGCACATGCAAGATGCATTGTTCCGGTATCAACACTAATCAAACCTTTACACATTTTTAAAACACGGGCAAGCTGATTGATTGAAGTTATATCAGTCAAATCAACAAAATTTACACACCCGAGCTTTTTCACACTATCAGCAAATATCCTTGCTTCCCTGCCTGCTCCAACATAAAAAACCGTTTTGCCCTCATTTGTTAATTTTTCAATAATTTGAGCACCGGTTTCAGGCGGCATATCTTTCTCTTTGTTTTTGCTGGTTGCACAAAGCGCAACTATTTCTCTGTTAGCGTATGTGTGTAATAACTTTTCAATAAAAATATCGTGTCCGGCTTCCGGAGTATACCTTATTGGCAAAACTTCAGCATTTTGAGCTGTTAATGCTTTTATAAAATTAGCATTTATATCCTGCATGTTTTTAAAATTTGCAAAATCCATAAAATTATTTGTTAACAAATACCTTGTAATCTTTCGAGTACCGGAAATTATATTTTTACAGCCCAAAAAGTGTGAAAGTATTATTCCCCTGTCGTTTCCATAGATTACAAAGGAAGTATCTATTTTTTTACGATACGGACAACTCAAAGCAAATCTAATTAATCCTAAAAATCCGCTGTGCTTACCGCGTTTGTCCATACAAATAACATCGTCAACACAATCCTGATATTTTGCAGCGTCTTTAAAGGTTTTATTTACACAAAAAACAATCTTTGAATCAGGATAATTTTTTTTAATGTTCTGACACAATGCGTTTGTTAAAAGTACATCACCCAAAAAAGACAAATTTATTATTAAAAAAATTTTTTTATTCGTATTTTCCATAATATATCTAGAATATCATCTCTTCCCAACTCACATTTTATGATATTAAAATGTTAAAACTTCAATTGTCAAAACAAATTTGAATGTCAACGTCCACTATCAGGACTTACTCATTTTCTTATCTTTCTTTAATTTTAAACGGCAATACTCCTTGTATGCACTACCCCATTGAGCCATAGGTTCAATCACCGCAGCGAGGGAATAACCTATGTCAGTCAAAGTATATTCGACACGGGGCGGCACTTCCGGAAAAACTTTACGTTCAACAAGACCGTCATCTTCCATCTCTCTCAGGTTTGCAGCCAGAGATTTTTGCGAAGCTCCCGTTACTTTTTTTAATTCTCCAAATCGCTTTGTACCGGAGAGCAAATCCCTTATAATAAAAACTTTCCACTTATTTCCTATAAACTCCAGTACCGTTGCAACAGGACACTCTGGCATATTTTTCATATCATTTATATCTTTCATAAGCTTTAAACGCCTTAATAGTTTCAATATTACACTTAGATTCTATACTATACAAAAGTATAACACAAACTATTTTGTTGTATTTTTATACCTGTAAAGAGTAAAGCCCACGGGAGCCTCTGTTTCGTAAACCGGTACATAATCAGACTTTATAAAATCACAGACACTTCTTGTATAAGAACAAAAAGCACCCTTTTTATAAACTGAATATAAAAGCTCATTCAAAAGGAAATAATCAGGAGGATTCTTTTTAAAATCATCCAGTATTTTTTCTTCTCCAAAAATTTGTACATTTACCGGAATAAGATAGTAATATTTGTTATCAGTATCGCGTTCAGCCAGAAAATTAACTATAGCGCCCTCCGGAATAGTAACGACTCTGGCATCTTTTGCCGTATTATTTCTTATAAATTCAATCAGTTCATTCTGATTTCCGTATAAATTGCGCATATAAATCATACCGCGCGGCTGTTTTACACGGGTATATCTGCCCTCGCCTATTCTATAGAGAGCCATGATTAAAAATGCAATCATAACAGCAACGCAAAGATTCTTTATAACAGCCGCAAACACGTCTTTATCTACGAATTTAAAAGCCTTTGGTACATAATAAACAAAAAATATCACGAAAGGCAAAAACAGGGCGGCAAGATTAAATGTTCCGTAACAGGTAAGGAAAATAGAGAAAAATCCCTTCATAGAAACAAGAATCGATGCAACTGTCATATACAAAAACATCTTATCTTTAGAATCAAGCGTTCCAAAATCGAATTTGTTTTTATACAAAACAAATAAACAATACACACTAACAACGGGCAGTATGAAAAGCACAACAAGCCCTACCCAGGCAAATATTCCCGCATACATATTATAAAGCAGGTTATATTTTTTTATAATAAGAGCCACCGACGCAAGTATTATAAATATATTTGCCCCAATTAATAAAAATTTATTATCAGAGTGTTTTTTACACAAATAATTTATGCCGTACAATACAAGAGAAAAAGGTATTGCGGTCTTGAGCATTGCTAAAAGCAGCCTTACCCCATCCCACACCATAGGCGGATTAAAGTACAATCCAAAATTATAATAAAAATAATTCGTAGCAGGAGCACTAATCAATTTTTTTATCAATACAGCAGCATCTAACAAATCTTGTATACTAACACCCTGTATAAACAACACACCAAAAGATATTACAGGCATAAGCATAAAAGCAGCAAAGGAATAAAGATACTGTTTCCAATCCTTTTTAACAAAAAACGGTAAACACGCGAATATAAAAGCAAAATAAGGTGCATACTCTATTTTATTTGCAAACGCAAAACCGGCAAAGAAAAACGATAGTGTTAAATACAGATTCTTTTTATCTCTTATGTAAAACAATATTGCAAGCAGTGAAAGCAAAAATCCAGATAAAGCATACACTGCGCTATATGAATAAACAAAGATAAAATTAAAAAAGTTCTTTGCATAAACACATACAAACAAAGTCAAACCAGATATACATAACGATGTCTTTTTATCTACAAAAAGCCTGGCTATAAAAAAAGTGGTAAAAAGAATAACCAGCGAATTTAAAAATCCCATAAAATACAACGTTGAGAGCTTTACCCCCATTATGGCATAAGCAATAGCGTTTATTTGATATCCAAGAGCTCCGTAGACATTGAATATATCTTTATATAGCACATTCCCTTTCAGAACCTGCCACGGAAGATATGCTTCTCTGCTCACATCAATCAGATAAATATCGTATTTTGCATAAAACAATACGTACAAAAATAAAGAAACAATAAAAATTATCCCCAGTTCTTTTAAACAAAACTTATTCGCAAACTCTTTAAACTTTTCCATAAAAATTGTAATCTCCGTTAATTTTGATTATACTATGAACAATAATTTCATATAGTCAACTGACCTCGATTCAGAGCAGCGCGATATTGTTCATTACTACTTTGCAGAGAGGATAAAAGCAGGACGGCTAAGACAATTAAGGGGATTAAGAAAAAATGATTAACAACAAAAAAGTAGCAGTTATCATGCCTGCATATAATGCAGAAAAAACTCTTGAACAGACATACAACGAATTATATAGAGATATAGTAGACGAAATCATACTTGTTGATGACAACTCCTCTGACAAAACAAAAGAAGTCGCCAAAAAGCTGGGCATAACTACAATTGTCCACGACAAAAACAAAGGCTACGGCGGCAACCAGAAAACCTGCTACACAGCAGCCCTAAAAGCCAACGCAGATATTGTAATCATGGTTCATCCCGACTATCAATATTCTCCCAAGTTAGTTCCGGCTATGGCAACAATGCTTGCTTTTGATGAATACGATGCCTGTATAGCCTCGAGATTTATTGGCAAAGGCGCATTGGAAGGCGGTATGCCATTATACAAATTTATTGCCAACAGGTGTCTTACATGGTTTCAAAACATGCTTTCGGGTGAACGTCTTACAGAATACCATACAGGCTTCAGGGCTTTTACAAAAGAAGTGCTGGAAACTTTACCGCTGAAAGACTGCGATGATGACTTCATCTTTGACAACGAAATGCTTGCACTTATTTTTTATAAAGGTTACACAATAGGCCAAATCAGCTGCCCCACAAAATATTTTCCGGATGCTTCTTCCATAAACTTTATGAGAAGCTGCAAATACGGTTTCGGTGTCTTGAGAGTAAGCATGTTATATGCTCTTGCAAAAGCGGGGATTTATAAATCCAAAATTTTCCAGAAAGACGCCAGAGTGCTTGATAAAAATGAAGATTTACCGTATTTTCAGGGATAAAAATTTATGGTAAAAACAAAGACATTTATAAACACCATTCAGAAATTCTTTTCAAGTAATGGTAATATTTACCATTACTTGAAGAACTATATAGTTCCTGAAAACATATTTTTAATATTTTGTTTGTTCTGGGGAATACTCTTGGTGTTTATAAATCCGTTGTTTCAAGGGTTTGATGAAAGCGAACACTTTTACAAAATTTATGCATTTTCAGACGGAACTTTAAACTTCAAAAAAATCACTTCATATACCGATGGCATATTTATGTTTAAAGACCCAAAGACTTTCAGCGCACAAATAATTCCTGTCAGTATTGTACGTATAGCAGTAGAAAGCAAAGCTCTGAATCCTTATATTGATGAAAACAAAATTAAACATCCACCGAACAAAATTAAATTTTCGACTATAAAACAACAATCCCGATACAATCTTGATAAAAATTTCAAAACCCTTGTTGTACATATGATTCCCTCATATACTATTGTATCTTACCTGCCGCATACAATACTATTAACATTAATGAAACAGCTGGATACAAAACCGGTATTTATGATTTTTTTGCTGCGGTTGTGCTCTTTGTTTTTATATACAGCATTGATTTATACAGCAATAAAAATTACTCCTGTAAAAAAATACCTTTTTCTATTACTATCAATAACCCCGTTAAGTATTTATCTCGGTTCTGTAATAAGCACAGATCACCTTGTTATAGGTCTTAGTTTTCTACTTATAGCATATATTTTAAAATTAAAATATGATAACAATATAAAAAATATTACTAAAAAAGAAATTATTTTCTTTTCTAGCTTAATATTTCTGCTGTGTGTATGTAAATTTACATACCTTCCTATGATTTTATTATTTTTTATTCTCCCGAAAGAAAAATTTGCCAATCCCCGAAAACGCATAACAAGTTTTTGTCTAATATTTCTACTTTGCGTGCTGTGGATTAGCAGCTATTTGCTTTATAACATACATATATTTAGCGGAACTTTTTCGTATTACTATAAAAATACAACAGAAGGTTTAATTTCAATATTTACTCAGCCTTCAAATTATTTAATAAGTATTATCAAAACCATTGTAATAAACTCTAATGAATACATTCAAAGAACTTTTTGCGATTTTGGATTTTCAGATACACAGATTCACAGCGGTATAATTTATGCGTTTATTGCTTTGGTAGCATTCAATGTGCTATTTACAGATAAACAAAAGGCACCTTTCAATATTAAAGAAAAACTAATCTTTGTTTTTATAATACTGTCCGTCTTGATACTTACGCTAACTGCTAATTATATAATTTTTGTACTAAGTCCGGAAGGACTTATAGCAGGCTTTAAAGGACGTTATTTAATACCTGTTTTACCGCTGTTTTTTATGTTATTCGACAACGACAAACTAAAACAGATAAATATCAATCTTCCTTTAATCACAACCATATATGCATTTTTCTTTTTAGCCGTGTTTGCACTGACCATAATAAATCGATATTATACAATTTAAAAAATAAATATTGACATTTTATAGACAATTGTCTATAATAATATTATGTTAAACGAAAGCCTCAGTGAAAAACAAAAAAACTTTTTTGAAAACCTCAAAAAAGCTTACGGAAAAGAACCTCTTCCGAGTTTTGAAAAAATTGCACAGACCTTCGGGTTTAAACACAAAAACTCTGTCTGGCAGTATTTTAAAAAACTCAAGGAGTGTGAACTGATTAAAGAAAAAAACGGAAAGTTTTTTATAAATCCCGAATGTTTCGGTGCTATTTTGTTCACTTCCTCTGTAAGAGCAGGTTTTGCTACAGTAGCAGAAGACACTATCGAAAGGCGTGTATCTTTAGACGAAGATTTTGATCTTGATAATCCGTCAGTGTTTATGTTCACAGTGTCCGGTGATTCTATGGTCAATGCAGGCATATTCGATGGTGACAGGGTAATCGTTAAAAAAACTCCTTACGCAAAAGACGGTGATATTGTTCTAGCGTACATTGACAATGGTTATACACTCAAAACCTACAGACAAAAAGATGGAAAAATCTGGCTTCAGCCGGAAAATCCCCAATACCCAAATATAATCCCTAAAGAAGTCCTGACTATATTCGGTGTGGCAACAGGGATTGCACGACAGTTATAAAAATTTTAACTCTAGATATCCTTCCTAATAAATTAAAAAGCGGAGATTATTTGCAGATAAATCTTTTGACGGCTCTCCGCTTTGATTTTCTTTTTTCCTATTTCGTATCGCACAAAAATTTTAAAGGTTTTAAAATGTCAGAAATCGCACTTGTAGATTGTAATAACTTTTTTGTTTCCTGTGAACAGCTTATGAACCCGCTTCTCAGAAACAGGGCCGTATGTGTCTTAAGCAACAACGACGGCTGCATAATTGCACGCTCGAAAGAAGCCAAAGAAATGGGAATCCCTATGGGCTATCCTCTTTTTAAAGCAAGAAAAGAGTTTAAAAACGTCATATATATTTCAAGAAATTTTAAACTATACCACGATATTTCAAACAGAATAATTATAAAACTTATGAGCTACACGCCGGATGTTGAACAGTACTCTATTGATGAAGCATTCCTTGATTTAACCGGATTAAAAAAACTCTACCGCTGCTCTTACGAAGACATCATAGCCAAAATAAAACGAGAAATAGAACAGGAAATCGGCGTGCCTGTATCTATAGGACTTGCGCCGACAAAAACCCTTGCCAAACTGGCTTGCGAAAAAGCAAAAAAAGATACAATATTAAACGGGTTATGCAGAATAAGAATACGGGATATTGACGAAATTTTGCGCCGTACCTATATAGAAGACATCTGGGGAATAGGAAAAAACAGCGCAGCACTTTTTCACAAATACGGAATAAACAAATGCAGCGAAATAGTTAAACAAAACGAGTTCTGGCTAAAAAAAATCTGGGGCAAAAGAGGACTTGAACTAAAAATGGAACTAAGCGGGATCAGCGCATACCCCGTAAACTCAAAAATAGAACTGCCCAAATCTATCCAAAAAACAAGCGCCTTCAGCCATTTTACGAATGATAAGGAATACATAAAAGGTTCTTTGCATTATCACTCTCATCAGGTTTGTTCAAAACTTAGAAAACTAGGTATGCAAACAGAGATTGTATTTGTCATGCTTCGCACTAAAGATTTCAGAGTATTCACCGAAAGAATGATACTGCCCGAGCCGACAGACAGCGAGTTTTTGATAAACCAGTATGCAGACAAAATGCTGGATAAACTCTATGACCCGAATATTATTTACAGATCCTCTGGGATTTATGCGGACAAATTATCCGAAAAATCGGCCTCACAGCTATTTTTATTTGAGGACGAAAAGACCAAAAAGGCCAAAAAAATTGCACAGGTGTGGGACAACCTCGAAGCAAAATTCGGACGCAGCTGCTTTCAGGTGGGAACAATGCAGGATCCGCAGGAAGAAAGCAAAGAACACGGACAAAACTTTTTTTCGTAATAATTTTGAACGTAGTATAATGACGTCATGAAGAAAAAACTCTTAGATACATTAAATGAAAAAAAAATATTCAAACTTGTTCTGGGCCTCGGCAACAAACATTTTGAAGAGATAGAGGAGCTTGTCACCATCTACGCCATAGCAGGTGCGGATATGTTCGACATAAATCCTTCTAAAGAAGCCGTAGAAGCAGTTATGCGCGGCGTTAAAAAATCAGGAAAAAATCCTGACGATTTTTATTACTCCATCAGTCTGGGGCTTTCCGGCGACACTCATATTCAAAAATGCATAATAAACAAAGACAAATGCAAAAATTGCGGCAAATGCGCCAAAAATTGTCCGCAAAATGCTATTGTACCCGACAAAAATAGCTATAAAGTGATTGAACAAAACTGCATTGGCTGTCAGAAGTGCGATGTCTGCAAAGCAATTTCTTTTACCGAATGTGAATATGATGTGGAAAAAATAGTAAAAATTGCGAAAAAGTACAATCTTGATTGCATAGAAATCCACCTTTCAACAAAAAAAATTCCTGATAAAGAAATAAAATATGTTATACAAAACTTCAAAGGTGCTTTGAGCCTTTGTTTGGACAGAAAATTCTATAGCAACGAAAGAGTAAAAAAGCTTATACACAAAGTCACTAAATGGAAGGGTGACACCAATTTTATTATTCAGGCAGACGGTGTACCGATGTCAGGCGGTGATAATACATTCAATTCCACACTGCAGGCCGTTGCCATGGCCCACCTTATACAGCCTTACGGCACTTACATTCTTATGTCCGGCGGAACAAATGAAAAAACATCAGAGTTAGCAAAAATGTGTTCTCTTAGATATAATGGAATCAGTATCGGCTCTTATGCCAGAAAAATTGTTAAGGATAAGAATTTAACGGACGCCGTAACACAGGCGCAAAGACTGATTGAAGTTTGCAGAAATGATTAGTAAGGTTAGAAGTTTTTTAAAAAAATACAATCTTTTATCAAATGAAAAAACCTTTGTGGTCGGTTTTTCGGGCGGGTATGATTCCATGTGCATGTTAGATATACTGCAGCGAATCTCACAAAAATCAGGTTTTAAACTCATCGCCCTTCATTTAAACCACAACTGGCGGGGTAAAGAAGCAGAAATTGAGCAGGAAAACTGTCAAAAATACTGTAAAGAAAACAATATCGAGCTGTATTGTGAAATTTTGCCGGAAGGTCTGCCCAAAACAGAAACAGTTGCAAGAGAAAAACGTCAGGAGTTTTTTAAAAAATGTTATAAAAAATTCAACGCAGACGGAATATTTCTTGCCCACACAAAATCCGATAACACGGAAACTATCCTCTACAGGTTGTCAAAAGGTACGGGAGTAAAAGGTTTGTGCGGAATATTAGAAACCTCTACCCTTGATGGTTGCAAGGTTTACAGGCCTTTGATGAATTTTTCAAGAAAAGATATTGTTAAATACTGTACAATTAACAAACTTGTACCAAACAATGACTCCAGTAATTTTGACACAAAATATGCCCGCAATTTTATAAGACACCAAATAATTTCAGAGCTTAAAACAATTAACCCCAAAATAGACGATGTTATTTTGAATCTTTCGCGCATTGCTATTTCTGAACAAAACATTGTGAAAGAATATCTGTCCAAAATAAAACAAGATATCGTCAAAGACGGATATTTCATTACGCCAAAATTCATTGAACTTTCAAAAGATGTACAAAACAAATTTATACTGGATTTTCTTGTGGAACAAAATCTGGATTACGATTCCAAAAAAGTGGAAGAAATTTATGAATTTATAAACAAAAGTGCAAAATACAAATCCGGAAAAACTCTTTCTCTGACAAAAGACCTGTGGCTTTTTGTTTCTAAAGAAAAAATATGTACAATTCAGGATTTAGAGCCGGAAAAAATTACAGAAGAAATCAAAATAACAGGCTGCGGAGCTTACAAATTCCACAACATAATTTTTCATATTGAAAAATACAAAGAAAGCAACATGCCTGTGTTTCCAAAAGCCGCAGACCTAAAGGCTTATATATATTTAAATGACTTTAACGGCTTAACTCTGCGCACACGTGCACACGGAGATATCATACAGCCTTTCGGTATGGACGGAACAATGAAACTTAAAAAACTGTTTATAAACAAAGGCATAGAAAAATTTAAAAGAGATGATATTATACTCTTATGCAGAGGCTCTGAAGTATTGTGGGCATCAGGGGTCTGCCTCAGCGAAAAACTAAGAGCCAAAACTCTGCCAACACATGTATTAACAATAGAAGAACAGGTATAAAATTATGCTCGACAGAAAAGTTGAAGATTTAAAAATCCTTTTTACACAGGAACAAATAGAACAAAAGA
Organism: Candidatus Gastranaerophilales bacterium; assembly: GCA_944325565.1. GTDB lineage: Bacteria > Cyanobacteriota > Vampirovibrionia > Gastranaerophilales > Gastranaerophilaceae > Limenecus. Next base: position 13,903 of record CALVAT010000022.1, read on the forward strand.
CAAAAGAACTTGCCGAAAAAATAAATAAAGATTGCGGCACAAACAACGAACTTGTATTAATTTGTGTATTAAAAGGTTCGACAATGTTTTGCTGCGACCTTGCCAAACATTTAAAAATGCCTGTTGAAATGGAATTTATAAGAGTATCGAGTTACGGCAACGCAAAAACCTCTTCCGGAAATGTTCAGGCAATTGATTTGACCCTGCCAAATCTTGAAGATAAAAATGTACTGATTGTTGAAGATATCATCGATACAGGCTGCACAATGGAATTTTTAATAAACATTCTTTGCAGAACACACAGGCCTAAAAATCTTAAAGTGGTAACATTTTTAAATAAAAAAATGGCCAGAAAAGTTAATATCGAACCCGATTATTACGGATTCGATATCGATGACAAATTTGTTGTAGGCTACGGACTAGACTACGAGGGCTATATGCGTAACCTGCCTTATATCGGTTATTTTGAATAATTACGGTCTTTCCGTAAACAATTTTTGATACCACGGCAGTGCATCATATTCTGCACGTGCTTTAGCTTTTGCTTCAGCCTCGGCTTCTTTTTTAGCTGCAGCTTTTTTATTGTAATATTCTTTTGTTCTATTATCACAGAACTCTTGATACTCTGCCTTTTGTTTTTCTGTTTCAGGATAGGAAAGTTTTATTTTATTGCCCTTTTTCATCCAGGAAATATCCTTTGTATGACGGGCAAAAGGATCATAATCTTCAGGCAGTTTGCCGCTTGCTTTGAGTTGGTCAACAAGATCTGTAATTTTTAAGCCCAGTTCATTTGCAATTTTCATTAAAGAATCACCGTCTTTAATTTCATACAAAATCGGTGTAAGCTTTGGCATACCGCTTTGTTTGGTTTCTACCTTATCTTCTGCACCGAGCAATTTCGCATCAGAAGCCTTAGTATTGCCAGATTTAGGTGCTTCTGCAACTGTAGATGTATATTCCACCGCTTTAGTATTTTGTACTGTTAAATTTGCCATAATTTTCTCCTCTAAAAAATCCTTATAAATCATGAAAGTATTTTTAGAGAAAAAAATTGCCTGAGCTCGTAACAAAAGTTAACAACTAAAAATTTTATACACCTGACCCCGGCGGCATATCTATTTTTTTAAGACGTTTTTCGAGTTTTTTATACCATTTAAGTTTTTGCTTGTACAAATACTCATACTCTTCAACACGACCGTGTCTGATGTCATCAAACTGTCTGTCACATAAAGCTTCAAACTCATGTTCCAATCTGTGTGTAAGTTCTTTTCTGTCAAAATTAGCATCAGTTAAAATAACAGGTTCACCAACTTCACAGAGAACTTCCGGCTTGTCCTCACGCAAAAAAGGATAATTAACAGCAACGGGAATAAGATTTATGCCTCCGGCCTTTTGAACAACATTTTTTGCTATATAAGCCATACCGGTCTGAAATTCAATAGGTCTATACATTGGAGGTCTGATAATCCCCTGAGGAAACAGCCATAAAGAGATTTCTTTATTACACAATTGTTCCACAGAATACTGCAATGCTTTCATCGAAGCCTGAGCAGATTTTTTATTTACAGGGAAAGCTCCCGCCTTGGCAAGGATAGGGAATCTATTCATTTCTTCAATCATCATTCTGATTTTTGTTTTAAAAACCCTGCGGCACAAATTGTAACCAACAATACCATCCCACCAGTTGTTATGAGGTGCATAAATAATATTGGCAAAATCAGGATTTCGTTTGTTATAATTCTCTTCATTTTTGATTTTTAATGAAAAAAATCTATTCTCCAGCATGTTATAGAAAAACATGTCAGCCACCCACATCCAGAAAGGAATATTATTTGCCGTACGAAATTTTTCGTCCTTATTTCGTAATTTTGTAGGCGGAACATCCGAGTATAACTGTTGATTTTCTTTATGAAGTATTTCCAAATCCCTATAGTACTCCTTTTCTGTCATTTTACATTGTTAATAAGAAATTTTGAAGTATTCTTACAATTTTTTTACAAAATTCATTTAAAACCTTTCAATTTTGACCGATTTAACAGGCACCTTTCTCATGTTATCCTTTTTAGAAACATAAAACTCAAGCTCTATATCCTTTGCGCTAAAAATCTCATCTTTATCACTGTATGTATATTTAAAACTATATTCAGGAGAAGTAGTACGTGATTTTAGAGGATTTTTCTTTGAATACAATTTTGTTGAATATATTTCTTTTGACTTATGATCATATTTTAAACTAACTGTCAGAAAAAGTGTATTAAAATCGGACTTTGATGTATTGTCGATATTGAATTTTACTTTAACTGTCTGTTTAGAATGCAGCAGGTTGTTTTTAAGCTGCAATTTTTTGATATTTATTTTCACATCGTCCGCTGTAATATAATATCTCTTTTCAAAATTTCTTATTGCTTTAAGCTTGTTATGATAAAGTTCTGTTTTTATATCCTGACTCTGCAGATAATAATAACGCATAAGCTTTATCAAAATTTCTTCGTAAATATCAAAATTAATTAACCCCGGATCCATTTTATATGTTTTTTCCATGTATGAATTCGCAATTAAAGGATTAACATCTTTGTAAAGAACAGCAAGTTTGTAATACACAATCGATGTTTCCTTATACAACAAAGCGGTTTCAAGACTTTCAATAGCTGCGTCTATTTTATGTTTTTTAAAATCCTCATCGGCAATTTTGTTATAACAATCCAGAATACCAACAATAGCTGAATCCTTTTTCTCTGAATCAACTTTTTTGTAATAGAAATACGCAATTCTATACTGTTTTACGGACTTCTCATAGTTATTTTCTTTCCACAGAAGATCACCGAGATTCATGTAAAAATCACCTTTGGCTATAAGAAGAGGTTTATGATCCGTATTTTTCAATTTTTTTACAATAGATAAAGCCTCTTTATATTTGTTCTGCTTTAAATACAAATTCGCCAGAGCAAAATAGGGGCTATAAACACCGTATGCGGCTTTACTTATCGCAATTTTATACTGTTCTTCTGCATTCTTCTCATCCAGCATCAGTTCATATAAATTGCCGAGCTTAACATTCAAAACATAATCACCGGGATTTTGTGCAGACAAGTTAGAAAATTTTGCTATAAGAGCTTTGATTATTTCATCATCTTTTGTAGTATTTGTTATTTTAGAAAGCATTTTTATATGATGTTCGGCCACAACTTTTGAAAACGCTGTAGCCACACTCGCAATCACAAGTGCAATTAACAATGATATTAAAATAGTTCTTAAATATTCAAATACCGCCGTTTTATTCATAAAGTTCCTGTATTGAAATTGATTCAATACCTTCCACTAAATTTAATTCCTTATGTAAAAATTGTACAGGATTTTTGTCAAATATATCCAGTTTAAAACTTATCTTCATCAAGCCGGGATTAGAATTTGAATTCACCTTATTTATTTCAAATATGGAATTAAAATTTTGAATAACTTTAGAATAAATATCATCTGCTGCATTCATCTCGGTATAAAAACTTACCTTAAACCTTCTCGGATTTTTAGAGCCTTTGTGAATATACTGTTTTTCAAAAATTCTGATTAAAACTAAAGTACCAACGGCCAATACGGTACATATCGTCGCAAGAGCAGTAAAACCGCATCCACACGCCATACCGATACTCGCCGTAATCCATAGTGTAGCCGCTGTAGTCAAGCCGTAAATCGAATATCCATGTCTTAAAACAGTACCACCGCCGATAAAACCGATACCGGTTAACACCTGAGCAGCAATTCTGGCAGGGTCAGCCTGAGGGCTATGTGCATATACTGGAAAAGCGTGTATTGAAAGCAATGTAAATATACAAGAGCCAAGACAAACAAGCATATGTGTTCTTAACCCCGCCCATTTGTTTGTAATCTCTCTTTCAAAACCTATTGCAAACCCTAGAACAATCGCCAGAAGTATGTCTAAAAGCATAACTTTACTGATTATTAAATGCTGAAATATAAACTGTTCCATCTATCCTCAAGCCCTATTAACTAAAATATTCTATCTGACCTTGCTTTTGGGGTCTAAGATATCCCTTATTGTATCACCTATCAGGTTAAAAGATAATACCGCAATAAAAATTAAAAAACCGGGAGCCAAAAGCCAAGGTCTATAAATAATATTAACATACTCCTGCGCTTCTTTCAGCATATTTCCCCAGCTTGCGTCAGGCTGCTGTATACCAAGCCCCAAAAAGCTCAAACCGGATTCCGACAAAATATAAGACGGTACGGATAAAGTCATCGCAACAATTACATAACTCAAGGTCTGCGGTAGCAGGTGTTTAATTATGATTCTCAGCTTTGACGCGCCGATAGATTCCGCCGCTTGTACAAATTCCTGATTTTTTATGGATAAAACCATACCTCTTACAACACGTGAAAATCCGGCCCAGCCTATAAGAGCAAGTATTACGACAATTAAAGAAAACCTCTGTATGCTTGTCATATTAGACGGCAAAATTGCTGCAAGAATAATCAAAAGATAAAAACTCGGAATAGACATTATCGCCTCTGAAACCCTCATCATAAGGTTATCAACTATACCGCCAAAATATCCAGAAATCCCGCCGTAGAGCATACCCAATGGAAACGAAATAAACAAAGCCAAAAAGCCTATAGTCAAAGATATCCTTCCGCCGAAAAGAATCCTGGAAAAAATATCACGCCCGTTTATATCCGTGCCGAGCAAAAACAGCCTGCCTTCTTTCTCAACCGTTACAAGATGCCTTTGCATAGGGATTAAGCCGAGAAATTTGTACGGCTCGCCTTTAGCAAAAAATTTTAAATAATACTTTTTGCTTCTGTCCAATTTATAAGTAATTTTCAATTCGTCCGGATTAAAATATCTTTTATAGTTATAGGTGTAAGGTCTTGAAAATTTTCCGTTCTCATCAATGGTAAAAACCTTTGAGGGCGGCACATAAGCCCTGTGCCTGTCGGAAAATTCTTTTGAATATGGAGCCAGAAAATCCGCAAACAAAATCCCCAGATACAAAATCAAAAGAACAACAACAGCAGTTGTTGCATATTTGTCTTTAAAAATTTGAGCAAGTACAGAATTTTTGTTCATCAGTTCACACTCACTCTCGGGTCAACAAGTTTAAGCAAAATATCCGCAAGCAGATTCCCCGCAACAAGCATTATCGTCCCCATCATCAATGATGCCATTACAAGGTTTATATCAGATTTCATAACAGCCTCAAGAATCAACCTTCCCAGCCCCGGATACTGAAAAACATATTCAGTCAAAGCAGCCCCGCTTAATAACGAAGCAAACTCAAAGCCTAAAAGTGTAACCATAGGGTTAATTGCGTTTCTTAAAGCGTGCTTGTAAACAACTTTGTTCTCGCTAAGCCCCTTTGCACGTGCAAATTTTACATAATCCGACCCAAGTACATCGAGAAGATTTCCTCTCATTTGCCTTTGCAAACCGGAAAGAGAAATAGTAAAAAGCACAATCACAGGCAACACAAGGTGATGTGCAATATTCAACACCTTATGAAAAGGCGACAGAGTGGAAAAGTTGTAGCTTGTCATACCGCCTGTTGGAAACCAGCCTGTTTTCACTGCAAATATCAACAGCAAAAGCGCAAAGAAAAACGATGGTATAGCCATACCGATACTTGTTACGACGGTAAGTATCCTGTCTACAGGTTCTTTCCAGTGCAATGCCGCATAAATCCCAAGCGGTATGCCCACAAGCCACGTTAACAAAATAACAACAGTCGTAAGCAAAAGCGTATTAGGAATGCGCTCCATAAGTTTTACACTGACTTTTTCTCCGGTAACTGTGACTCCTAAATCGCCTTTTAAAAAGCTTTTAAGCCAAAGTCCATATTGCACAATTTTAGGTTTATCCAACCCCAGTCTTTGCTGCTCTGCTTTTAAAGTTTCCTGTGAAATTGAGGGGTTGAGCCTCAATTCCCCGAGAGGATCAACAGGGCTAAGTCTTATTATAAAAAAGCTTATAATAGATACCAGAAACAACAACGGTATCGACTGCAAAAATCTTTTTAATATGTAAACAATAAGCTGCATAAAACTATTTTACAGTAGTGCACCAGTTTTGCAATTAGTTTATTGTTTAATATTAAATTATTGTCATGTAAAAAGCAGGGTCGCTGTTCAACCAAAACCCTGCCTTTTAAAATATTTTTATATGTATGATTTTATTTTTTCAATGCAGCTTTTAATCTGGCCATAGCCTTAGCCAGTGCAATCTGTGCTCGTACATTGTCTATTTCCACTTCATGAGAGCCGATTCTTGCTTCTGCTCTTTCTTTAGCGGATTTAGCTCTTGTAACATCAATATCACAGCCTCTTTCAGCCAAATCTGTCAGAATCAAAGCCTCATTATTTTTGAACTGAAAAATACCGCCCATGGTAGTAAAATACTCCATTTCACCGTTTCTTTCAGCTCTTGTAACTCCTATGTCCAGAGCACTCATAAACGGCTGGTGGTCAGGTAATATACCGAACTCACCCTCAACGCTTCTTGAATATATAGCGTCAACTTCTTCGTTAAAGAGTTCTTTTTCATGGGTTATTATTTTAAGGTTTATTTTTTTAGACATAGATTTTATGCTTTCATTTCTTCAGCTTTTTTAACAGCTTCTTCTATAGTACCTACCATATAGAAAGCCTGTTCCGGCAAGTCATCATGTTTACCCTCAAGAATTTCTTTAAAGCCTTTAATAGAATCTTCAAGTTTAACATATTTGCCAGAAATACCTGAGAACTGTTCTGCAACAAAGAACGGCTGAGAAAGGAATCTTTGAATCTTTCTTGCTCTGTTAACCGTTAATTTGTCGTCTTCAGACAATTCATCCATACCGAGAATCGCGATAATATCCTGCAAATCTTTGTATTTTTGCAGAACTTCAAGCACCTGTCTTGCAACACCATAGTGTTCTTCACCGATAATCACAGGATCCAGCACTCTTGAGCTTGATGCGAGCGGGTCAACAGCTGGATAAATACCAAGGGATGCAATCTGTCTTGATAATACGGTTGAAGCATCAAGGTGAGAGAATGTCGTAGCCGGTGCAGGGTCTGTCAGGTCGTCTGCCGGTACGTAAATAGCCTGTACAGAAGTGATTGAACCATCTTTAGTAGAGGTAATACGTTCCTGCAGCTCGCCCATTTCAGTGGACAAAGTAGGCTGATAACCTACTGCAGAAGGCATACGTCCTAACAAAGCAGAAACCTCAGAACCCGCCTGTACAAATCTGAAGATGTTATCGATAAACAGCAATACATCCTGTTTTGAAAAATCACGGAAGTATTCAGCAGCAGTCAAAGCAGAAAGGCCTACTCTCATTCTGGCTCCCGGTGGTTCGTTCATCTGTCCGTAAATCAAAGCTACTTTATCGAGTACGCCTGATTCTTTCATTTCGTTCCACAGGTCGTTACCTTCACGTGTTCTTTCACCAACACCGCCGAACACGGATACACCGGAGTGTTCCTGTGCTATGTTGTGGATAAGTTCCATAATCAAAACGGTTTTACCAACACCGGCACCGCCGAACAAACCGATTTTACCACCCTTTTGGTAAGGCTGCAAAAGGTCGATTGCTTTAATACCGGTTTCAAAAATTTCTACATTGGTATTTTGGTCAACCAATTTTGGCGAAGGTCTATGGATAGGCAGATAGCTGTCTGTATTAATCGGGCCCATCTCATCTACAGGCTCGCCGAGAACATTTAATATTCGGCCTAATGTAGCCTGACCTACCGGAATTGAGATAGGAGCTTTTGTATTAATAACTTTCATTCCTCTTTGCAAACCGTCTGTTGAAGACATAGCAACCGAGCGGACTTTGTTTTCTCCTAACAACTGTTGAACTTCTGCAACTGTTTTTTGACCATTTTCGGAATAAATTTCTAAAGCGTCATAAATTTCGGGTAAATTTCCGTTACTAAACTCAACGTCTATAACAGGCCCGATAATCTGGGTGATTAAACCTTCATTTTCTGTTAATACCGTCATTTTATCCACCTTTTATTATTTAAATATGTATTTATTATACCTTTTTAATCATCATTATACAAACAAAAAATTTTTCAATGCTGCAAAAAGGGGAATTTAAGCGAAGCCGCAAAGGAGTGAAAATATAAAACAACACATATATATCTTGAAATTTTAAATAGATAGGATATAATAAAATAAAGGAACGGCAAGGCATAAGCCTCACCGTCCTTGCCCTAGAAAAACATGACTAAAACTAGGTCAATGAAAAGCCTTGCACTCTGCAGGGCTTTTTTAATGAACAACATTTTGTCCATTTTTCTTTTTCCTTTCCACCTCGCTTAACTAGTATTATTGTGGGGTGGATGTCGAGGGTTATAAAAAATCAATGTACTACTATTTATAAAATTAATTATAATACATTATTCCCCGCTAAGTCTACTTATTTTAAAAAATCTAACGCACAAAACCCTTATGTAGAGAGGATTTTATCGACATAACCTAACCGTTTGCGCTGTGGTAAAA
>CALVAT010000023.1 GCA_944325565.1 Candidatus Gastranaerophilales bacterium
AAAAATGCTGTCAAAAATTTGCAAAATAAAGTTAAGCAGCCCCAAAAACAGAAAAACGAAAAACCGGTAAAAGATACGAACAAACCCGAGACACCCTCTGTAAAACAACAAAGTGAAACATCAAATATTTCTAAACAACCATCATTAAACACCAAAGAGGAAAATAAAAAGACAGAAAACCAGACAACCTCAACAAATGATGCCCAACCATCTCAATTTAATGAAATAAGAGAACAGGCAAAATTTCTCTACAACTCGAACAAACTTGAAGATGCAGAGCAGCTGTTCAATAAAATCCCTGACTCTGAAAAAATTTCGGATGATTGGCTGTTTCTTGCTAATATTGCGCAGGACAAAGAAAAACCAATTGACGCAGTATTTTTACTTAAAAAAGCTATCGCAGCTGATGACAATAACTACAAAGCCCACTACAATCTTGGAAATTTGTACTACTACGACAATAAGATAAATATGGCGATGAGTGAATACAAAAAAACTTTACGATTAAAAAAGGATTTCGCTTACGCATACTACAACAAGGGCTGCTGTTACCTGAAAAAACAAAGCTGGTTTAATGCACGCTACGAGTTTGGATTGGCAATAAAAGCCAATCCTGATGAACCTGCTTTTTACTATAATCTTGCATACACATACAAAATGATGAAAAAAGATAAAAAAGCACAAGAAGCACTTGAAATGTACAACAAATTAATGACACAATAAATATAGGTAAGTCGGGTAATAGGCTAAAAAAAATCAACGGGTAATATAATAAATAACATTTAATTACCCAGACACGATCCAGCTATTTACCCGCCTGATTCACACCGGACGGGTTTTTATTTTTTATAACAAAGCTTTACAATCAGTGTTGACACCGGCTTATGTGCTTGTTACACTTTATTATACGAATGTTAGATAGGTCGGCTGTCTATAAATGCCGGGGGATGGCAAAAGGTTAGAAAGGCCGGTGATGGCAAAAGCTCGGAAATGCCGGGGTGCCAAAAGGTTAGAAAACCGCAGAATGCAAAAGATATAGCCTTAGCTACAAAAATAATTAAATTAATAATACCCCTCTGCTACAGCCCCTCAAGTGAAAGGAAACACAAATGTACGCAATAGTTGAAACAGGCGGAAAACAGTACAAATTAGAAGAAGGCCGCTACGTTGATATCGAACTTATCGACGGTGAAGAAAACGACAAAGTTGTATTCGACAAAGTTGTTATGCTCGTTAACGGTGCAAAATCAAAAGTTGGTGCACCTTATGTAGAAAAAGCAACAGTAGAAGGCAAAATCGTTAAACACGACAAAGCTAAAAAAGTTATCGTATTCAAACAAAGAGCTAAAAAAGGCTATAGAAAAAAACAAGGCCACAGACAGTTCTTTACAAGAGTTATGGTTACAAAAATCAGAACTACAGCAGCTAAATCAAAAGCAGCTGCAGCAGAAGCAGAAACACCTGCAGAATAACTCGTAATCGGGTAATCCCGTATTAACACAAAACTAATTTAAAGGAGATAATAAAATGGCACATAAGAAGGGCGTAGGCTCATCAAAAAACGGTCGTGATAGCGAAAGTAAGCGACTCGGCGTAAAAAAATTCGGCGGTGAACAAGTTCTGGCCGGCAATATCATTGTTCGTCAGCGCGGAACTAAATTTCATCCTGGAAACAACGTAGGTATCGGTAAAGATGACACTTTATTTGCTCTTATTGACGGTAAAGTCGTTTTTGAACCTCACAGACGCGACAGAAAACAGGTAAGTGTTTACGCTGTTTAATAAAAATTCTCAAAAATAAAAAGGCTGTTGTTATGCAACAGCCTTTTAGTTTTATATTAATTTATTTTCCAAAAATAAAATTCTTAAGATTTAATAATACCTCTGGCATATCTGGATGTGTCCAATTAGAGCCCATCGCACTTCGATAAGAAATATTATCGTCTAATTTACCATTGGAACTGTTACCATCCATATAAGCAAATACCGCAGACATTTCTTCATTATCGATAGAACCGTCTTTATTTGTATCACAGTTATCAAATGTTTGCTTTAACATCTCTTTCATACCTTTGATAGAAAGATCAAGTTTTTCATTAAACAATTTTTGATAAATATTTGCCTGTTCCGTAACATATTCACTAAATTCCATCTTTTTATTTTTGTTCGTATCATAGTTATCAATTCTTGATTCAGCAATATTAAGAACGGATTTTTGGTAAAAATCAGCTCTGTCTTCGTTCGCAACAGTTGACATAGGACGGTTTACAAAGGAAAAATTGCATTGAGGTCCATTGTTTAATAAATTATTGTAGTTATCCTTGTTAGTAAACCAATTCTCAAAACGAGCACCTATATTTAATGACATAACACATCCTTTATAATAACTTCACTATAATAAGTTAAACAATAAAATAGAAATAGAATTTGCTCAAAAAAACAGATTGTAAATAAAATATTTACAATCTGCAACAAAGACTTTATTATTCATTATCAATTAATTACTCGCCAAAAATAAATTTTTTGTAAGTTGAAAGCACATCTGTTATATCTTTATTGCCCCAGTCTGTGCCAATTGCAGTATTGTAACTGATTTTACCGTCCATTGTGCCGTCATTACCGGCTGCATCCATATAGGCAAATACTGCTGCCATTTCTTTATTATCGATAGAACCGTCTTTATTGGTATCGCAATTTGAAAAAGAACTTTTAAAAGTATCTTGCATACCGGGAATGCTCATATCGACCTGTTCATTGAACATTTTTTGATAAACAGCCTTTTGTTCCTCAACATATTCGGACAATTCCATTTTGCCGTTATTATTGTTATCATAGTTGCCAATTCTTGATTTTGCAACATTTAATACATCAATTTTATAGGCTTCACCTTTTTTATCAGCAGGCAAAGATTTTATATCAACTTTCATAAAATTAAAATCAGGTACATTCTGCCCGTTTAAAGCTTTATTATAATTTTCTTTACTCGCAAACCAATTCTCAAAATTTGATCCAAAATTAACAGTCATAAATTCCCTCGTGTATTCTCTATATAATAAATAAAAAGAAATTAATAAAAAAATTGCTAAAATTGCTTAACTTAATTTGGTCATCATCTGTGTTTACTGTATAATTAGTATGAACACATAAAGTGAAAGTAGAAAAAGAAAAAGGAAAAAAACATGGTAGATGTTAAAAGAATTGAAATTCCTGTAGGTAACAAGATAGTTACCATAGAAACAGGAAAGTATGCCAAATCAGCGAGCGGTTCGGTAGTTGTCCGTTGCGGCGACACAATGTTACTGGTTCATGCTGTAGTTAGCCCTGAACCAAGAGTAGGAATAGACTTTTTCCCGTTATTGATTGATTATGAAGAAAGAATGTCAGCTGTCGGAAGAATCCCCGGCGGTTATAACAGAAGCGAAGGTAAAGCTTCTGATAAAGCAATTTTGATTTCAAGATTAATAGACAGACCAATAAGACCGTTGTTTCCTAAAGGATACAGAAACGATGTACAAATCGTAGGCCAGTTGATAAGCTTAGATCACGAAAACCAGCCTGACACTTTAGCAATGTTAGGTGCCTCAGCTGCATTAATGTTGACAGAAGCACCTTTCGAAGGCCCTATCGGTGCAGTAAGAGTAGGCAGAATCGACGGTCAGTTTATTGCTAACCCATCATATGCAGATGCAGCAAAATCAGATATTGATATTGTAGTTGCCGGTACTCACGATTCAGTAATCATGGTTGAAGCCGGTGCAAAATTCGTTACAGAAGATGATATTATGAACGCTGTTGAATTTGCACAAAAAGAAATCGCAAGACAATGCGAACTTCAACTTCAATTTATGAATGACTGCGGTATTGTAAAACCAGAATTTGTTAACCCTTACGACACAACTACTATAGCAAAAATTATTAATGAAATAGCTTATGACAAAGTTACAGAAGCTTATCACGACTTTGATAGAGAAGGCAGAAAAGCTAAACTCGAAGAAGCTAAAAAAATGGTAAAAGCAGAGTTTGACTCATACGGCGATGACCACGAAGCTAAAATCATGATGGCCGAAACAGGCATTGACTTTGTAGCAGAAGAATTTAAAGCTCTTGAAAAGAAAGTCATGAGAAAAATGATTAAAGAAGAAAGAGTTAGAGCCGACGGACGTAAATTCAATGAAGTACGTCCAATCTGGTGTGAAGTCGGTGTTGTGCCCAGAGCTCACGGTTCTGCTGTATTCACAAGAGGTCAAACTCAAATTATGTCAGTAGCAACACTTGCAGGCCCTGGTATGGCTCAAGAACTTGACGGTGTTGATCCTGAAACTAAAAAAACATTTATGCACAAATATATTTTCCCTGGGTTCTCTGTTGGTGAAGTTAAACCGTTAAGAGGCCCTGGAAGACGTGAAGTCGGCCACGGTCATTTAGCAGAAAGAGCCAATGTTCCGGCGCTGCCTTCACAGGAAGAATTTGGCTATACTATCAGAGTTACTTCCGATGTATTAGAATCTAACGGTTCAACATCAATGGGTTCAACATGCGCTACCTCAATGGCATTAATGAACGCCGGTGTTCCGGTAAAATGTATGATTGGCGGTGTTGCAATGGGACTTATTAAAGAACCTGATGAAGATATCGTATTAACAGATATTCAGGGTATCGAAGACTTCCTAGGTGATATGGACTTTAAAGTTACAGGTAATGATGAAGGTATCACAGCTCTTCAAATGGATATGAAGGCAAAAGGAATTTCTAACGATACATTAAGGAGAGCATTGCTTCAAGCTAAAGAAGGCAGATTACATATCTTGGGTAAGATGAGAGAAGTAATCACAGAACCGGCTAAGGAAATGTCACCTTATGCACCGAGAATTCACACAATGAAGATTGCTAACGAAGACATCGGCGCAGTAATCGGACCCGGCGGCAAAAATATCAGACACATTATTGAATGTTCAGGTGCTGAAATTGACATTCAAGATGATGGCACAGTAACAATTACAAGCAATGACAAAGAAGGTACCGACATTGCAATCAGAATGATTGATGCAATTACTTTTAAGCCTGAAGTAGGTATGATTAGAAAAGGTAAAGTTGTAAGAATCATTCCTATCGGCGCATTTGTTGAACTTGCACCAGGCAAAGACGGTATGGTTCACATCTCTCAAGTATGTCAGGAAAGAATCGAATCAATCGAACCACACCTCAAAGTCGGCGATGAAGTTATTGTTAAAGTAATAAAAATCGATGACAAAGGCCGTGTAAATCTTACGATTAAAGGTGTTTCAGAAGAAGAAAAAGCTTCTGTTTAACGCTAAAAAGATAAAAAAGGGAACTTATATATTTATATTTAAGTTCCCTTTTTAATAAAATACAGAGGAGTAAAAATGTACCAAAAAATTAAATATATTATAATTGCAACAATGGTGCTTTTAATACTTGTAGTTGTTATCACTTTAGATGCAAATACAAGATATGCTGCAATGAAAAAAGAGAAAAATTTAAAAAAACAACAAAAAATTGCCCAAGTACAACAAGAGTACTATAAATCGCGCCAGAACCCAGCTCCTCAAACACAGCCAAGCCAACTTCCTAACAGCTACGAACAATACAATATCCAACAAAATCAAAACACAACTGATACAATCGCACCAAACAGTGTTAACCAGCAATACACAACAGAAGAAAATCCTGTAGAACCTGTTCAACCAAGCCTGTCAATCTTAGAAACTAATAATGGATATTTTGTTGATGAAAACACAGGAGAAAGATTAAAAAACTACACACTTGAAAAATCATTTCAATTGGATGACGAAATATATGCAATCATTTCATCAACAACAGAAGACACAGAGACTCCAGGCTATATAAAAAAAGATATTATCATATATCAAATAATAGATGGCTCATATAAATATGCAAAATATATATTTACTAAAAATATACGCCTGGATGAACCAGAAGAAAACGCAAGCGCCAATATAGAAGAAAATGGAAATAACCTGATAATTCAATATATTGGAAAAGGGACGATAACACGAGCAATAAATAAAGAATCTCTAAAAAACAGCTATAAACAAAATCTTTCTTATCCTTCACTAAAATATGTAGAATACACAACAGAATATAATCAAACTTCAGAACTTATACAATAAAAGACATTTCATTTACAGCTAAAACGTTTTTTTGTATAATCTTTTGTATACTCAAAATACAGGTATAAACATGGACAATAATTTAAAATATAAAAGGGTTTTATTAAAAGTAAGCGGAGAAGCACTTCTCGGTGACCAAGAATTCGGTATAGACCAAAAACCTGTTGAAATGATTGCCAATGAAATAAAAGAAGCACACGACATGGGTGCAGAAATTGCAGTTGTAGTCGGTGGCGGCAACATTTTCAGAGGTATGAAAAACAGTGCCAAACTAGGTATGGATCAAGCCTCCGGTGATTACGTTGGAATGCTGGCTACGGTTATGAACGCCATTGCACTACAAAGTGCTTTAAGAAAACTCAACGTGTCTTGCAGGGTTCAGTCAGCAATTGATATGGATAAAATAGCTGAGCCATATATCAGGTTTAAAGCAATAAGACATCTCGAAAAAAACAGGGTAGTTATTTTTGCAGCAGGTACAGGAAATCCGTTTTTTACAACAGATACAGCCGCAGCATTAAGAGCATCTGAAATAGATGCACAGGTTATGCTTATGGCTAAAAATGGTGTTGACGGGGTATACTCAGATGACCCCAAAATTAATCCGAATGCAAAAAAATATGACAGAATATCTTATGATGATATAATTGTGAAAGGTCTAAAAGTTATGGATACTGCATCATGTGCGCTTTGCAAACAAAACAATATACCGATTATTGTATTTGACTTTGCAGCTAAGGGCAGTATTGCCAAACTTTTAAGAGGCGAAAAGTTAGGTACTATTGTAGGAGAATAAAAATGACAGTAGAAGAAATGCTATCCAATGGCACAGATAAAATGGAAAAAGCTATCAATGCTTTGAAAAAGGAATTTGCAGCAATTCGTACCGGAAGAGCAAATCCGCTTATACTTGATAAAGTTGTTGTAGACTACTATGGAGTACCAACACCATTAAGACAAATGTCACAGGTAAGTGTACAGGATGGTCAAACACTTGTTATTACACCATACGACAAAACCATCATTAAAGAAATCGAAAAGGCAATGATTAAAGCAGAGTTAGGTATCACTCCGAACTCCGACGGTATTGTTATAAGATTAACATTTCCTCCGCTTACTGAAGACAGAAGAAAAGAAATTTCTAAAGATGTTAAAAAGATAGGCGAAGAAGCTAAAGTGGCAATAAGAAATATCAGACGCGATATGACTGATGAGCTTAAAAAAATAGAAAAAGCAGAAAACCTCCCTGAAGATGCAGTAAAAGACAATCAGGATAAAATTCAAAAAATCACTGATAAATATGTAAAAATAGTTGATGAACATGCTGCAGAAAAAGAAAAAGAGGTTATGACAGTATAGTGGATATCTCAAAGCTTTTTAACAACAGTACATTAAGACTTATTACAGGGGTACTTATAGGTTTTCTTGTACTAGGATGTGTTATAGCAGGCGGCATACCTTTGATGCTGCTGGTTATGTACGTTGCATATATTGGGTCAAAAGAATACGTCAGCATATTAGAAAAAAAAGGGTTCAGACCTTTTTTACATCTAATAATAGTAGCCGATATTTGTTTTGTTATCCTTACTGCGTTAAAAAGATTTGATTTAGTTCCGGTAGTGCTAACATTTGGCACAATAGGTGCATTCACACTTGTTTTATGCAAAGGACGCCAGCCGTATATTGCAAACGTAGCAACAACAGTACTTGGCTTCATCTATGGTGGCTGGCTTCCCTGCTTTGTCATCTTGTTACGGCAGCTCAACATGGATTCATCTTTAGGATTTTTCAGTATCAAGATGAACTCCGGCTTGGGTTTTCTAGTGTTATTATTCTTTACAATACTAATGACAGATGTCGGAGGATATGTTTTTGGTTCAAAATTCGGAAAAACTCCGCTTGCCCCTGTTGTCAGTCCCAAAAAGACAGTAGAAGGCGCAGTTGGGGGCTCTTTACTTGCAATAGCGGTCTCGCTAATAATTGGGTTTATAATACATATAGAGTGGTATCAAGCTCTAATTGCCGGTATATTAATTACTGCATTTGCTCAAATTGGTGACCTTGCCGAATCTCTAATAAAAAGAGATGCAGGAGTGAAAGATTCCGGCAACTCACTGCCCGGACACGGCGGATTTCTAGACAGAGCTGACAGCTACCTGTTCAGCACACCTGTTGCTTACTTTTACTTTAACTATTTTGTTGCCAGCAACCAGCTTACATTAGATTTTATAAGTTTTGCCAGAAAGGCTATTCATGCAGTCGGACTGTAGTGACACGAAATTGAACAATTTTATAAAAAGTTTAGGGTTTAACGAGTTTTCACAAGAACTCGTACAGATTGCTTTCACACATAGTTCATATACAAAGGAAAACAACCTTTCTTATAACCAATGTTATGAGAGGCTGGAATTTTTGGGTGATGCAGTTTTAAAAATGGTCATTACGGATTATTTGTATGAAAAGTTTCCTAATTCTCCAGAAGGCGATCTAACCAAAATAAGAGCTGTTGCTGTTAGTGATGAAATATTACATAAAATAGCGCTAAAACTAAATATTGAGCCATACATTAAAGTGAGTGAAGCAGAAGAAAAATGCGGAGGCAAAAAGCTTGAGTCTATTCAGGCATGCGTTATGGAAGCTCTTTTCGGGGCATTATATCTGTCAGCTAATAAAGTTACCTTAAAAAATTTTATAACAGATAATTTATCAGGGCTAATAGACGATATTGCAGCCAATAGAACAGTTTATAATGCAAAAGCTATCTTACAGGAATACACTCAAAGCAAAAACAAAGACTTGCCCGAGTATGAAATTGTTAATACAACCGGAGCAGCACACAACAGAACATTCACAGTGCGTGTTACTTATCACGGAGAAGAACTCGCTACAGCAAACGGAAAAACAAAGAAACAGGCTCAACAGGAAGCAGCATACCTCGCCTGCCAAAAGCTAGGAATAATAAACACGGAAGGAACAATGAATGAGTAAAATTATAGTATCTCCATCCATACTTTCAGCCGACTTTGCCAATCTAGAAAAAGATGTTACTGAATTGCAGGAATGTGGAGCAGATTGGATACATGTTGATGTTATGGACGGACATTTTGTGCCTAATCTTACTATAGGGGCCCCTGTAGTAAAAGCGATTAAACCTCATTGTAATGTTCCTCTTGATGTCCATTTAATGATAGAAAACCCGCAAAATTATGTTGAGGACTTTGTGAAAGCAGGAGCAGATATAATTACTTTTCATTATGAAGCAGCAAAAGATTTGACAGAAGATATAATATCTCACATAAAATCACACGATATACTTGCAGGAATATCAATAAAACCACAAACAGAGCCGCAGGAAATTTTAAAATACCTTCTAATGGTTGATATGGTTCTTATTATGACAGTAGAACCAGGGTTCGGCGGGCAGTCGTTTATGCTTGATTGTGCAAAAAAAATACCGGTAATTAAACAAAATGCGCCGGAAAACCTGATTATACAGGTAGATGGCGGGATAAATAAAGAAACAGCAAAAATTTGCAAACAACTCGGAGCAACCTCGCTGGTTGCAGGCTCTTATATCTTTAAAGCAACCGATATGGAAGACGCAATTGAATCGTTAAAAGATTAAATTGCAAAATAAGCATAGTTATCAATTTCCTCATCTGTATTTATTTCTGTAACACAGACCAGTACTCTGTTGTCATCAAGTTTTATGCCGCCGAGTATTTTGTTTTCCTTTAAACCTGCTAAAAATTCATCAGAATTACTAACTTTTAACACAAATTCATTAAAAAAGTTTTTAGATTGCAACTCAAAACCTTTATCAACGAGTTTTCCGGCAAGAGAATGAGCCTTTTGAGCACTCAAAAGAGCAACCTGCCTTAATCCTTTTAACCCCATGACCGTTAAATAAACAGTAGTCTGCAGCGCAACAAGCGCCTGATTAGAACAAATATTACTTGTTGCTTTCTCGCGCCTTATGTGCTGCTCGCGCGTTTGTAAAGTAAGACAGAAAGCCTGATTTCCATCGGCATCAACAGTTCTGCCAACGACTCGCCCTGGCATCTGTCTTTTATACTTATCAAGACAAGCGAAATATGCGCCGTATGGCCCGCCAAAAGAAAGAGGATTACCTGCAGGCTGAAGATTTCCAACCATAACATCACATTTGGGAGGTTCCAATACAGAAAGAGATATCAAATCACAGCAGCAAATGAGCATTGTTTTAGCATCAGTAATTTTTTCTTTTAACTGTTCAACATTATGTATTGCGCCGTAATAATCAGGTGTTTGAAGCAACACACAGGCCACATCTGAACCGATTTCTGACAAGTCATTAGAAACAACAATATCAGCAGCCTCTGCATAAGTTTTTATTACAGCCTGATATTGAGGATTCACTCTCTTACAAACAAGAACCTTATTTCTTCCGGTTACACGTACAGCCATAAGAACGGCTTCTGCGCAGGCTGTAGCTGTATCATACATAGAAGCATTTGAAACGTCCATATTTGTTAAATTGCAAATCATTGATTGATATTCGTATATAGACTGCAAAGTACCCTGTGAAATTTCTGCCTGATATGGAGTATAAGCTGTATTAAACTCAAATCGTGAAGATATTTGAGAAACACAGGCAGGAATAAAGTGTTTAGAAGCACCGCCCCCTAAAAAGCAGGCATAATCAGTTTTATTTTCAGAAGCAAGTTTTTTAATCTCTCTGGTAACATCTAGTTCAGATAATCCACTACCAATATTTAAAGCTGCATATTTGATACCTTCCGGTAAAGATGCATATAGCTCATCGCATGACTGCAATCCGATTGAATTTAACATTTCCAATCGTTCTTCTTCTGTATGTGCTTCAAAATTAATCATGATTTTCCTTATTCTAATTCTTCTTTATAATCTGAATATTCAAGCAAATCACCTGATTCAGCAAGAGCATCAGGACTTTCGATTTTCACGAGCCAGCCATCTTCAAAAGGACTTTCGTTAAGAATTTCCGGTGTTTCAACAATTTTTTCATTAACTTCAACTATTTTACCGCCAACAGGCATATATATTTCAGAAGCAGCCTTTACAGATTCAACTGTAGCAAAGACCTCGCCCTTGGAATATTCAGTGCCTACTTCTGGCAACTCAACAAAAACTATATCTCCCAGTTGTTCAACGGCATAATCAGTCAAACCGACAGTATAAACGGAATCACCGTTTTCTAATAAATACTCATGGCTTTTAGAACATAAAATACCTTCCGGCACAATCATAGTTTATCTCCTATATATGTCTTAACTTATTTTATATCTTTTAGCAACAAAAGGTCTTTTGACAACTTTTGCTTTGTATAATTTATTTCTTACCATAATCTCAATGGTCGCGTCCAGTGTTATATTATCCTTTGTTTCAACATACCCCATTCCAATGTTTTTGTCCAGTGTTGGAGAGTACCCTCCGCTTGTTACCACACCTGTTTTATGACCGTTAAAATATATATCATATTCATGTCTCGGGATTGCTCTATCAGTCATTTCAAAGCCAATAAGCTTTTTAGAAACGCCGTTTCGAATTTGATTCATAATTACATCCTTGCCATTATAATCAGAAATTTTATCAACAGGAATAGACCATTTTAAACCAGCTTCAACAGGCGTAGTATCTTCAGTTAAATCATTACCGTAAAGCATAAGAGCGGTCTCTAGACGAAGAGTATCTCTCGCACCTAAGCCTATAGGTTTTAATCCAAATTGTTCTCCAGCCTTGAAAATCATATCCCAGAGCTCTATTGCATATTCATTTTTGATTATAAACTCGAATCCGTCCTCACCTGTATAACCTGTTCTGGAAATATATCCTTCTATATTAGAAAGCTTAAATGTCTTAATTGTAAAAAAAGAAGGCTGTTCTGACTCTGAAATGCCGAGCTTTTCTACTATTTTACTAGCATTTTGTCCCTGCAAAGCAAGCATTGAGTATTCATCTGATTTATTTTCCAGAATAACTTCAAAGTTGTTTATATTATCTTTCAGCCAGTTAAAATCCTTTTGTATATTGGCCGCATTAGCAATAACAAGAAATTTTTCATCTAAAAGTCTGTAAATAATCAAATCATCAACCAGACATCCATCATTTTTTGTCAATTGGCAGTACTCAGCCTTTAAAAGTTTCAATTTCGAAATATCCTGAGGAACAACACTTTGTAAAAAATCCACCGCCTGTCGTCCGCTCACAAAAATCTGCCCCATATGAGAAACATCGAATACACCGGCAGAACTACGGACAGTTCTGTGCTCTTCAATAATACTTGCATATTGCACAGGCATATCCCATCCGCCAAACTCAACCATTCTAGCGCCGAGTTCAAGGTGTTTGTCATAAAAAACCGTTTTATTCCCCATAATTAGCCTCGAAAATAAACATTAAATACTATACTTATTATGTTTTAGGCTATTTTTTAAAAGTTGTCAACTATATTTGAGAATAAGTTTTAAAATGCATTTTGACAGCATTTTTAAGTTCATCTTTTGAAAATTTTTGCGCAATAATTCTTGCAACCTCAAGCACCTGAGATGATGCCCCCTTAGGTACCTGAAGCCCATACCTTGAAGATATCTCAAACATTCCTTTTAAAAACTGTTCTCTGGCGAGAATAGACGCAGCAGCAACAGCGATATCCGATTCAGCCTTACACCTTTGCTCAAGATGGATATTCTTACCTTTTTTCATCAATGCATTTTTTATAAGTTTTTCATCACCGAATTTGTCCGACAAAGCATAGGAACACTCTTTTTTCTCAAGAATATTCTCAATAGCCCTTGCATGCCCCCAGGCAAGAAGCTGATTAAGATTGTTCATCTTATTATAAAGCTCGTTATATTTTAGCGGATTAATTGTAATAACAGAAAACTCACAATTGTTTTTTATCACAGCAGCAAGTTTTGAAATATTTTTATCATCAACCTTTTTACAGTCCTTTATGCCCGCTTCTGTAAGAATTTTAGTACTTTTATCATCTACCATAACAGCCGCAACAACAAGCGGGCCAAAAAAATCCCCTTTTCCCGACTCATCGCTGCCTATATGACAAACAGGTATATTCAAATCAGACAGTGTATTTTTATTAACTGACTTTTCAGATTCCTGCGCATTTACACCGAACAAATTCTGAATTTTAGCGGCAATATCCGACACCTCAGAGCCTTGTATAAGAAACTTACCGGTATTATAGAAGGTCGCCGTATATTTTGAGGTTTTAGCGCGCCACAGTGCATTTTGAACGGGAGAAAATACAGCCCCATGAGATTCTAAAAAAGACCGTAAAGTGCTTTCCTGTGATTTATCAAATTTTTGAGAATATGAATTCATAAAATCTCCCCGTATAAATATTGTATAAACTATAACACAATAATGACACAATATAAAAAATATTATATAATTTTAGCGGAGTCGAGGAGTCAGGAAGATGAAAGCATTAAAATGGATTTTAATATTTTTCAGTATATTTATAACCTCTTGCTACCTTGCGCTTTATCTTGCCATACCTTATTTTTTAAACAAGAAAGACTACTCAAAAACAATTACAGACATTATAAAAAAAGAAACAGGTCTAATACTTCTAATCCACAACTACAAACTTGATGTATCACCTGCTCTAAACATAAACCTGAAAGCGGATACGATAGGGGTATTCTATCCTGATAAAAAACAATTTCTTAATATAAAAAAATCAGATATCACAATATCAACGCTGTGTCTGTTAAAAAAAGAAATAAAACTGAACAAAGCCAAAGCACAGGAGTTGCAATTTTCTACGAAATTGCATAAAAATGGTAAAACAACCATACAAGAATATTTAGAAAACAATGTAAAACCTACAAAAGACGGATACACTTTTTCGAAAAAACATCCAACAGTCTACATTAATTCCTACATAATAAAATTAAAGGATGAAGAATCCGGACAAAAATTTAAACTTAAAGGAAAGGATTTCAAAGCACTCCGAAGTGCCGATTTTCAAAATATCAACATAGAAACAAACGGAGATTTATACTGTTTTGACAAAAAATATCTGCATTACAATGCCAAAGTATCCGTCCCAGCCGTACTTATTGAAAATACCAATAAAATGGTCTTTGATTTTACAATTGATGATTTATACAAATACGACTTTTTTGCAAACATTAATACTGACATAAAAATACATATTAAAGATAAGAAATTCGACTATATAAGCGGCAGAACAGATATTGAAAATTTCAAACTGAAACTTGGCGGAAAAACACTTCCTCCCAGCTACTTTCATATAATATTTAACAAGGATAATGCAAAACTAACGTCAAAATTTTATACAAATATAAAAGAATCATCGGACATAAATGCAGATATAAGATTTAAGCCATATAGAATAAAAATGCAATGCAAATGTCCGCAGGCAGACATTGCCAATTTACAAAGAACAATTGTGCCTGTACTGAACCTTTTTAAAATAAAAAATAATCTGTCAGAATTTAACGTTAATGGAAAATTAAGTGCAGATTTTAAAGTACAAACTGACTTAAAAACAATCTCATCTAACGGCAGCCTCAAAATTAAGAATGCATCTATTGCGCATAAAAGCATACCATTAAAAATAACTAATGTTAATGCACTTGTTGATTTTTCGGATAATTCTATCAATATAAAACAGTCTGATATGCTTGTTAACAATCAACAGTTAAAAGCGATAGGAACAATAGACCAGAACGCATCTGTCAATATAACAGTATCTGCTGACAACTTAGACCTCAACCATATAATGAATGCCTTTCCTGTATTAAAACCAGAAAAAAATATAAATGTAACATCTGGCAAAGTTTCTTTTAATGCGATATTAAAAGGAAAGTTAAATAAAATAACCCCACAGGTTAGAATTATTATCAAAAATTTATCAGCTTTTGAAACAATAAAAAAGCTGAATTTTTCAATAAAAGAGATACTTATAAATGCAACAAGCATCAAAGACAAATACACAGGCAAAGTCGAACTTAAAAATATTTTATGTACATCGAAAATTATACCTAACAATACAAACAGCATAAAAGCTGACACTATTCTTGCAGAAATAACTGATAAAAAAATACATATAATGCCCTCCAAAATCAATGCAGGCAATGCAAAATTAACGTTATCAGGTGACATCAATGATTACTCAACATCGCCAAAGTCTGACATCTTGCTGCAGGGGACTGTTGATACATCGCTTATAAAAAGCTTTATACCTGATAATCAAACAATACTTTCAAAGGGCTATTTACCGCTTAAAGCAATTGTTAAATCAGACAATAACAAAACAAATATTAATCTCAAAATTCTAGCAAATTCCAATAATTATATAACCCCTATTTTAGTAAAAAGTTTTGACAGTATTACTACGCTGACAGAGCTCAATGCAATTTATCAAAACAACGAAATATTAATAAATAACGCGACAATGTATTATGCAGGCAATGAAAACAGCCTATTAAAAGACATTGATACCCAAAGGCTAAAAAAAGCAGCCTTTATAAAAGGAAAAATAACAGGTATTTCTTCTGGGCCTGCTATGGAAAAAATACTAATTACAACCCCGACTGCTCTAGCCCTAAATATTCCTCAAACAAAAGATGGAACAGTGAATGTAAATGCTAACATAACAGCACAAGGAAAATTTAACAATCCCATAGTTAATGGACAAATAAAACTTAGTGAACTATCTATTCCTTCATTATTTGTAAATGCTCAAAATGCTGATATAAATTTAAACGAGAATAAAATTAATGCCAGAATAGAAAATCTCAAAATAAATGATATGAATATTTCAGTAGAGGCAGATGTTACACCAGACATATTAACAACAAATAAAATTGATTACCTAAAATTGAGCTCCTCATACATAGATATGGACTATCTTATGAATATTATGTCTATATTCAATCCTTCAAAATATGCCCCCGGAAACGATTTCCCTTATATAATATCTTCAGGAGACTTGGATATAAAAGACTTTAAGATGGGAGTGATTAAAGCACAAAATATTACTGGAAAAATAACCTCACAAAAAAACAATCTGTATATAAACAAAATATTTGCAGACGCATATGGTGGCAAAGCTGCAGGCAAAATCACATATAATTTTCCATATACAAATATACATGCGGATATACAGGCAAGGGGACTAAACGCCACAAGCGCCGCAGCAGCATTTATGCCGGCAGATAAAGGAATTTCTGGAACAATGGATTTTGATGCATCTATAAATATGATAGGCACAACCCAAGAACAACAATTAAATACTCTTAAGGGAAATGCAGATGTATTAATAAAAAATGGAAGACTCGGACAATTAGGACGATTCGAACACTTTTTGTATGCACAAAATCTTTTGTCGCAAAAACTTATCTATGCCAGCCTTAACAGCGCCAAACAGGCAATCAGCCCGCAAGACACAGGCGTTATATCTTATTTAAAAGGTAAAATTAAATTCAGCGCGGGCTATGCACATCTTAATCCTGTACTTACCTCCGGTCCAAAGATGAGTATGTTCATTAAAGGAAAAATTAACCTTATAAGTCAAAATGTAGATTTAAAAATTCTTGGAAAAATATCACCGGAAGTTTCTAGTTCCTTAGGATTGTTAGGATCAATGACAATCAAAGATTTTCTTGATGAACACACAAAATACGGAGCTGTTGTTGCAAATTTGTTTAACTCCTACAATATAGAGCTTCCGGAAGTTGATATAAGTAAAATTCCAGCATTAACACCTGATTACAAAGCACAAACAAAGAATTTTCAGGTAATAATATCAGGCAATCCAGACAGTGTAAGCGCAGTAAGATCTTTTACCTGGGTAAATCCGAAAGGTACAAAAGAAAAAATTCTTACAGAAAAAGTAAAAAAAGCAATTAACGAAGCTATTCCTGAAAAATCTTTACAAAATAATGCTCAAAACCTACCCAAACCACAACCCCAGATTCAAACACCACAACCGGTAAAAACACCCGATTTTCTGGATAATATTCCTGATAACTTCAAAAATTAATCGTGAGAGATTCTTCCATCTTCATGAATATCAATCGGCTCACCATTGAATGATTTTATATAATCAATAAGCATCTGAGTTTCATTTTTTTCACACTTGTGTATAATTTTTTCAGGGCAAGCCAATGCTTCTAAACCTTCACTGCCGCCGGCCACAAATGTATTATATGCAACTTTAAAGAATTTATCACTGCTCGGATTTTGAGAATTTAACGGAATTTGTGTGCCATCTTGTTTAACAAGTACAACATCTTTTATCTTATCATCAAGACCGATTCTATACCTCAAACCGCTTACCTGTAAAGCACCGGTTCTATGATATTTGCTTGTCGCCTGTACAGCACTGTTTAATACATCAATAATATCTTTTTCACTAAGCTTATAGACATGCACATCGTTATAAAAAGGCATTAAATCCATTATCTCTCTATCTGTTACCGGCCCTGGGGGTAAGCTTGCACGAATTCCACCCATGTTATTAAAAACAATATCCGCATCTGAATACTTCATATATGCATCACTCAAAAATGTACTTAATGGACTTTCTTCGAGCACTGTTTCTGGTTTTGATTTTACCTCATGGGCTATCACTCCAATAACTTCTGGAGCCCCGAGAGAAATATCTTCCATCATTTTTATAGCAAGATTTTCAGGCTCTTTATCCAGGTTTTTAACTTCGTTTTTAGCCTGAATAATTCGACCGTCTTTATCATATACAACATCAAGTACACCGTATGCATGGCCGTTTTTACCGGCCTGAGTAACAATTACCCATTCACCGCGCGGTGATTTAAACAGATTTTTACCATAAACAAGCCCATCCAGCGTATCATGAGAGTGACCATCATTAATAACGTCAATCCCACCGACCCTTTGGGCAAGTTGTATTGATGCATCCTTACCAAGATGAGATACAAGTTTTATAATATTTACGCCCTGTTTTTCAAGTTTATCTACCTCATTTCGAACAGCAGCCTCTGTTTCTTTTAAATTTAGAATCTTTATGTCCTGAGTACCCTCCTTGCTTTGAGTACTGAGCCTTGAAAATAAATCGACAGGAACAAGACCTATATAACCAATTTTTTTGCCGTTTTCTTCAACAATCATAGATGAGGCAAGACGTCCTGCATCAATATCATCTTTTAAAGGATAAGATGATATTTTAGAAGTGTCTTTCGGCTGCATATTTAAAGCAAGAGTTTTAAATTTAGCATAGTCTAACATCTCAGAAAGTCCCCGAGCTCCTTTGTAATCCATATTATGATTACCCGGAGCTGCAGCAGTTACATTGCACATATTCATCATCTTTACGATGGCAATATTTTTGTCACGATTAGCCCCCACCCACTCATCACCGGAAAGAACAACATCTCCTGTTGGGTTTTCAAGCTTGAATTTATCGGATACTGTTTTAAACTTTCTAAAAGCTTTAAAATGTCCGTGAAAATCATTGCCATAAAGCGTTTTTTGCCGGAAAGTGTCTGTATTATTCTGATTAATATTGTTCTGGGAATTATTTATATATGAATTAGTAAAAGTTTGAAAGTTCTGCCCGAACTTAACTTTCGGTGAATAAAAACTGGTGAAATTGTTGTTGATAACCATATTAGAACCTGCTGCTACTGTTACCAGTATAAAACATGTCAATAAAAAAATTTGCCCGAATGTTAATATTTGTTTACAAAAGAAAGAAAAAAGTAAATTATAACGGCTAAATTGTTTTTATATAAATAAGGTTAGATATAGGAAGATTTATATTATGGTTAATGGTATCTCAGGTCAAAATCAAAATTACTCGGCATTTTATAGAGCAGCAGCAGGTAACGCTATAGTTAACCAGAATGATGTAAAAAACATGGTTAACTTTTTAAACGGTCAGCAAGTTTCAGTAATACCAGAACCATCAATTGGTGAAATGACATTACAGACACTTCCTTTTGCAGCAGCATTCGGAGGTATTCAAGGTTTTCAGGCATTAAGAAGAAACAAATTCAATGTTAAAAATACAATTAACAACATAAAACTAGCTTCTCCATATACACAAAGAAGCGAAGCATTAAAATCAGGTTTAGATAATTTAAAAAAAGAATATGGAGACATTCTTAAAAAGAATGTAACACCAAATGCTACAAGAGCACCTTTTGGATTTTCAAAACTATTAGATAGAATTCCAGGCTACACAAAATTAAGAAGCACTGGCATAGGTAAAGCAATGGGAAAATCCGGTGCAGGTTGGATTATGGTACTTGATGCAGTAGGTAAAACATTATCAGATGTTGTGCCGACATTCCAACAATTAGGATTTTCTGCAGGTATGAAACAGATTGCAAAATCAGGTACACAGATTATAGCAGGCGGTGCAGGCTGGTTGGCTGGTGACGCACTTGGTACAGCATTAGGTACAGCAATCGGTACAGCAATTTGTCCCGGTATAGGAACAGCAATAGGCGGTTTCTTAGGCAAATTCCTCGGTGGAGTTGTTGGCAGCGCATTAGCTGGCAAGGCAGCCAAATCACTAACAGGCAAAAATGAACTTGAAAAAGTTCAAGAACAGCAAATGGCAGAAATAACTCAACAGGTTGAAAGTGATCCCAATACAAAGCTTGCCTTAGCACAAGAAACACTTGCTGCAGCAGAAGAAATTCTAGCGCAGGATCCTAACAATCAAGATGCACAAGCTGCAAAGGCATCTGCAGAAAAAGTTATAAATGAACTTCAAACAACTATTCAACAACCTTCGCAACAAACAACACAAGAACCAACCGCTCAACAAAATGTTTTTCAACAAACAACAATGAATGGTATTCCTGTTGTTCCTGGCTTTAACGGGATTGACTATGATATGAATATCTATAGAGAAGCAATGGCTAATGCAACAATGCCAATGGGAAATCAACCAATGCTCAATCCTTTAATGTATAATCAAGCTGGAACAAATATTTTTAACCAGCCTGCATTAACTCAACAACAAACAACACAACAAATTACAAAATAATTCCTATAAAAAGCTAACCATAAAAAAGCGGTCTGAAAATGTCAAGACCGCATTTTATTTTTATAAACCTATTCCTTATTCCCCATTAGTCCAGTATTGCATCTAGTAATTTTAAATTAAAGCTTTTTTAGTCCAGTAATGCCTCTAAGATAGTTGCGTTTTTAGCTGCCAGTGTGTTTTCTCTAACCTTATTTCTGTGAATGTAGGTTCTCAGAGCTTCACGAATAAGTTCACTTCTTGAACGATTTTCATTTTCTGCAACCTGATCAATCTCATCTAAAAATTTTTCTGGCATAGAAATAAGTACTCTTGACATAAAGTTTCCTCCTGTTTTCTCTCGTTTCTCTCGTGTTTTGATTCTCTCGTTTGATTCTCTTAATTATCTCTCGTACTTATATAAAAAAAATTTTTTAATAAAAATTGCCTATTTTTTATATAAAAATTATATTCATCTTAACAAAAGTTAACACAACTAGTCGAAACCCTTATATGAAAAGAGTTTTCACTTTGCACTTTTAACCGGTACTAAAGAGTCATTTTT
>CALVAT010000024.1 GCA_944325565.1 Candidatus Gastranaerophilales bacterium
AGCGACACTCTGCCGAATAAAATGTGACTAAATGTCACATTTTATGAGAGGGAAGAGCAGACAAAAGGCGAGATACCCACAGGAGCAAAAAAGCGTAAGCGGTGTATAGGCTTGCAGGGCTTTCAGAAGTGAAAGACCGAAAAGCCGAACAATCAATGACCGCCGTTGTTGAGTTAACGCAGTTAACGAAACGAACGAATCTTTGATTCGACAGGCGGAAAAATGCGTAAGCCGTGTGTGAAGCCCAGAGGGCGAACATAATAAAAGCTTAAGGAGTAACATATTGAAAGACTATTTTGAAATTTCCGTAAAAATTAATCCGTGTGCAATTGAACTTGTGACAGAAATTTTCTTTGAACGCTTCGAGTGCGAAGGCGTTGTTCAAGCTGAAGAAAAATATAAAGACCTTGAACTTATAGAAACAACAAATAATATAGCCAAAGGCTATATAAAATACGAAGAAGACGATTTTTCGGTTGCGGAAATTCAAAAAGTTTTTGACCACGCTAAAGAAGAGCTGAAAGAAGAAGGCTTCACCGATGAGGAACTTGGCGAGTGGAGCGTTTCCGCTAAAAAAATAATTAATCAGGACTGGTCTAAAAAATGGAAAGAACACTGGAAGCCGACAAAGGCATCCGAACATGTTGTCATATGCCCTTCGTGGGAAGAATGCGCCAAAAAAGATGATGAAGTTCTTATTACTCTTGACCCCGGTTCTGCTTTCGGCACGGGCACTCACGCAACAACCCAGCTTTGTATACAGGCTATCGAAAAATATATAAAAAAGGGCGATGATGTTGCTGATATAGGGACCGGCTCCGGAATCCTTGCAATTACGGCAATAAAATTCGGCGCCGACCACGCAATTGCTATTGATAACGACCCGCTGGTTATTGATGTTGCAAAAGACAACGCACAGATAAACGGCGTCTTTAATAAAATAGATTTCATGCCGGCTACTGCTGATATGCTAACACAACAGTACGACTTTGTTTGTGCAAACATTTTGCATAATATTCTTGCTGAAATCATGGACGATTTAAAAAATATAATGAAGCCGCATTCGCTTATGGTTATGAGCGGAATACTCGACGAGAAAAAACAAATCGTGCTGGATTCTGTTAAAGAACATGACCTTAAGGTTGTAGAAATTATGCAGCAGGATCAGTGGATTGCCATAGTTGTACAAAAAGTTTAGCCCAAAATTCGATTTTTAAAATTTCTAAAATTTCTAAAATTTTAAAACTTTTAAATCTTTAAAAAAGGGGGGCGAACTTTAAACAGTCCGCCCTTCTTACTTTTTTACTTTTGTTATTATTTTGTAAGTACTACAAAATAAAGAATTTATACAATGCAAATAACGTGCCTGATATCATTATGCAAACAGGTATGGTCAAAACCCATGCCCAAACTATATTACCAATAACCCCCCATTTTACGGCATGTGCTTTGTAAGTTGTACCCACACCCATAATTGCAGTAGAGATTACATGGGTTGTGCTCAAAGGAACACCGAAATGAGAAGCCAGCAAAATGATAGACGCAGCTGATGTTTCGGCGGCAAAACCATTAATCGGTTTTAATTTAATAATTTTGCTGCCCATTGTTTTGATAATTTTCCATCCGCCTGACATAACCCCGCAGCACATAACCGTTGCACAGGCAAGGATTACATATACAGGGATTTCAAACTCACCGTTAGCCCCGCCTTTAACTATGCCGCCTGCCAGAAGCGCAAGTGTAATAATACCCATTGTTTTTTGAGCATCGTTAGAACCATGGCTTAAAGCCATTAAACCTGCTGAAAAAATCTGGCAACGTCTGAATCTTCTGTTAATTTTGTCGGGATTGGCCTTGTAGAATATTCTTAAAAGAATTGCCATAACAACAAGTCCCGTGAAAAAACCTATCAACGGAGCCATAAACATAGGAGCAATAACCTTGTCAGCAAGCTCCAAAAATCTTACACAGCTCCAGCCTGCATTCACAACAGCAGCCCCGATAAGCCCGCCTATCAAAGCATGTGAAGAACTTGACGGCAGCCCGAAAAACCAAGTAATAAGATTCCATATAATAGCAGCGCACAATGCACAGAATATAACGTGTAAAGTTATGGTAGACGGGTCAATAATCCCCGCTCCGATAGTTTTTGCAACGTGGGTTCCCGTCAATGCACCCGTAAACTCAAGAACTGCACCGTATACTACGGCCTGTCTCGGGGTAAGTACTTTAGTTGATACTACCGTAGCAATAGCGTTTGCCGCATCATGGAAACCGTTAATGTATTCAAAAACCAGTGCACCTACTATTACCAGAACCAACAATACTATAGAAACTGTCATATATTTATCTTTCCTTAAATCCTACCATAGCGTCAAAGTTTATGACTGTTTTAACACAACGTTAACAACCGCATCCGATACGGAAAAACAGCTATCCAGCGCATTTTCAATATCTTTATGGATATCTCTTAATTTAATTACCGTCAAGGCATCGTATTTGCCGGAGAACAACTCATCAATCGCATGGTAGTGGATTTCGTCCCCGTAAGACTCAATCTCTTTCATTTTTAAGTTTGTTTCTGTCATCTCTTTAATAGAGCTTGATTTTTTAAAGTTGTGAATAATAATTTTTAATTCTTCTGTCGCCTGATACAGAGTTTCGGCCTGTTTTTGCATGTTGGCTGTGAAGTTTTCCAGCCTGTAAACTTTGAGGTTCAAAGATGCTTTAACTATTCTCTTTGTAATTTTATTCAGCAAAGATGCAATAGACTGTATATCTTCTCTGTCAATAGGAGTAATCAAAGTAACATTCAACTGATGAAGCGTTTCTTTCAACAAATCATTGCTTTTGTGTTTTAGTCTTTTTATGTTTATCACATGTTCATCCGTGAGTGAACTTGTAACAATATCTTTGTACAAAGAAGCAGCATCAAAACAAACCTGCGCACTTTCTTCAAAAAGTGAATAAAAAACTTTTTCCTCAGGAGGCAGAATGTATGCTAACAAATTGAATTTACTCATCTTAATCCCTTTCAATAAACAAGTGTACTTTTGTGGTTTCAACAAAATGTCACACACAACCACTCTACCATAAAAAGTCATTTTTTATGCCGGTTAAAAATACTTTGGTAAAGAAATTATTACAATTTGTATAAATATAAATGCCATGTGAAAATAAAATATAGAGTAATTACAGGTAATAAAACTTATTGTTATGAAAAAGAAAAATAATAATCATGGATTTGCAAAATTATTAGCCCTTCTGATAATCCTTGCTTTTATATATGTAACAAACAGCAACCATGATACCAAAGTCCCCGACAGACCTTTAAGCCCTGACCAGAAAAAAGCGCTCAGAAAAGAAAAAGATAAAAAAGCCGGCAAAGTAAGTGCAGCAAAAAATATACCGGACAAAGTTTATGAAGATACTCTTGCAAATGACAAATTTGCAAACATACTTTCGTCTAATAAAAAAGCCATTTACTATGCATATCCGGTTGAATCCAGTGATGACGGCCTTTTTCTTGCCGACTTCGAAAATCTGATGAAATCCTATCCAGAACTTCAGTCCTATTACAATTACTATCCGGATCCGCAGGATAGCACAAGTACTATTTATTGCAAAAAATCAGGCTCAACTGACTGTATACAAAATTACCTTTTCAAAAATTGCAGCAACAATATGTGCATTATAAATCCGTACAAAAAACAAATTCTAGAAATATCCAACAAAAATTACAGACACGCGTTTGATAAAATTTATGAGTATAAACGCTGGTAAAACTGTCCGAGAAAAATTCGAGATAAGACTCTGCCGCACAAAAGCAGCCGGTAGCTGGTTTTGTGAGAGGTAAGTGACGTGAACGAATTTTTGACAAAGCGAACAGTAGAGCGTAAGCGATACTTGTGAGCCTGTCACCGAAACTTAACGAAGTTAAGTGTAGGCGAGTGACATCTTGAAAAGGTGAGTCTTGGAGCTTCGAAAGCTCGAAGCAAGGACTCCGTTAAGGGTTGACTAAATGTCAAGCCTTAATGGACGGGAAGACGACACTAGATTAAATTGTTAACTTATCTGCTTAGCATAACCATTAACACTGAAATATCAGCAGGTTTAACACCGCCGATTCTGGCTGCTTGTCCCAGTGTAGTAGGTCTTACCTTTGCGAGTTTTTCTTTTGTTTCTGTAGAAATATGCTGTAGCTCATCATAATTTATGTCCGCAGGTATTTTTATCTTCTCAAGCCTATCCATCGTTTCAACCTGCTGGTTCTGGCGTTTTATGTACCCGTCGTATTTTATTTTTATTTCTGCTTCTTCAAAAATGTCAGAAGGCAAATCAAGCTCCCTTGTTGATTGGTCAATTTCTTTAAGTACTCTGTAATCTATTGAAGGACGTTTTAACAACTCTGCAAGCTTCAGACCTCTTTCAATATTTTCATTGTATTTTGCGAGTTTTTCATTTACCTCGGGTGTTGGAGAAACTTTTGTTGTTCTTAACCGTTCAATTTCTTCTTCTATTCTATGTTGTTTGTCCAAAAATCTCTGATATCTCTCATCAGAAATCAGTCCTATCTTATGTCCTATCGGAGTGAGCCTTTCATCAGCATTGTCCTGACGTAAAAGCAGCCTGTATTCTGAACGTGAGGTAAGCATTCTGTAAGGCTCTTGAATATCCTTTGTAACTAAATCGTCAATTAAAGTTCCTATGTAAGAGTTGCTTCTTGAAAGCTCGAGCATGTCATTATTGTTTAAATAGTTATAAGCGTTTATACCTGCCACGAGCCCCTGTGCAGCAGCTTCTTCATAACCGCTTGTACCGTTAATCTGCCCTGCACAAAACAGCCCTTTAATATTTTTGGTCATTAAAGAATGATTAAGCTGCAAAGCCGGCACAGCATCGTATTCAACAGCATAAGCCGGTTTTATAATATGAACATTCTCCAATCCGGGCAAAGATTTAAGCATTTGTATCTGCACATCAGCCGGCAAACTCGTTGAAAAACCCTGAACATAAATTTCGTATGTGTCCTTGCCCTCTGGCTCAATAAATATATGATGCGAAGGATTGTGCGCAAATCTAACGACCTTGTCCTCAATAGACGGACAGTATCTCGGCCCGACACCGTGGATAAGACCTGCATACAACGGTGATTTATCAAGATTGTTGCGTATGATTTCGTGGGTCTTTTCAGTTGTTCTGGTAAGATAACATGGATACTGCTTTCTTACAGGCCTATCCGGTTCAAAAGAGAAGAAGTGAAGTTCTTCATCTCCGGGCTGAATTGTCATTTTTGAATAATCTATTGTTCTTGAATCAACTCTTGCTGGAGTACCTGTTTTCAGGCGTTTAAGAGTTAAACCGTTTTTTAATAAAGAATCAGAAAGTCCGGTGGCAGCACGTTCACCCATCCTGCCGGCACTGACAGACTGCAAACCCACATAACACTTGCCTTCTAAGGATGTACCTGTAGTTAAAATAACGGCCGGAGCATGGTATTCCAAACCGAATTCATCAACTACACCTTTTACTGTATTTTTTTCTACAAGGAGCCCTGAAACCATGGTTTGTTTCAATGAAATGTAACAATTTTTTTCTATTAAATTGCGCATAAAGGTCATGTATTCTTTTTTGTCAGACTGAGCGCGCAATGCCCTTACAGCAGGGCCTTTCGAGGAATTCAAAATTTTCATTTGTATATAAGTTGCGTCAGTGACAATTCCCATGACACCGCCCAAAGCGTCGATTTCACGCACAAGTGCAGACTTCGCAGGGCCGCCAATAGCGGGATTGCAAGGCATTAGAGCAATATGTTCAAGATTCAGGGTCATCAGCAGCGTTTTTAGACCTAATTTAGCAGCCGAAAGCGCCGCCTCACAACCGGCATGACCTGAACCAACAACTATTAAATCATAATTGAACATGTTTACATTA
Source organism: Candidatus Gastranaerophilales bacterium (assembly GCA_944325565.1). Classification (GTDB taxonomy): domain Bacteria; phylum Cyanobacteriota; class Vampirovibrionia; order Gastranaerophilales; family Gastranaerophilaceae; genus Limenecus. Next base: position 5,935 of record CALVAT010000024.1, read on the forward strand.
TATAACAAAACTTTACAAACATGTTTAAAATTTGAAAATTTGGGTATTAATAAATTAAGAGTTGATTTTTTTTACTTAATGATATATAGTTATTAGGTATTAAATACTCAACACGAATGTAAGTAAACTAAGATTGATAGAAAAGAAAGAGGATCTTATGAACAAAAAATCAGGTTTTACTTTAGCAGAAGTTTTGGTTACATTGATGATCATCGGTGTAATTGCTGCTATGACAATTCCATCATTGATGCAGTCTACAGCTCAACAAGAATACAGAGTTGCATTTAAAAAAGCTATATCAATGATTAACCAGGCTGTTACTTTGAACTATGCATTAGAAGGTAGAGATGCTACTGACTATTCAGCAGAAAACTTCATCCACCTGATGACACAAAGATTGAACGTTATGTCTATGGATGGTTCAAGCGCTATGTATACAGCTGATGGTATGTGGTTCAACGCTGGTCAACAAGGCGGCGGTGTTAGCGCATCTTCAACTTGTAACGCTAACGACTCAGCTACTCCTAGCAACGTTTGTTCTGTTGTAACAGTTGACGTTAACGGTATGAAAGGCCCGAACAGAGAAACTACAGCAACAACTCGTATCTTCGATATCTTCACAATCGCTGTATACCCTCAAAAAGCATTACCTGCTAACGAAACAATGGGTCAAATCATGTACCAGAAGTAATTATTTTAATTACTTAATTACAGATTTAAAAGCCTCGCAAGTATGCGGGGCTTTTTTAATATAAAAGTTATAAATAATTCATTCCGTTGCCTTTAAAATCCTTACAAAGCGAAGTTTAAAAGAGTATATTATTTTTTTAACCTTTACGCAGTTTTATACAAAAACTTATCCGAACATTGTCAGGGCGAGTGTGTCTGAGCGAAGCGAGTTCGCGAGCCTGTGGTGAGGATTAGTTAATGTTAAAACGGAGTATCAGGTATAAAAAAATAATATACTCTTTGAATTGATTGCGGCTCGAGTTTAAAGACTGAGGAATGAAATAAAAACTGTATAATAAATATTACCAAATCTTTAAAATATTAAAAACAAGCCGACTATATGAAATACATTATGCATGATATTATCATCTTATGAATGCAATACTCCAAAAAATTAAGAATAAAAGAATCTTAAATGACGAAAAACTCTTTGCTTTCATAAAAAAGAACTGCTCTTTTTCCGTAAGCGGCCTGACATCATTTCTTCGTCTGCTTTTGCTTGCACAAATAAGCAGTGAAAAACAAACTGTCTTTATTACCTCTACAGAACAAAACGCACTAAAATACAAACACGACCTTGAAAAGTTTTTTGAAATAGAATCAACTATATTTCCTTATCAGGATATCTCCATATATGACGGCGTTGAGCCGAACCTTTATAAATACGCACGGCAAACGGAAATTTTATCAAACCTTGAAAATATCAAACTTTTGCTAGTTCCCGTTAAAGCTTTGCTGGAAAAATTTCCGGACAGAAATTTCTATAAAAAACACAGCATTAATATAAAAATTGATGATGAAATTGATACCTCTAAAATTGCCCAGACCCTTGTTGATATGGGCTATAAACGCGTGACAATGGTGTCTGATATCGGAGAGTTTTCCATACGCGGCGATATAATAGATGTGTTTTCTCTTAACAAATACGCTTCACGTATAGAACTATGGGGTGATACGGTCACGGATATAAGATATTTTGATAACAAAAACCAGAGAAGCGTTAAAAAAACTAAAGAAACCACAATATCACCGGTTTATAAATTTATTCTTGATAAAGATAATACTGAAACTTTTAAAAACGAGTTAACTCAGGCAACCGTGCAAACAGAAGTCGGGGAAAATGCTGACGTAATAAGAGAAATGCTCGGTGAAACTCTGGAAAAAATCGATGAAGAAAAATACTTTGACGGCATAGATTATTTCCAATCCTATCTAAATAAAAAGATGAAAAATCTGACACAGCTGCTGTCTGATGAAGAAAAACCGCCAGTTATAGTGTTTGATGAATCCTCTGAGATTTTTTCAAAGTTCGGTCAAATTGACGATAACTATAAAAAACAAATAGAAGAAAATACCCAAAAGGCGCTGGCACTGCCTTTAAAAAGCACGGCTCATCTTGAATTTGAAGACTTTAGAACCAGCGTTGCAAAGCTGCAAAAAGTTTTTCTGGATAACTTTCTTGATACTGTTTCCGATTACACAATAGAGTTTAACAGCTCTCTTATTCCGAGTTTTTCTTCCAAAATGGAAGATATCCTGACCTTTTGCGAGCAAAAAATAAAAGAAGGCTACAAAGTTGTTATAGCAACGGATTATAAAAACCGTATCGAAGAAGTTTTCGGGGATTTTGAACTTGCCATATCAGACAATTTTGAAAACCAAAATGAGGTCTATATAACAGAAAATCTGGCTCTGGGCGGGTCTTTGATAGAGGATTTAAAACTCGTTGTTTTAACGGACAGAGAACTTTTTAACAAAAAATCCAAGGATATTACAGCCAAAAAACAGGCATACCATAAAGAAAGCGCTGAATATATTGAATCCGTAAACGACATCAAAGAGGGCGAATACGTCGTACACCAGATTCACGGCGTGGGACTGTATAAAGGATTGTCCAAACAGGAGATAGACGGACAGCTTAAAGATTACCTGACTATAGAATACGCACACGGCGACAAACTGCACATGCCTGCCGAACAGATTAACCTTCTTGTCAGATACAGGGGCGCTGGTGCCACAGCGCCAAAACTTTCGCGCATGGGCGGCAACGACTGGAATATAACAAAAACCCGTGCTAAAAAAGCTATCGAAGATATCGCAAAAGACCTGCTGCATCTTTATGCAAAACGTGCAGCCGCACAGGGTATAGCTTTTGAACCCGATACCGTATGGCAGTGTGAAATGGAAGAAGCTTTTGAATACACGGAAACTCCTGACCAGATGAAAGCCATTCAGGAAACAAAAGCGGATATGGAAGATTCCAAACCCATGGACAGGCTTATATGTGCTGATGTCGGGTTTGGTAAAACAGAAATTGCTATACGCGCAGTGTTTAAAGCTGTAATGTCGGGCAAGCAGGCAGCTGTTGTTGTTCCGACGACAATTCTTGCAATGCAGCATTATCAGACGATTTCCGAAAGATTTAAACCCTTCCCCGTGAAGGTTGAATTGCTGTCACGATTCAGAAGCGCGAAAGAACAAAAAGAAATCGTAAAAAAACTTTTAACCGGCGAAGTCGATGTTGTAATAGGTACACACAGGCTTTTGCAGGATGATATTGTGTTCAAGGATCTGGGGCTGCTTGTTATCGACGAGGAGCACAGATTCGGCGTTAAACATAAAGAAAAGCTCAAAATGATGCGCAAAAACATAGATATTTTGAGCATGTCCGCCACACCGATACCGAGAACGCTTTATATGTCCTTATCCGGCATTAAAAACATGTCCGTTATTAATACCGCCCCAATGAACAGGCTTCCCGTAAAAACTTATGTCGGCCAATATAACGAAACTTTTGTCAAAAACGCAATCAATCATGAGCTTGACCGTGACGGACAGGTGTTCTTTCTTTACAACAGGGTGGAAACAATTTATGAGTTTGCCGCAGAGGTGCAAAAAATTGTACCCAACGCAAGGATTGCCGTTGCTCACGGACAAATGGACGCAAAAGTTCTGGAAAATATTATGCTTGAATATGCCGAGCACAAGTATGATATCCTGCTTTGTACGACTATTATTGAATCCGGTCTGGATATACCTAACGCCAACACAATGATAGTTTATGACGCGGACAGATTCGGACTTGCACAGCTTTATCAGCTTAGAGGCCGTGTGGGACGTTCCGACAGACAGGCTTACTGCTATTGTTTCTACCGTGACAGAAAAAAATTAACCGCAGATGCTCTGCAAAGGCTGAACGCAATAAAAGAATTTTCAACACTTGGCGGCGGATACCAGATTGCGCTAAGAGATATTGAAATCAGAGGTGTAGGTAATATCCTCGGAACAAAACAGCACGGGCATATGACCAGTGTGGGGTTTGATACTTATTGTCAGCTTTTGGAAGAAACAATAAACGAACTGCAAGAAAAAGGTGAAAAACCGCAGCCGCCTGCTATTGTTGATATAAACGTTACGGCATTTATCCCCGATGACTGGGTAGGCTCTAAAGAACAAAAAATGATAGAGTACAAACGTCTTGCGGATGTAAAAACGCTTGAAGAACTCGACGCAATCCATCACGAATGGATAGACAGATTCTCCAAGATACCTGAGCCTGTGGAAAACTTAATAAAACTTATACATTTACGTCTGCTTGCGACCAGTGCAAAAATTTCTCTTATCCGTGAAACCAGCGATAACATAAGAATTTATATGCCGTACAATAAGGCGGAATGGTCAATCATAGCTTCACGTTTGGACAGAAATATTACAAAATATATAAAGTATACCATTGCCCCCAAGTCATGTCAGGACGGCAATTCTATACTGCTTTTCAACAACTCCGTACTTAGCTTTAAAGAAGTATTTAACATATTGTCCGATTTATTTTATTATATTAATAAAATCAGTTTTGAATACATCAACAAATAGAATAAGGAGTATAAAGATGAGTAAGCTGAAATTATTGGCAACAACACTCGCCGCATCTGCGACACTGCTTTTGTGCGGTTGTGTAAATCATAATGCCGTTGTTACGGTTAATGGAGAGGCAATTACAAAAGCTCAGTATGAAAAAGCTTTTGATGCTATTGCAAACAACTCTATGTTCACACAGATGGGTATAGATATAAAAAAAGATCCTAACAGTTTTATGCATTTAATGATTAAAGACAGGGTCATAAACGAACTTATCATTAAAGAACTTCTTGATCAGGACATCGAAAAGAAACACATAAAAGTTTCCAAAGAAGATCTTGATAAACAAATTAAATTGATTATCGACAAAGTTGGTTCAAAAGAAAAGTTCAACCAGCTTCTTAAAGAAAACGGAATCTCTCCTGCTCAGTTCAAAAAAGATTTGACTGACGAAGTTAAAATCCAAAAACTTGTTGATACTATAGCCACAGTTTCTGTAACAGACAAACAGGCAGAAAAATTCTACAAAGAAAATCAGGACAAATTCAAAACTCCTGATCAGGTAAGAGCTTCCCACATCCTTGTAAGCTCAAATCCGGAAGAAATCAAAGCAAATATCCAGTCTAAAGATGGAAACGAAAAAATGTCCGAAGCTGATTTAAAAGCTGCTGTAGAAAAACAAATGGCTGAAAATAAAGCTAAAGCTGAAAAAATTCTTGCCGAAGTTAAAAAAGATCCCAAATCTTTTGCAAAAATTGCAAAAGACGAGTCTGACGACACACAAAGTGCAAAACAAGGCGGTGATTTAGGATTCTTTGGCAAGGAAGAAATGGTAGAACCGTTCTCTAAAGCTGCATTTGCTCTTAAACCAAATACACTGAGCGGAATCGTTCAAACTCCTTACGGTTATCACATTATCTATGTTACCGACCGTAAAAAAGCAGGCGTTGAACCGTTCAGTAACGTAAAAGATGAAATAAAAGATTATTTGACAAATCAGGGCAAAATTGAAGCTCTTCAAAAATACGTTGATACTTTGAAAAACAACGCAAAAATTGAATTTAATGACCCGAGCTTCGATCCCAAAACAATTCAAAAACAATTGAAGGAGCAGGCCAAAAATAATCCGGCTTCTATCGCTCCTGAAGCACAAAAATCTGCTAAAGAGTGATAAAATAAGGGGTGCTCGCTACATACGCACCCCTTATTTAACTAATCTAGTGTCGCAGTTGCTGCCGGCTGACCGCAGCCAGCACCTGCTCACCTTTTCAATGTGTCACTCAAAAAATTCGTTCACGTCGCTTGGCTCCTTATCACGAATTTTTCTCGAACATACTTTTATACAAACTTAACGGGAGTTTTTTTATGAACAAAACCTTAAAAAACAAACTGATTGCACACATCGACAAGTTTAAAGAATCTAAAATACTCGTTGTCGGGGATATAATTCTTGACGAGTATTTGTGGGGAATGGCCAACCGCCGTTCACCGGAAGCTCCCGTACCTGTTTTGCAGGTAAAGCGAAAAACATATCTTTTAGGCGGGGCCGCTAACGTTGCCAATAATATTGCGGCAATGGGCGCCAAAGCAATACTCGCAGGTGTAATTGGAGAAGATCCCTATAGCAGTGTAGTGCTTGATATGCTCAAAAAAAGCCATGTTGACTCTCAATTTGTACTAAAAGACAAAACTCGCCCCACAACAGTTAAAACAAGACTTATTGCACAAAACAACAAACATCTTGCACGTGTGGACAGCGAGTCATTAGAACCGATAAGTGATGAGCTTTCAAAAACTATCTATGAAAACATTGAAAAAATTATTGACGATGTGGATTTGATTATTTTATCAGATTACATCATCAGTGTTTTAAGCGCAAAGCTCATAAAAGATATTGTTAAACTTGCAAACAGACACGATAAGACCGTTCTTATGGACCCTAAAGGTCAGGATTTTGCAAAATATTCCGGTGTTGATGTGCTCGTTCCCAACATGGAAGAAGCTTTGATAGCAACAAAATCTTCACCTGATAAACCCGTTAAAAAAATTGCAACAGCCCTGCGTAAAATTGCAGACAAAGTAATAATCACCCGCAGCGCCAACGGAGTCTATTACTATGACGGCGCTGATGAGATTAACCTCGATTCATTCAGTGTAGAAGTTATTGACGCAACAGGGGCTGGCGGGTCTTTTGTGGCAATGCTCGGTTTGACTCTTGCAGCTTCCGGCTTTGATTACGCAGAATCAGTTGAAATGGCAAATTATGCTGCAGCAGCTGCAGTACGCAAGGTCGGCACATACGCGGTAAAACCCGTTCAGCTTAAAGAGATTATAGAAGTTGCCTACAATAACTCTGTCAAAGGCTCAAAAAACAAAAAGGCGGCAAAATAATGGGACAGGTTGTTAAAAGAGAAGATATAAAAAAACTGGTTTCGGATTTAAAATCGCAGGGCAAAACAATTGTTACCACTAACGGCTGTTTTGATATATTGCATGTCGGACATGTTCGCTATTTACAAGCAACAAAGGCTTTTGCAGATGTTATGATTGTGTGCCTGAATTCTGATGTTTCCGTAAAAAAAATCAAAGGGCCGGACAGACCCATTAACAATGAAAATGACCGTGCGGAAATTTTGTGCGCACTCGAGTGTGTGGATTATGTTGTGTTGTTTGACGAAGCCTCGCCGGTTGACCTGTTGTGTGAAATAAAGCCCGATGTTTATACAAAAGGTGCTGATTATACAATAGAAACGCTTCCCGAGGCCAAACCCGTTATGCAAAACGGCGGCAGAGTCGAGTTTATCAGTTTTGTTGAAGGCAAATCAACAACAAATGTTATCAAAAAAATCGGTGCACAAAATATAAGCAAATAGAATAATTTATGAAAACCAAAAGACCTTTAAAATAAAATTTTAAAGGTCTTTTTTATTTTTGTTTTGTTTATCCGTGTTTACATCAGCTTTGTCAAAATTTCAGCATCGCCGTCAGTTACATGGATTGTATGTTCAAAGTGTGCAGAAGGTCTGCCGTCATTAGTAACTACCGTCCATTCATCTTCAAGTGTATGAACATCGTCGCCGCCCAGATTGAGCATAGGCTCAATGGCAATAGTCATGCCATTTTTGATAACGAATTTATTTCCCACTCTGTAGTTGAAAACAAAAGGTTCTTCGTGCATTTCACGACCGACACCGTGCCCGCCGTACTGGCGTACAATACCAAGTCCCTTTGATTTTGCAACATCTTCAACAGCACCTGATACATCATCGAGAAGCGTGTTATCCTTCATTACCGCAATAGCAGCCATAAGAGCTTTTTCAGTAGTTTCAAGAAGCATTTTACATTCGTCGGAAATGTTGCCTACAGGATATGTCCACGCACCATCACCAACAAGCCCTCTATAAGTAGCACCGACATCTATTGATATAATGTCGCCTTCTTTTAAGATACACTTTTCATTCGGAATTCCGTGTACAACCTCTTGATTAAGCGAAGCACATATTGAAGCAGGAAAACCGTGATACCCCAAAAACGTAGGAACTGCCTTATTTTCCTTAATAATTCTGTATGCAGCATCATCAAGATCTTTTGTGCTTATACCGGGTTCTATTATTCTTTTCATTTCCTGATGAACAAGAGCGACAATATTGCCGGCTTCTCTCATCAGTTTTAGTTCTTCTTTTGATTTTTTATGTACTGACATATATTTTTCCCAAAGAAATTATTCTATTACTTCTTTTAATTTAGCGTATATTTCGTCCACTGTTCCTGTTGCATCAATTTTTACAAGATTGCCTCTTTTTTCATAAAAATCAATCAACGGAGCAGTTTGTTTAAAGTAAGTGTCGAAACGATTTTTTGCGATTTCTTCTGTATCATCTTTTCTTTGAACAAGCTCGCTGCCGCAAACATCGCATATACCTTCATGTTTAATCGGCATTGTTTTCAAGTTATAAATAGCACCGCATTTAGGACATGAACGTCTATAGATAATTCTTTCCATAAGGTTTTCAATAGGTACATCAAAATAAATAACTTTTGTGCTGACTTCCTTACCTGCATCGATTTCTTTAAGCATCTCATCAAGCATATCTGCCTGCTCAAGGCTGCGCGGGAAACCGTCAAGAATAAATCCTTTTTGTACGTCATCTTGAGAAAGTCTGTCTTTGATAATCTGAGCTACAACTTCAACAGGAACAAGAGCACCCTTTTCTACATAATCCTTTGCGATTTTACCGGCTTCTGTACCTTTAGCCATAGCCTCTCTCAAAAGCGAGCCCGTATCAACATGGATAAAACCTGTTTCTGCTGAAAGTTTTTTTGTCTGTGTACCTTTTCCGCTAGCCGGAGGGCCCATAAAAATTAATTCTTTTTTCATTTTATATTCCTTTGTTTCCTCTACAACGTACCTCGATTTTATCACGCGACAGCAACTTATACAAGTAAACTGAGAATATCATATATATTTTTAATATAAAAAATATATGTATTTTTGTAAAAATTTCAACTGCCATGGGTTTAAGAATTACAAAAATGAAACTATACTAAAGTTGTAGGGTGAAAGGTTTTTCCTTACAGTAGCCTGAATTTTACAGATACTACTTTAGTGTGATAAAACTTTTGCGTATCGTCATATAAACCTACGGATTAGTGTTCTGTTTTTGTAAAGGATTAAAATATGTCTATAATTATAAATACCAATATGGGGGCACTATATGCCCAAAACTCGCTCAGTAAAGCATTAAGCAGTTTAAATGAATCCGTAAAAAGGCTGTCAACAGGTTTTAAAATCAACAGTGCAAAAGATGATGCAGCAGGATATTTTGTTGCATCAAAAATAGACACACAAATTCGCGGTTTGAATATAGTTGGTCAGAGTGTCCAGATTGCAGGAAATATGCTGGATACCGCGTCGGGAGATTTAAATTCTATTAATAACCAGTTAAAAGAAATCAGGGATTTAACAGTTCAGTTTTCGTCCACAATTTACGGAAGCTATGAACGTGAAGCTATTAGGGCTGAGGTACAACAGCGTGTGGATGAGATTAACAGAATTGCATCGGCTTCAAATTTTAATGGGGTAAATTTGTTAGACGGCAGTGCTAAAGATTTGAGAATACAGGTCGGTACAGGCTCGGATGAGGCAGCAAATTCTATTACAGTAAGTGATGTATTTGAAGAGGCAGATGCCGAGGGCATAAACCTCATCGGCGGCTCGGGGCAGTACAGTTCTGTAAATGATGCACTGGCCGATTCACACAGTGCAGCCAGATTTCTTGATGATATAGACACAGCGATAGATGACGTAACGTCACGTATTGCATCAGCCGGAGCATACGGTTCAAGACTTGATTCCGTAGTGGATTCCATAGCAGTACAAAAAGAAAACCTCACAGGCGCATATTCAACAATAATGGACGCTGATGTTGCAGAAGAATCCGCCAATGTAACAAAACAGGAAATTCTGGCACAAACTTCTCTTGCTATGTTCACTCAAATAAATCAGCTTCAAGCTTCTATGGTAACTACACTTATAAATTCTCTATAAAAACACAATACTGATGTATGACTAGTGTATACAAAAGTATTGTTATTTTGTAAAATTACCAATATTTTTATACTAAAGTTATAGATAATTACAACTTTATGTCAGTTTAAATACACTGCGCTATACTTTAATATGAGAATGTCAGGTAAGATTTCACAAAGTTAATTATAAGAAGTCTTGCAAGATGTCTAAAACAGGTAATTTCCCCAAATAAATTTTTCAAATCTTTTAAACAGGCCCAAAACCTGATTTACACAGGCTGAACACTATTTGTGTGTATTGGTAATCTTGTGCTGCAATAGTTCAAGATTCCGATGAAATGCCAGAATTAGACACGGACAGGGATGTACAAGTAACGGATATGCGAAAGGAGATCAAAAATGGCAATTATCGTTAACACAAACATGTCTGCACTCAGGACGCAGAACAACCTCAATAAGGCATCAAATAGTTTAAACACCGCGCTAGAACGCATGTCTACCGGCTATAAAATCAACAGTGCCAAAGATGGAGCAGCAAATATGTTTGTTGCCACAAATTTAGAAAAACAAATCAGCGGCTCAAAAATTGCCCAGAGCAATGTATCAATGGGTATAAATGTTTTAGATACAGTAGAGGGCGACCTCGACGTTATACTCGATAACCTGAATCGTATTAGAGATTTAACATTACAGGCCTCAAACGGTATTTATGATGACGATTCTAAACAGGCACTGGCCGATGAGGTTGCTGCCCGTATGGATGAAATTACAAGGGTAGCCAATGCTTCTAATTTTAATGGCTTGAAACTTTTAGACGGTTCTATTACAAATGATTTAAGATTGCAGGTCGGGGCTGATTCTGAAGCAGCTGCAAACAGCATAAGCATAACTAAAGATGTATTTGCTTCAAAAGATGCTGAGGAACTCGGTCTTGATCCAACCAATATATCAACGGCATTCGCAACAGCCACTGCTGCAGCCAATTATCTTAATGTAGTTGACGAAGCTATTCAAAATATAAATACAAGCAAAGCAACAATAGGTGCTGTTCAAAACAGACTCGAAGCTGCATCTGACTCTCTTACAACAACTATCGAAAACGCAACAGCGGCCAAGTCAACCATTATGGATGCTGATATTGCAGAGGTTTCTGCTGAATTTACAAAACAGCAAATTCTTTTACAGACCTCATCAGCTTTGCTTTTGCAGGCAAATTCCATGCCCTCTATGGCAATAACCCTTGTATCAGGGCTTTAGCCTTTCCTTGGCAAATGGTGAAGCCATAAACAAAAAGTAGTTAACGATAATTACTTCCGGAGAAGGCTTATCTTCTCCGGTTTCTCTATTTTAAAAATTTTAAAAAAAAGACCTTCTATTAAAAACATAGAAGGCCTTTTTAATTCTATTATAATTTCTATTACAATGAAGCTCTCTCTCTTGCGGCTTTATTTTGCTGTCTTTTTTCTTCAATACGCTCAATACGTCTGTTTCTCTTATAACCGTATCCCGCATAAATACCTATACCAATTAAAAGCCACAGAGGGAATAATAATGCATGCTTACCCATACTTATAATCGCAACACACATTAAACTTCCGCAAAGCAATATACCCAAAGAGGGGAATAACGGCGAGAAGGGAACTCTAAATGGTCTTTCTCTATCAGGATCTGTTTTTCTCAGAATTAATACACTGACACAAACCATGATAAACGCTGTAAATACGCTGAATATACAAAGTTGTGCGGCAAGATTCAAATCTAAGAACAAACATCCTATCATCATTGCGCCGCCGACTATCCATGTAATTATATGCGGAGTTTTATACACAGGGTGAACTTTTTTAAGTATAGTCGGGAAGAAATTATCCCTTGCCATTGCAAAAAGTATTCTTGTTGCAGCAAGTTGCATTACCAGCAATACCGATGTCAAACCTGTTAAAGCGCCGATAGAAATAAACCCTGCAATCCAGTTCTGACCTGTTTTTTGTATTGCGTGTGCAATCGGAGCATTGATGTTAATTTGGCTCCACGGTACAACACCGGTTAACACAAGTGCAACGAAAATATAAACAATCGTACAGGCCAGCAATGTACCGATAATACCAATCGGAACATCTCTTTGCGGATTTTTTGTTTCCTCAGCCGCAGTAGAAATAGCATCAAAACCTGTGTATGCAAAGAAGATTGTAAACGCGCTTATCAAAACACTGCCAACACCGTTAGGCATAAACGGAGTCCAGTTTGCAGGTTTTACATAAAAAGCACCTACACCTATAAATAATGCTATAACAAGAAGTTTTATAGCAACCATTATACTTGCCATATTTTTAGATTCTGAAATACCTTTTACAAGGATATATGTAACAAGTGCAATAATACAAATCGCCGGAATGTTTATACAAATAGGAAGAAATCCAAATAGATGAGGAATATGATCCGCAGGATTCATACCCATTTTTAAATAAGCAGCCTTAGCCGAACCGTAGTCACTAATTAACCACAACGGCGGGTATATAATATGATGAACAATACCCTGCATTGCCGCGGGTAAATGAGTTGTATAGGCTTCAAATCCTCTTAAAAATTGGAACAAATAACCTGTCCAGCTGCAAGCAACAGCAATATTCCCGATAGTATACTGGAGCATTAAAACCCAGCCAACCATCCATGCTGCAAGCTCACCCATTGTGGCAAATGTATATGTATAAACACCGCCCGATACAGGAATCATTGCCGCAAATTCAGCGTAACATAATGCTGAAAATATGCAGGCAATAGCCGCAATAATCATTGAAATAACCAGTGCCGGCCCTGCCCCCGGATGAGAAGCAGTACCAACAACCGCTGTACCTACCATTGAGAAAATACCCGCACCAATTACGGCACCTATACCGAGTATAATCAAATCAATCCATGTTAACGTTTTATTCAAGCCGGTTTCTTTTGTATCGGCTATCATATCGTCAGGATTTTTGGTCTTCAACAACTTAGAGATAAAGTGTTCAACCAGCTTCGGTTCAGTCACATCTTGTTGGCTCATGTAAATTTCCTTATATTATATGTTAATTGTTGTTTTTTTGAGTAAGGGGAATCCTAATTTTTCTCTTTGTTCAACGTACAATTTAGCTACCATAGCAGCCATTTTTCTAACTCTGTTAATAAAATTGATTCTCTCATCTTTGCTGATTACACCTCTTGCATCAAGAAGGTTAAATGTATGAGAACATTTTAAAACGTAATCATAAGCAGGCAGCACAAGTTCATTTTCCACACAGTTTTCAACTTCCTGCTGATATAAGTCAAAAAGTTTGAAAAGTGTTTGAGCATTAGAAACTTCAAAGTTGTATTTTGACTGCTCAATTTCATTTTGCAGATATATTTCACCGTATTTCAATTCGCTATTCCACATAACATCGTAAACGGAATTTACGTTTTGAAGATACATTGCAATACGTTCAAGACCGTATGTTAACTCAAGTGCAACCGGTTTGATTTCCAAGCCGCCAACCTGCTGAAAATATGTAAACTGGGTAATTTCCATACCATCCAGCCATACTTCCCAGCCTACACCTGCAGCACCGAGGGTGGGAGATTCCCAGTTGTCTTCAACAAATCTTACATCATGCTGCGACAGGTCAATGCCCATTGCTTCCAAACTTTTTAAATAAAGCTCCTGAGCATTGTCAGGCGACGGTTTTAAAATAACCTGATATTGAAAATAATGCCCGAGTCTGTTAGGGTTTTCACCGTAACGGGCGTCAGTCGGTCTTCTGCAGGGTTCAACCATTGCAGTATTCCACGGCTCAGGCCCCAGTGAACGCAAGAATGTTGCAGGGTTCATTGTGCTGGCACCTTTTTCAATATCATAAGGCTGTTGAATTATACATCCGTAGTCTGACCAAAATTTTGATAAATTTAAAATTAATTCTTGGAAGGTTAAAGCCATTCTCTTTTTATTCCAGTACTCTTACAATTTTTTTAAATATATGCTTTACCTTTGCTAGTCGGGCTTTCACACACATTTTTTTCTTTAAGTTCTACTATTATAATATAATCAGTCGTATTTTACAAACTATTGTAATGATTACACTTAAAATTGTTACATGTGTAATTGATTAACAAAAATAATTTTGCCTGAATTTAAAGTTATTGTTTGCTCATGAAAATGTTAAGCAAAAGTGTCCAAATCAATCAAAACCTTATGTAATTTATTTGAATTATTAAAAATATGTTCGAGAAAAATTCGTGATAAGGCTCTGCCGAACAAAAGCAGCCAGTGGCTGGTTTTGTGAGAGGTAAGCGACGTGAACGAATTTTTTGAGTGACACATTGAAAAGGTGAGCAGGTGCTGGCTGCGGTCAGCCGGCAGCAACTGCGACACTAGATTAGTTATATTTTTATTAACCACATGGTCAATACCGGTTCAAAAATTTCAACCATCGGGTCGATGAGAAAATACAGCATATAGAGTAATTTAATGTATGAGGGAGTGTAATATCTCCCGATAATGGTAAGAAATTAACTTGGGCAGGAAAAAAGAATAGTGGAACTCACGGGATTAGATATTACTCTAAGACGCATACAGGCTATTGAAAGCACTTTCAAC
>CALVAT010000025.1 GCA_944325565.1 Candidatus Gastranaerophilales bacterium
TCCATTATTACAGCTTTTGCTGTTTTATCATTTTTAGGGTCTTTGTAGTATTTTATTGCTGCGTTGTAATTTTTTAAAAATTCTTTATATCTATCAGGATTTTGATGATTTAGATCAAGAGCATAGCCCATTTTGGGCAAATTGTTGTTATATTCCGGATAAAAGTCAAACCCTTGATTAATATGTAAAATTACTGCAGTATCAAAATCCAAATGGCAAAAATCATGCAAGTTTCTTCCGCTTACCGTTGTTTCCAGCTTTTTCATATCTTTATTTAGTGTATCTTTATGCTGTAAAATATAGGATTCCAGCTTATTATTTTCAATATAGTGCATAACATCCCCTCTTTTAAATTTAAAAACTTGAGGGTCTTTTGTAAGCTCATATAAAAGTTTGTTAAATAAAAAATCGTTAGTTTTCGCTGTTAAAATATGTGTGCGGTTAAAAAGGTCATTTAGTTCTTCTTTTTTAATAAATAATTTGTTTTGTATTTTTTTTAATTCATCTTCATTAATACCAAGAAGTTCTTGCGGATGCTCACTCTGATAGATTGCTACAATTTCTTTCCTTGTTTGCAGATTTGTATTTTTCATTAAAAAGTCAATAAATGTCTTTTTAAAGTTATCAGGAAACATCTTCAATGCTTCTGTTTCATACTTTTTGAACAATCTATTAACAGTGCTTGTAGAGTTTAAATCGAGAGAAGGTTTGTTTATTGTGATAGAAGAATCTTGTTCTTTGGGCATGACAGGCCGTGCCAATTTTTGCATTTCTCTTTTTACATATTGTTTTTCTTTAGCTTTGTTTAAGATTTTTGCTTTTAAATCCAAAGCTTTGTTTAACAGTTCTTCAAGATGGGTTTTATCATCTTTATAATAAGCTGCTTCAAACTCTGCTATTGTATTTTGTAAAGCTGCAGAATATTGCGTTCTGAACTGAGGATCTTTGTTCCAAAACTCAAGCATTATTTCTCTTTGTTGTTCTGAAAAAGTAGGGAAATCCACTGTAAAATCTACATCAGAATATTTATTAGCAAAAATTTCTGATAATTTTTCGCTGAATCCAATTTGTGCTGCGGCTATTGTCATAATTTGCCCCTGATATTTTGCAAATATCGAGTTGGACATTTCTTTTCCGTTTAGCATTTTTTGAATCTGTTCATTGCGCTCCATTACGTTTAAACCATTCCACCATTTTGTCATTGCGGCAGAAATTTTTTCTCGTGTTTGCTCACTCAAGGAAACGTTGGACTTTCTAACCGGCGGAATATATTCTTTGTCGTTTCTGGTGGCCAGGAACGAATTATAATAAGGCAGTTTAGGATATCTTATGCCAAGAGTATGTATATTAGATTGAGAAAAATACTTTTTGTCTTTTATTCCGAGTTCCCTTTTTATTGCATCTGTTGCATCATTATCAAAATCGTTATTTATTTCTTCTATTGTTTTGCCTTCCAAAAAGACTTTTTTTAATAAATATGTAGTAACATCTTTATTGTTTTTGTCCTTAAAAATTGGAGTCTGTGAGGTTTGGGAATCCCATTTTAAAAGCAGTAGTATACCAGTTGAAGGTCTTGTATCTTTTACTTCTCTTAAATGTTTAAATAATGGTTCATTTGGATACATATCTTTTATATCCTGTACACTGTCTGCTATTTTCAAATATTCAAAAGCTTCCCTTTGCAATTGAGCCGGTGGCATATGGTGTCTTTCGTCAAAATCTTCAAAAAGATATTTTTTGGCTGTCTCAGGCATATTATCTATATTAAACTTCTGTTCGTAAAAATTTTCAGGTGTACGATTTAGTCGTGCTTTAAAATTCAAATTAAAATCCTTGTATGCTAATAATGGCACACTCGTATATCCTGCAGAATTTACTGCTTGTTTCTTGATCTTGTGTTTATTGTTTTTTATATTATTATTAACATTACAAAATTTTACTGCTTGTATTTGCATAGTTTATCATTGTCCCATTATTCTAAGTATTTATAGAATAATAAAACAATATTTTTTTTGCTAGCTACTATTTAAAATGTTATAATTTGTAAGAAAGTTATTTAATTTTATCGGAGTAAAAACTATGGAATATAAAGGAAAAGCATTCAAGTTCGGTGATAATATATCTACAGACCATATTGCTCCTGGCAGGTTATTTCATCTTCGCTCTGATTTAAATGAATTCGCAAAACATGTTCTTGAAGACGCTGATGAAACTTTTGCTTCAAGAATGAAAAAAGGTGACTTTGTAGTAGCGGGAAACAATTTCGGGCTGGGGTCATCAAGAGAACATGCCCCGCAGATTATAAAGATAGCAGGAGTGTCAGCTGTTCTTGCCAAATCTTTTGCAAGAATCTTTTACAGAAATGCAATTAATATCGGACTTTTATTGATAGAATGCGATACGGATAAGATTGATGCCGGTGATGAGCTTGAGGTTGATTTAAAAGCCGGTCTTGTTAAAAATCTGACTCAAAATACAGAAATTAAATTTGCACCTCTGCCTGATGTTATGATAAAACTCCTTAGCGAGGGTGGTTTGATAGAACATCTTAAAAAGCATGGTGACTTTGAGCTTGTATAATAAAAAAATCCCTGAAGAAAAAACTTCAGGGATTTTTTATATGTGTTTTGATTATTCTTTTACAACTCTTGCTGGAAAACCGGCAGCCGAGATTTCATTTGCGACTGCTTCTGCCTTATGAGCATTTGCATAGGAGCCGGCCTGCAATACGTAGCTTCCGTTCACTTCTTTTACAAACGGGCTTACTGATATATTGGTATTCATTAACCTGTTTTGTGCCTGTATAGCCTGTTCAATTGTTGGATATGAACCGACAAATACTTTGGACATTTTAAAAGGTTCTTCTGCTGTTTGTGAACGTGTTGTCTGCATTGGAATCGGAGGAGCTGAAGTTTTTGTTGATTCCTGCAATCCAGAATCAGGATCTGCATATTCAATCGGTTCAAGTGCATTAGGATCCGAGGGCTCTTGAGATTCTCTTACCTTTTCGTCCTGATTGTTGCTCTGTTTATCATTTGTTTTATATTCTATGTCATCGTTTTGCCCGTCTTCTCTTTTTGATGCACCTGGCATGTTATCTTCCATCTGAATCCATCTCAGACGGTCATCTATAGGTTGTTTTACTTCACTATCTGTATCTTCTTGTTCAACTGTTTGTTCGTTGCTGCCACCAATTTCTACATCAACATCCGGTGACATGCTTTTTATAAAATATGTTATGACAATCAGTGAAACAAGGAATGTCACTAAAAATAAGGCTATGGCTTGTTTTGCTCTGCTTGATTTTGACATATAAATTATACTCCCCTGACTTTGCAAACTGCGTCTGCAATTTCTGAATTTTCTTCAATATATCGTTTCATAACATTTTGGGCAAATTCTTCAACTTCCGTAATACCTAAATCGGTAGTTAATCCGCACGCTTCAACGGGTGCTCCTGTCGGATCAATATTTAAACCAGTATGAATTAGCCCTGATGTTATTGATTTTGTTGCAATTGAAACAGAAAGCTTTTTGTTAATCCCGTCAATTTTCACAAAAATATCATCGCCGTTGCGTGTTATTTCAAATTTATTGCCAAGAATTTTTCTTAATTCTTCAATAATAATACATATTAAAAATCTCTGTCTTAAGACACACTCGGAGAGGCTTATACCAAAATGTTCAATAATAAAGCTTACCATTTTTTTGCTGTATATTGGCGAATTGGAGATAACATCTTCGATATCAACCATTTCAGTAATTTTTACATCCATCTCGCCTGTAAATGCAACAATTGCGTCACCTAAAATATGGAAGTTTTTATAAATCCAGTGTGGCGCAAGCTGGCTGCCAATATATTTTATTTCTTTATCTATAAATAATGATTTCATATACCTTCCCTGTGTTAACTAAAAAGTTCTTTTATTATTGTATCACAGCCGTTATTTTTAAGAGCTCTTTTCAAACGGCTGCAAGATTCGCACTGTCCGCAATGACCTTCTGTTGCATTGTAGCAGCTGTTTATGTAATTTAGCGGCACTTCAAGCTCCAGTGCTTTCTTTATGATTTCATTTTTGTCATAGTTAATCAAAGGCGCAATTACTTTTATGTCATGATTTGTTGATGTTTTTAAAACTTCATTCATATCTTCAATAAACTTTTTAGAGTTGTCAGAAAAAGTTGCCGCTTCTTCTTTGTTTGCTCCTATAATGATATAGTCATATCCGTAAGAATCAGCATAAGCGGCAGCAATATTAATAAATAGCCCGTTTCTGTTCGGTATCCAGACATTTTTCATGCTTTCTTCTGTTATAGCTTTATTATCCAGACTGTTTGTATCAATGTCAGGTACTTTAGAATCGCTGACAAGCGAGGTGTGGGTTATTTCCTTTAGCCAGTCAAGTTTTATATATTTATGGTTTATTTTATAAAACGATGCAAGTCTTTTAGATGCTGTATACTCTTTTTCAAATGCTTTTTGTCCATAGTTAAAGGTTAGAGCAAGCTCAAAATTTATCTCTCTTGTCTGTGCAACTGCAATAGAAACAGCCGAATCTAATCCGCCGGAGAGAAGTATTACTGCTTTGTTTTTACGGTTAATCATCCTGTTCTTCTTTCAATATAGTTCTGGCTTCTTCTTTACAGATATCACAATACTGTGCACTGTTTATAATTCTATTCAATTCATCTTCGCCTTTGATATTGTAAAGCGCAATTACAGCGTTTCGTTTAACCTCATCATCTCTATCTGTGAGCATTCCGCGTATTAGTTCAAGCGCTTCATCTGTATCATAGTCCATAAGTGCTTCGATTGTATTTATCCTGACCTGCGGGTTTTCATCGTTTAATGATTTTTTTAAAACTTTAAAAGCTCTGTCATCGCTCGGATTTAAACGGCATAGAGCTTCAACTGCTTTTTCTTTTAGATAAGTAAACTTGTCCATAATTCCTGTTTTTGTTTCGAGAATTTTTACGAGTGAGTCAACTGCTCTCATATCGCCAATAAGCCCCAGTGCTGTTGCCGCTGACTCTCTGACATAAACGGATTTTTCTGATTCATCTGAAGCTACGCTCATAAGAGATGTAACCGCATATCTGTCACCGAGACGACCGAGTGCATCTGCGCAACTTAGCCTCACTTTATAGTTTTCATCTTTGTCATTTAAGCAGTACATAAGCGAATGTACAGATGAGTGGTCTTTTAGATTTGAAATTGCTTTTGCGCATAGTACACGTACATTTGTATAATAATCTTTATTGTAATCAGCATGCGGGGTATGGTCTTTCATTAACAAAAGTTCTGTTAACGGTGCAAGAGATGAGGAATCTCTGTATTTATCCAGCTGTCTTATAAGCCAGCACAGTACTTCACTTCTGTATTCTATTTTTAAAAAATAGTTAAATATAGCAATTAGTTCAATTTCAGAAAACTTGTTTTTTAGATTTTCTAGGCATTTAACCGTCAGAGCGTCTTCAATATCCTGTGCAATCAAACACTCAGATGCAATTATGTTAAAATCTATGCTTTTACTCTCAGACATATCCCCGATTTTTAACCCTTTTTATTAATGATATTTATAAACAAAAAATAAAAAGATATCAACTGTTTTGGGGCATGGAAAGAGATAATTAATTAACAGGTTTGTATAAACTCATATCGCTGTTTATTATGAAAGTTATCTCGTCTCCAGCCTTAAGTACTGTCGGCTTGCCCTGTTCTCTTATTGAAGTTGGAACCAGCTGCAACGCGCCTTTTTTCCAATCTCCAGGGTAGTGCGGCATTTTTTGATAATAAGCAACCGGAGCTAAATCTCCGCCTATTGTCGTAGAACCCTTCCAGTATACATAGGCATCAAGAAGATATTCATCTTTTGATGGGGTAATCACTTTATAAACTTTTATTTTCATAGATGCATTAATACCTTCGACAGCCTCGAGAACTTCTTCAACCCTTCCTAGATATACTGAATCTTTCGGGATTACCGTTGATGTACCTATAAAAATGTCAGCAGGATTGATAAAATACTGGATGTCACCTACTTTTACTGTAGATGTTGAAATATCTCGCAGGTTAATCGCTTTTAAAAATGAGCCTTTGGCTATATTTATTGGTTTATAATTTCTTAAATGAGTATCACTTATTGCGACTGGTGCAATATAATTAATACACAATACAGCTATAAACAGGGTGATTGTAAGTATAAAAAATCTTTTCATATATTTCATTTTAATTAAATTTGTGGATTTTTCAATTGTTTTTTTATAAAATTAAGGCACGAGTACGATAAAAGAGGAAGTGTATTTTTTATGTTAGATATTAAAATTATCAGAGAAAATCCTGACAAAGTTAACGAACTTTTAAAAAGAAGAAACCCTGAGCTTAGCATTGATGAGGTTCTTGAAATTGACGTTGAAAGACGTAAAGTCCAAACACAGGCTGATGAACTGCGAGCAAAAAGAAAGTCTGAATCTCAAAAAATAGGTTTGATGAAAAAAAATGGTGAAAATACCGATGCTATTCAGGAAGAAGTTCGTCAACTGGGTGATGACATAAAAAATCTTGAAGAAAAAGAAGTTGAATTAAATGAAAAACAAAAAAATCTTCTTTTAAGTATTCCTAATATGCCTGACGAAACTATTCCAATAGGAGTCGACGATAGCGCCAATGTTGTAAGAAAGGTTGTCGGAGAAGTTGTAAAACCTTCTTTTGAACAAAAAGCTCACTGGGATTTAACAGTAGAAAAAGACCTTGTGGACTTTGAAAGAGGCGTGAAAATATCCCAATCTCGTTTTTATATCTATAAAGGAAAAGGGGCTCGTCTTGAAAGAGCTATTATCAATTTCTTCCTCGATGTGCATACAACAAAACATGGCTATGAAGAAATTCTTCCGCCTGTGCTTGTTAACGGTGCAGCTATGACGGGTACCGGGCAGTTGCCTAAATTTAAAGAAGATATGTATAAATGCGTTGATGAGGATTTATACCTTATCCCGACAGCAGAAGTGCCTGTTACTAACATATACTGTAATGAAATTTTATCTGAAGACGACCTGCCAAAATGTATGACTGCATACACTCCTTGTTTCAGAAGAGAAGCCGGCTCTGCGGGTAAAGATACAAGAGGTTTAATACGTGTTCACCAGTTCAACAAAGTAGAGCTTGTAAAACTGACAACGCCTGAACAGGCACCGGAAGAGCACGAAAAACTTACACGTGATGCGGAAGAAATGCTCGAAATGCTCGAGCTTCCGTACAGAAGAGTTGAATTGAGTTCCGGAGATATCGGTTTTTCAGCAAGAAAATGCTATGACCTCGAGGTTTGGCTCCCTTCTTATAATAATTACAAAGAAATTTCTAGCTGCTCTGTGTTTGGCGATTTTCAGGCAAGAAGAGCAGGACTCAAATATAGAAGTAAAGAAACAGGCAAAGTTAATTACTGCTACACAATGAACGGCTCAGGTCTGGCCGTAGGCAGAACTTTCGCTGCTATTGTTGAAAACTTCCAGCAGGAAGACGGTACAATACTTATACCTAAGGTCCTTCAGCAATATACAGGCTTTGATAGAATATAATTATGAAAAAGGGCTATTTTATAACATTTGAAGGTGCTGATGGCTGCGGCAAAACAACCCAGTCAAAGCTTGTACAGGAATATCTAGAAAATTCCGGCTATGAAGTTGTCTGGACCCGTGAGCCAGGTGCTAAAGGATTGGGACAAAAGATTAGAGAGCTTTTGCTGCACTATGACGGTGATGTTGCGCCGATGTGCGAGGCCTTTTTATTCCTTGCAGACAGGGCTCAGCATATTGAACATCTTATAAAACCTGCTGTTGCGGAAGGGAAAATAGTCATTTGTGACAGACATACTGATTCTACAATAGCATATCAGGGCTATGGCAGAGGTGAAGATATCAATCAGCTTAAATATCTTAACAATCTTGCAACAGGAAGTATAAAGCCGGATTTAACCTTTGTTTTTGATGTTGCCACAGATGTTGCTCAAAAACGTGTGGGCGATGAAAAAGACCGTATGGAGTCTGCTGGTATCGAATTCCATAAAAAGGTTAGACAAGGATATTTAGAGATTGCAAAACAGGAGCCTGAAAGAGTTAAAGTGATAGATGCAAACAACAATATAGAGCGTGTTTTTGAAGATACAAAAAAGGTTTTGGAAAGATTTTTACATCAGTAAGAAAAGTATTTGTCAAAATCTACATCATCAAAACTGCATAGCAGTCTGTATACTTCGTCATCTTCGTCCATTCTCTGAAAATTGTATTCATTGAACTTCCAGATTTTTGGGTTAATCCCTCTTACTTGAACAATCCCTTTATCGAAAAGAATTTTAAGCTTTTTTTTGATAGTTTCCAGAGGCATTTTAAGGTGGCGGCTCAGTTCAACGGCGGTTATTCCGTCTTCGTGGCTGCATTTTTCGGGTGTCAGGAACATAAGTTCCAGTCCTACTTCCTTTAGTTCTTTGTCTTCTAGTTCGATATCATACATATCCATCACTACTATACTACGTTATTAAATGCTCAATATCTTCATTCATATATTGTATATCGGAATAATTCTTATAAACTTTAGATTTTGTATAAATGTATAGTTTACAATTGTTAACCTTTGAATAAATATTTCAAAAAAAACGGATATAACAAAGTGACATATAATGCACAAATTAAGGCCAGCCAGGCATAGGCAATATGAGCCGGTGAAAAAAGCATAAGTAGCGTGCATAGATGCTTCATAATCAAATACAAAATAGCTATTCCCGCGATTATTGCAGCTGCTTTTTTGCGGCTGTATCCCTCTGGTATCTTATAGTTTACAAAACGCTTTTCTATAATCCAGCCGGTAAATATCCCGACTAAAAACGCAATTTTAGAGTAAACACTGTGTTTCATTGCAAGAGGATTGACATTATCAATCAATGGATTATAACTTTGCATCTGGCAGCTGCATCTTATTTGTAAATAAGCGCAGAGTAAAAAAGTAAGAATCATTGCTGCTGCATAAAAAACAATATCTGCATTTGCTTTTTTATCTGTTATCTTTAACAAAGCATTAGCCCCTAGAATTATAAATATACCGGCTATTATTGAAACAATTACATCCTGCGGTGTATGTACACCTATGTAGTTTCGAGAGAAGGCAACAAGAAGTATTATCGCAATCATCGAGTATCTGATTAATCTGTTTTTCCACCAGTTAAAAGCAATACTTCCCCATACAGCAACTGCCCCTGCTGTATGACCGCTCGGGAAGGAGTATCCGTCTGCAGCCGGCAAAGCACTTTCAATAGGTTTTATAGACGGCTCTAATAGCCAAGGGCGTTTTATACAGGCTGTCATTTTTAAAAATACATTAACATAAAGTGTTATGCCGTAGGCAAACAGTATAATTTGTCCGGCACGTTTGTTTATCCCCCAGTATATTATGGATATTATAGCAATGGGAATCATTAGTTCTCCAAACCACGTAACTCCTAGAAAGAAGTTATCAAATATTCCGTGAGTAACCTCACGTAGATGTTGCAGCCAGAGCAAGTATTGTATCTGTATATCCATTGTGTTTAGCATATCTGTACCTTTATTGTAAACTTTTTTAATATCTATGGCAATTTTGTTAACTAAAATGTTTTTATATATACAAGGTAGTAATAATTTAGTGTGTGAAAAATGGAAAATATGAATAATCAATCCGGTTTTAATCAAGCCGGTGATCCGAATAACGAGCAGGATTTATATGTAACAACCCCGATAGTTCGAAACAATGTATCCCTGCCTCAATATGACAAAATAAGCAGAGAATACGCAGATATCGTAAAAACTCTTGCCGTGGTACAAATGAATCTTGAAGGCAGATTCAGCCCCGCTAAGTTTTTGAAATTTGCTGTTTTAAATAAGCATCAATAAAACCGTCAAGCTCTCCGTCCATAACAGCGTCAACATTGCCGACTTCGTAGCCTGTTCTGTGGTCTTTTACCATTTTGTACGGGTGAAAAACGTATGAGCGTATCTGAGAGCCGAAGTTTATGTCAAAGTTTTCACCTTTAAGCTCCGCAAGCTTTTTGTCGTGTTCAGCCTGTCTTATCGCCAACAGTTTTGATGCGAGCATCTGCATTGCAGTTTCTTTGTTTTGAAGCTGTGAGCGCTGCTGCTGACATTTTATTACAATACCTGTAGGTTTGTGCAGGATTCTTACGGCAGTTTCCACCTTGTTAACGTTTTGTCCGCCCGCACCGCCCGAGCGCATTGTATCCACCTCGATATCTTCAGGCGGAATTGTTATTACTTTTTCAAAATCTTCAATAACAGGGCTGACCTCTAACGAGGCAAAGCTCGTCTGTCGTTTTCCGTTTGCGTTAAAAGGCGATATTCTGACAAGGCGATGCACTCCTCTTTCCGCTTTTGCAAGCCCGAAAGCGTATTTTCCGCTGACTTTAATTGTTGCTGATTTTATACCCGCTTCGTCACCGTCAGATTTATCCAAAAGTTCCACTTTCCATCCCTTTGACTCAGCCCAGCGGGTATACATTCTCAATAGCATCTGCGCCCAATCCTGTGCGTCAGTTCCTCCCGCGCCTGCGTTGACCGTCAAAATTGCATCGTAAGCGTCATACTCGCCAGAAAGCGTCATCTTTATTTCCCAGTCATTGAGTTCTTTTTCAAGGGATTCAATGTTGTTTTGCAATTCTTCCCACAAAGACTCGTCTTCGGTTTCGTCGTAAAGTTCAACCAGAAGATTGCAGTCCTCAAGAGTTTTGTCCCAATTTTGCGCCCGCTCGATTTCAGATTTATATTCGTTCAGCTCCTGCGACAACTTAGACGCTTTTTGAGGGTTTGACCATATATCTTCGCTCTGGAGCAGTGTATCTGTTTCTTTAACCTTTTTCTCTAGTTCGGACAGGTCAAAGACACTCCTTCGCTTTGTTGATTTTCAAAGCAAGCTCTTCTAATTTTTGTTTTTGTTCGATGTCTATCATAGTAAAATTATTGTATCATAAATAGCAACATTATTTATTTTCGCGTTTTTGACAAACTGCAATGAAAGTTTATAATACTCCGCAAAACAATAAACAGGTTAATTTTAAATCAGGAATTTACAAAGGCATAGCTTCTGTAAAGGAAAATGCTGTTTCTTCTTTTCAGCCGCTTTTTATAAAGACTCCGCATTTTCCCCGCGATGTTTTTTCAAAACATTTCGCAGCGGTGCCGCCTTCAAAGCGTACATATCTGCATAAATTCGCAAACCTGCATGAGCATTACGCTCTTTTATATGACCTGATGGATTTGAAGGTTTTGGAATCTTTTTCTTTGGAAAAACTAAAATCCCTGTTTATGATTGCCTTCGAAAAAGACTCAACGGGTCTAATCCGATTTTCACCCGATGAGTTGAGACATATTTCTTTGTATTCTGATGATACGCTGAAATTTATAAAACCCTTTGCTCGTCAACAAAACCGCAACGGGGTGTTTAACTACGGGATGAACGATATTTTAAAGCTTGCGAAATTTTCCGATACCGAAAGGCAAAACGCAATACGGCTTTTTAAGTTCAATCTCCCTGCTGGGGATTTGATTGCAATGGCAAAAGATAAAAACGCTGATATTGCTGCATTAAAAAACAGACTCGAGACTGTTGAAAAACTCTTTGCCAAGGATATTGACGAAATGGAAATAAAAAAGTACGGTGACCGTTATGTTGTTACTTCGGTGACTCAAAACGGACGTAAGGTGCACAAATTCGTCTTTGACAACAAATTTAAGCAGGACCCGAGATTTAAATCGGAAGTGGATTTTGATAAAGAGCAGCTTAGAGAAACAAATATTTTTAAAAGACTCAATCCGTTCAAATCAAAACCGTTTCCTATCCCAAAAGCAACAGATACAAACTTGCGCGTATCCGAACACGAAAACCTGTATGCTCTGGACACTATACAGGAGAGTATTGATTATATAAAACGGCTTTATTTAAAAGCCTACAAACACAACTTTTATGCTATGTACACGGGCAAGGACAATTTTTACGAGCCGAATATAAAATTACCTAAAAATATGCTTGTTAATTGCCTGAAACAGGGAGCAATATCAAATGATGATTTGATAAAAATTTGTATGGAGAATGCTGGTCTGATTCCTGAAAGTGATTTAAACTATTTTGCTCTTAACAAAATAAAAATTACACCTTTTGATACGGATAAATATCTTGAAATAAGGTATAACAAACTTTTTAAAACGCCGGTCGAAATCGGTTCCACTTATTATAAAAAAGTTTTTGAAGATATTTTAAAAACAGAAAAAGAAAAACTCGGAAATATTAAAGCTCAAAAAAGAATGATTATAGCGGACGGACTGCCCGGTGCTGGGAAATCAACCGTAATAAACGCTATTCTTCAAAAAGATAAAACCGCATATTATACGCCTGATTCTGACGATATAAAAGCTATGTTTAAAGAGGTTTATAAAAACGGTGAAAATGCGGATTTGGTGCACGAAGTGTCGGGACATATATTAAAGACCGAAATTCTTCAGATGGTTTTTGAACAGGGGAAAAACCTTATTTATCAAACAACTGGAAGCTCCGTAAGTATTAACAAAATTATCCGAGCTGCAAAAAAATACGGTTACGATATTGATTTTATACATATTACTACCCCGAAAGACATCTCTGCGGAACGTTCCGTTCGCAGGTTTGAGCAAAACGGCAGATTTATTGATCCTTATGTAATAATGTCTATTTTTAACAAAAATAATAAAGAAAAAGACTTTTCTGCAAAGATATTCTCGCACAATCCGAATATCAGAAATGCTTATGTCTTTGAAAACGGAAAATTACGGCTTGTTAAAGACGGGAAAATAACTGACATTGAACAGAGCTTGTAAGTAAATTTTTTATAGGCTTTTAGCTGTTTTGTAAATAAAAAGGGAACTTTTAAAGTCCCCTTTTTATAATGTTTTTATGCTTTTTTGGACGCCCCTGCGATTTCGGAATCCAACCTTAAAAATACCGGTTTTATTTTTGATTTTTCCGTAATCACTCCTGCGGGAATCTCGCCCCATTTGAGGCTATCAAGCATTACCGAGCAAGGGTCAGTTTCAAGATTTAACTGGCTGTATACATCTTGGGCAATGTTTGGACAATACGGCGCAAGCAGCGTCGCAATAAATCTCATGGACTCTAATACCGTGTACAGAACTTGAGCACATTCCTGCATTTTGCCTTCTTTTGCCAGTCCCCACGGCGCAGTGTCGTTAACATATTTGTTAACCGTGTTGGCGAAGTTGACAATCTCCTGCGCCGCTTCGGCTACTTCGTATTTGTCGAATCTTGCTTTTACCGCTTCAACGGTTTTCATTGCTTCTTTTGCAATTTCGGTGTCGGCAGAGGTGATAAATTCTCTTTTGATTTCACCGTCAAAGTATTTAACCTGCATGTTAAGAGTTCTGTTGAGCAGGTTGCCTATGTTGTTGGCAAGGTCAGCGTTTACTCTTTCTTTAAAATCAAGGTCGGAATAGTTTCCGTCGCGTCCCGTAGGTGCAGTTACCATCATAAAGTATCTGAAAGCATCGGGATGAGCGAGTTCGAAAGCATCCATTACGTCTTTGGGGGCAATGACGTTGCCTAAAGACTTGCTCATTTTTGTCTGGTCTATTGTAATCCAACCGTGCGCGAGGATTGTTTTGGGCAGAGGAATATCCAACGCCAACAAGAAAGCGGGCCAGTATATTGCGTGGAATTTAAGAATATCTTTGCCTATTACCTGTACATCGGCAGGCCAGTATTTTTTGAACATATCGGAAGGTGTTTCGGGGTCATAGCCCAATGCCGTGATGTAGTTTGACAATGCGTCAATCCATACGTAAATGACCTGAGATTCGTCGCCGAGAACAGGAATTCCCCAGCTTACTGATTCTTTTGAACGGGAAACCGAAATGTCTTCAATGTGCTCAAGCTGATTGATTACCTCATTTGCTCTGAAATCAGGCTGAATAAACTCGGGATTCTTTTTTATGTGTTCAATAATTTTATCTTTGTATTTTGAAAGTTTGAAGAAGTAGTTTTCCTCTTTAACTTCTTCGGGCTTTTTAAGGTGGTCGGGACAAAGTCCGTCTTCTGTCAGGTCACGGGGATTTAAAAAGGATTCGCATCCAGAGCAGTACAAGCCAGTGTAGGAGTGCTTGTAAATATCTCCGTTATCCTGCAGTTTTTTAAAGATTTTTTGTACTGTTTTTTCATGTTCTTCGTCTGTGGTGCGGATAAACTTGTTGTAAGAAATATCAAGCCCTGCCCAGCATTCTTTGAATTTGTTTGCGTTAAGGTCGCAGAGTTCTTTAGGGGTAATACCCATAGATGCCGAGGTCTTTTGTATTTTTATACCGTGCTCGTCAGTTCCCGTTAAGAAGAATACGTCGTCGTATCTTTGACGGAAGTGGCGTGCAAGAACGTCGGTTTGTATTTTTTCATAAGCGTGGCCGATATGCGGTGCGCCGTTTACATAGTCAATTGCCGTAGTTAAGTAAAATTTTGTCATAATCTATCCCGCTTTAAACTAATTTGATAAAATTAAATTAACACAAAAAGATAATATAAAAAAGGAGATAAAAGTGTCTGAGCGTTATAACAACAGGGGTAATAAAGAATTAAGACCGATAAAGTTTACAAGGGATTATACAAAGCATGCGCTAAGCTCCGTGCTTGTCGAATTTGGCGATACAAAAGTTATTGTTACTGCAACCGCTGAAGAAAAAGCGCCGAAATGGATGGAAAAAGATGACCCAAGAGGTTGGATTACTGCAGAATATTCTCTGCTGCCGACTTCTACGCATACACGCTGTCAGAGAGAAAGAACAAAAATTTCGGGACGTACACAGGAGATTCAACGGCTTATCGGCAGAAGCCTGCGCTCATGCGTTGATTTAGAAAAAATGACAGGGCTTACGATTACTATAGATGCGGACGTTATACAGGCTGACGGCGGAACACGCTGTGCAAGTATTTGCGGCGGATATATTGTTTTGGAAGAGGCGTTTAAAAAACTTCTCGAACAGGGCATAGTTAAGGAAAACCCCATACTCGAGCCTATTGCAGCTGTGTCTGTCGGTTTGTTTGACGGTGAGGTTAAGCTTGATTTGGATTATGCTGAAGATTCTCACGCGCAGGTCGATTCAAATGTCGTTATGACCAAAAGCGGCAAAATCATAGAGTTCCAAACAACAGCAGAGGGCAACCCGTTTACCAAACCGCAGTTGTATGAAATTTTGGATACTGCAGAGTCTGCAATCCAAAATATTATGAAAAAATATTAACCTTTTAAAAATTTGGTATATGTGGAGGATTTCTTTATAAATAATTAAATTTTAAAAAATTTCTATCGACGTCTATATAGACATAAGACTGAGGTAGGCATGCTAGAGCAAAAGAAATCCGGTAGCATAGAAGATACCGATATTACGAAGGATAAAGAGAAAAAACTGAATGTGTTAAATACGCTTGAAAAAGCGAGAATTTACCACGAAAAATATTTGTTAAGGAGCAACAGCGCCGATTTGGAAAACGCTGTGCATTATTATATTCAGGCAATAAAGCTTAACCCGCAGATTCCTGAAACCTACTATCGTCTGGCAAGTCTTATGTTTGAAAATGGCCAGATATCATTGGATTCTGCTATCGAACAATGTAAAATTGCTGTGGATATTGCACCGGACAACCCTAATGCCCACCTTTATACGGGCTATTTTTTGAAGTTGGCACGCGATTTTGAAGAGGCAGAAAAAGAATTTAAAGACGCGATTAAAATTAACCCCATTAACTCTGCACGTCCGAGATTGATTCTGGCTTCCATGCTTTATGAAAAAATCAACAATGTAAAACCGTCTTTTGTTGATTTTATAAGAATGGTTTATTATGCATGCTCGGGTTGTTTAACTGTATTGTGGGATTTGCCGTCTTTGAGAATGCTGTACAAAAACGTTACCGATGATGCGCTTGTGTTTATTTACAAAACCTACGGCGGATTTTTGGAAAAGATTAAAAACTCAACGCTTGCCGTTGCAACATACGATTCCGCTGCAATCAACACGGGGCGTGACGAATATTTTTACAACAAAATCGGTGATATTTGCATCAAAGAGCATGCTCCCGAAATTGCACTTGATGCATACAGAAAAGTGCTCGAGTCCAATCCGTATGACAGAGATGCTCTTGTGAAAATGGCAACCCTTGTTCAGACTCATTTTCCTCAGGAATATGACGAGGCTATTGACTGTTATACAAAGCTTCTGGAAATTGAACCGGACAACGACAAAATTTATTACGAGCTTGGACATTTGTATTTGCAAAAAAATGAAAGTCTTCCAGCTGTTAACGCTTTTGCAATGGCATTGGAACGCGATGATAACAATCCGTTTTACCATAACAGCATGGCTTTTGCACTTGTTCAGCTTGAACAGTATGATGACGCCATAGAACACTATCAGACAGCAATTAACATAAATCCTGACCCGTATTGGACATCTATTGTTTGTCAGGCGCTTGGCTCTGTTTATCTTGAAATAAAAAACAATCATGAAGCAGCTATTGTTCTTTATCAAACAGCTGCTGTTTTGAACCCGGATTCTGAAGAAAGCCATCTTGCTATAGGGGATGTATATTTTTCAATAGAAGAATATGATAACGCAATCAAGGCCTATTGCGACGCTATAAAAATTAATCCTGATAATGCAAAATCCTATTGCAAATGCGGTATGGCTCTGTGGGAAAGAGATTACATAGAAGAAGCAATTGTCGCCTATAACAAGGCTATCGCACTTAATCCCGAGTATGCTATCGCATACAATAACCTCGGGGTTATTTATCTTGATGATATAGGCAATGTAAACGAAGCAATAAGACTTTTTGACAAAGCTGTTGAAGGCAATAAAGCTTATGCTCTCGCTTATTTTAATCTCGGACGCTCTTATGCAATCCTTAAAGAAAACACAACTGCCGCTAAATACTTTCAAAAGGCTCTTGATTACAATATTTTAACAGAAGAGCTCGATGAAGAAGATATCCGCTACAGGCTTCATAAGCTGTTTGAAGTGTAATTTAGGATTGTTATAGATTCTTCGCTACGCTCAGAATGACAGTTTTTTGTTATTCAATAGTTCTAAAAATGCTGGAATATCTGTATTTCTTTTTGTTTATAAACTTTTTGTTACAAAATTTGCATTCCTATAAAAGCATGCTCTATAATGCAGGCATGGTTGCATTGAGTGATAAATTTAATGAATTAAGCGAGGTCTCTAAAGTCAGAAGATTTATCTTTTCCGACCTGAAAAATAACGGTTTGATGAGTCTTTACAATACTTACTGGCTTGAGATGGAGGATCTTTTCATCGACGCATCTGAAAAGTTGTCTAAAAATCTTTTTGAAATGTTTTTGATTGACTACCTGACCATCCAAAAAAGTGCTGTTATTCCTAAAAAAGAAAATCTTTTAAAGGAGTTCATAGATTTTTATCAGGAAATAACAAAATTTCAGCAGCGTGAAATTATCATCAAAAATATCTTTAGATACTCTATGTATTATTTGAGAATTACGTTTGCTGATTTGCAGGATGAAGAAATCAGAAAAAAAATCAAAACAATAAATGCTCTTAACGCAACGGATTCATACCCGTTTTTGATGGAAATTTTTGAAGATTATGAGTTTGCGCATATAAACAGGGCTATGCTTCTGGAAATTCTGGATACCGTGTTAGGTTTTATTAATGAAAGAAATTCGAAAAAGCCGTCACAGATAGCGCTTTCTTTTGCAGGTTTGAGTACCGAAATTAACAAAATGCTTGTATTAAAAGACTATACGCCTCATTTTGTTGTAGAAGAAACTAATTTTCTTGAAAAAGATACAATTAACTCTATGATTTGCTCATAAATTTAGAGTATATTCTGATATGTGTTTCTTTTTACGGGCGGTTAAATTGTGAATAAATCTTACTATATGAAATATTTTGATTTTATTCTTTGCTGATGTAAAATTAAAATAATCAGATTAGGGAGGTTTATGATGGAATTGGATGTTATAAGAAAAGTTGATCCTGATGTTGCACAGGCAATAGAAAAAGAACTGCACAGACAGCAAAACACAATCGAGCTTATTGCAAGCGAAAACTTTACATCGCCAGCTGTAATGGCTGCATGCGGATCAGTTCTGACAAATAAATACGCAGAAGGTAAACCTCATAAAAGATTTTATAATGGCTGTGAAAACGTAGATGTGATAGAAGAATTGGCTCAAAAAAGAGCATGCGAACTCTTTAAAATGGATCATGCAAATGTACAGCCTCACAGCGGAGCACAGGCAAATATGGCTGTATTTATGTATGCCTTGAAGATAGGCGATACAGTTATGGGTATGGATTTGTCTAACGGCGGACACCTTAGCCACGGTTCACCGGTTAATTTTTCAGGTATAAACTATAATATTGTAAGCTACGGAGTCGACGAGAACGGCGTGATAAACTATGATGAGGTTGAAAAACTCGCAAAGGAACATAAACCTAAGCTTATTATTGCCGGTGCAAGCAACTATTCTAAAATTATTGATTTTAAAAGATTTAGAGAAATTGCAGATTCAGTTGGCGCTTATTTAATGGCTGATATAGCACATATTGCTGCACTTGTTGCAGGCGGAGTTCACCCATCACCGGCGGGTTATGCTCATTTTGTTACAACGACTACTCACAAAACTTTGAGAGGGCCTAGAGGCGGTATTATTATGTGTGACGCAGAGCATGCAGCTGGAATTGATAAGGCTGTATTCCCTGGAATGCAGGGTGGTCCGTTGGAACATATTATTGCAGGCAAGGCAATTGCTCTTAAAGAAGCATTAGACCCGTCGTTTAAAGAATACGCCGCGCAAATTGTTAAAAACGCAAAGGCTCTTGCTAACGGATTAATGGATGAGGGGATGGATATTGTCGGCGGATGCACTGAAAATCACCTTATGACTTTAGATTTAAGAAAATTTAATAAAACGGGTAAAGATATTGCCAATGTTCTTGAAACAGTAGGTATTACCGCTAACAAAAACACAGTTCCGAACGACCCGCAGAGTCCTTTTGTGACGAGCGGTGTAAGACTCGGTGCGGCAGCAGTAACAACAAGAGGATTTAAAGAAGACGATATGGTTGAAGTTGCTAAAATTATTGCTTCTGCTGTTATTGCTTCTGATAATGAAATCGCTCTTCAAAACCTCAGAGAGCGTTCGCTTAAATTATGCAAAAAATACCCGTTATATGAAGGAATGAGAGTATAATGTTTTCGCTTAAACTTACAGACGCACATATCCTCGGAATGATAATGGCATATTTATTAGGCTTTTTTATAATGCCTTATGTCATCTGGTTTGCAAAGAAAAACAATCTTGTGGATAAGCCTAATGAAAGAAAAATTCACCATGGCGCTATTGCAAGGCTCGGCGGAATTGCAATATGGTCAAGTTCCATGCTTTCCTTTTTATTGCTGGTTATACTCAGTTATTACCCGTATGGCAAACTATTGTCCGGTATTCTGCTGGGCGGGTCATTAATGTTTTTGCTCGGGCTTATTGATGATATTTACGGTCTGAATGCAAAGTTTAAACTAATGATACAGATAGCGATTGCGTCTATTGTATTTTTGCTCGGTATAAGAGTTGATACTATTTATAATCCGCTGGGAGATCCTCTGCAGCTCGGGCTTATTGTTTCATATATTGTTACTGTTTTGTGGATAGTCGGAATATCTAACGCATTGAACTTTATTGACGGTGTAGATGGTCTTGCTGGATCTATTGTTACAATAAGTTCAGTAACACTGGGATTAATCGCTGTTGCAATGACTCCTTCTAACGGAATAAGCGCATTAATTGCATTTATACTTGCTGGATCTATGCTGGCGTTTTTGACCTATAACTTTCACCCTGCAAAGATATTTATGGGGGATTCAGGTTCGTTGTTTGCGGGATTTTTGCTTGCGACACTTTCCATAACCGGAGTAATGAAATCACCGGAATTGACTATGTTTGTTCCGTTTTTCATTCTTTCTGTTCCTATTATCGATATAACATTTTCTTCTCTCAGAAGAATAGCCAAAGGTGTATCTCCGTTTACACCTGACGCGGAGCACCTTCATCACAAACTTTTACATAGAGGGTTTTCTCAAAATCAGACAGTGTTGATTCTTTCTTCTGTAGCTGTTATATCGGGTGCGATAGCAAGTTTTATTGTTGGAACATCTTTAAAATTCTTTATTTATGCAATTTTAATTTCTGTTATAATGCTGTTATTAAGCTTTATGGCGAGCAAGAACAAAGATTAGGATATGGGTAAGGCAAAAAAAAGAAATTTTCAAAGCTGTGTTAATTCTGGTACCGCAATGGGAGCGTTGCCTTCCTGTTGTTCGCGTGAGGACGCTGTTAAGTTTGTTATAAAAAATATTAAGGCAAACAATCTCGGGGGACAGACAAAAGATGTTATTAGTCTGTTCGGTATAACGGCAGAGGAACTTGCCGAGGCCGGCGCTGCATACGAAGATCTTTTAGCACTCAGAGCTGTGTTGATTTAA
>CALVAT010000026.1 GCA_944325565.1 Candidatus Gastranaerophilales bacterium
ATTAGTTGTTGTAGAAGCGCAGTATCTGAATTTGAAATGAAACTTCCGGCTGAAAAAATATCATCATTCTTAAGAGCGCGGCAGGCTTAGACTCAAATTATCCAGCCCCAGAATTGATTCAAAAACAGCCTCGGAATATGTCGGATGCGCAAAAACCGTGTTCAGAATATCATTTGTTTTCAAGTTGTTATCAATCATCAACGCAAACTGATGAATCAAAGATGAGGCCTCGCTGCACACAATATGCGCCCCTGCAATTCTGTCATCAACCGACAGCACTTTAACAAAACCGTCAATCTCATCATCGGCAAAAGCCTTGCCAAGAGCGGACACAGGAAAATTCGATACCTTATAATCCATCCCTTTTAACATTTCCTCGCTTTTTCCTACCCACGCAATTTCAGGGCTTCCATAAATTACTGACGGAACATGGTCTTTTTTAAAGTGTATCTCTTTTCCTTCTGTAATATAATCCACAACCCCCAGAGCCTGATGCAGCGCACTGTGAGCAAGTTGCAGCCTGCCGTTTATATCACCGACAGCATAGATATTTTTAAAATTTGTCTGAAAATTTTCATTTACCTTAACAAAGCGTCCGTCCATTTCAAAGTCCAGCCCCTGCGGTATAACAGGCTCACGTCCTGCTGCGCAAAGAACAATATCCGGCGTTAAAACCTGAGAATTTGAGAGTGTAACTGTCCTATTTTCTATGGTTTCAACCTTTGTCGCCGTAAAATATTTTATTTTCGATTTTTTAAACAGTCTTTCCAGCCTTCTTGAAATATCTGCATCAGCCGAAGGCAAAAGTCTGTCGGCAGCTTCTATTACAGTAACTTCTTTATCAAGCGCACTGAAAATCCTTGCCCACTCGACCCCTATGGCTCCTGAGCCTATAATCAAAAGACTTTGAGGCGGATTTTGAAGGTTTAAAATGTCGTCAGAGTTTAAGATAAATTCTCCGTCAGTTTCAATCCCCTTGATTTGTGCTGGTTTTGAACCTGTTGAAAGTATGATATTTTTGCAGGTATAAATATTTTTGTTAGCCTCAATCTTATCGGCTGCAGCCAGTTTTGCTTCTGCGGAAATGATCTCTACTCCATAGCTTTGTACGAGTTTTGTCAAAGATTTTTGTAATTTTTCGACGATTTCGTTTTTACGCTGAAAAATTTTTTCATAGTCATAAGATATTTCGCCAGCATTTATACCGAACTTCTGCGATTTTTTCAGACTTTTGTACAATTCAGTGCAGTGCAAAATAGTTTTTGTCGGGATACATCCCCTGTTAAGGCAAACACCGCCCATTGCTTTTTTTTCAAACAACACAACAGAAAGCCCTTTTTGTGCTGCACGTATCGCCGCGCTATAGCCCGCAGGCCCGCCGCCTATAATACCGGTATCAAAAAACAAGCTTTCCATATATTCCCTCTTATGTGTGTTTACTTTTTATATTATATTAAAAACCCCCTTGAAGAATTTCAAGAGGGTTTTTGTATTTTAGAATGATTTTTATTTATTTGGTTCTTTCAGGAAGCTTTCGTAATTTCTAGCGAGGAGCTGTGTCTTAATCTGGTTAATGAAGTCGAGAGCAACACCGACCATGATGATTAAGGACGTAGCACCGATACCCTGAAGTGTTGTGATGTTCGTGATATAAGAAGCACCTGATGGAATGAGTGCAACCACACCCAAACAAAGCGCACCTAACAGAGTAAGTCTGGAAATAATTTTATCGAGAGCTTCTGCTGTAGGTTTTCCGGGTTTTATGCCGGGGATTGAAGAACCGTATTTTTTCAGATTGTTTGCGATTTCTTTCGGCTGCATATTAGGCATAATAGAAGCGTAAAAGAAAGTTAAGAATACAATCAATAAGAAATACAATACATAATGAACCCATCCTGAAGGATTCAGGAAGTTAGCCAGCCATGTGATAGTATCTTTGAGTGCACCGGCCGGTAAATTGGCCTGACCGATAATGCTTATTACCGTAGTCGGGAATAACAAAATAGCTATCGCAAAGATAATAGGCATAACACCGCCCGGATTCATTTTGAACGGAATGTAAGTGTTTACGCCGCCGTATACTTTGTTGCCTACCTGACGTTTCGGGTTAACAATAAGCACCTTTCTGATTGCTTCTTGCATAATTACAATCAAAACCATTGTTGCAAAGAAAATTGCCATTAAAACAAGCAGCGACAACTGCAATGAGGTGTCGTTTGCAACAAGCTGGCCTGTTTTTTCAAAGTAAAACGGTATTCTAGAAATGATACCGACAAAAATCAGCATAGAACCGCCGTTGCCGATACCTCTTTCTGTCATCAGTTCAGCCAGCCACATTACAAATACAGAACCTGCTGTAAGGATAATAGCAGACCCTATAAAGAACGCAATGTGAGATACCCCCGGCAAAATTGCTGCGGGTGCCTGATGCAAAAGATATAAAAGGAAAATACAAGCCTGAAAGAAAGATATAAATACCGTGAAATATCTTGTGTATTGTGAAATTTTTCTTCGGCCTGCTTCGCCTTCTTCTTTTTGCAGCTGTTCAAGATGAGGAATGATTACCGTTAAAAGCTGCATGATAATTGACGCGGTGATATAAGGCCCGATACCTAAAGCGAGTATTGATACGTTAGCCAGAGCACCGCCTGAGAACAAATCAATAAAACCGATTATGTTGTTCCCCTGTGCAATTTTAGAAAAAACTTCGTTATCGATACCATATAAAGGAAGTGCAACACCAAGTCTGAAAATTACAATCATTGCAAAAGTAAATATTAATTTTGACTTCAGCCCTGAAGCCTGAAACATAGAAACCACATCATCCATTGACGGGGGCTTCATTCTTGCATTTTGCATTTATTTTTTCTCCATATTTCTTTTAATAGAGGGATTTTGGATTTTTTACAATCTTAAAACATTGCCCTCTTCACTTCCCCGTCTGACTAATTTTCCCCAAACCATCAGAACGGAGATATAAGTTAACTGCAAGCCGTATGTATCGGCTTGCAGTTTCAACTTTTTTAAACCAGTTCAGCCTTTCCGCCTGCTTTTTCAATTTTTTCTTTTGCCGACGGAGTGAAGTATCTGGCTTTAACAGTTACGGCTTTAGAGATTTCACCGTTGCCGAGTACTCTTAATACTTCTGAGCTCGGGTGAGCTTTGCCGTTTTGGATTAACCATGTCAAATCAATTTCTGCTGCGTCTAATTTTTCGATATCTTTAACGTTGATTTGTGCACAGTTAAGAGCTGTAAAGTTTGTAAAGCCTTTTAATTTCGGCATTTGTCTGTAAGAAGGCATCTGACCTCCTTCAAAACCTCTCTTTTGAGAGCTGCCGGAACGCTGTCCTTCACCGTTATGACCGCGGCAAGATGTTTTACCGCGACCTGATGATCTGCCTCTGCCTACTCTTTTTGTTCTGTGAGTAGCGCCTTCAGCAGGTCTTAAGTCTTCTAATGTTATTCTTTCTGCCATTTTTATAATGTCCTTCTTTATTTATATTTCCAAATTTTAACCGGCCTCGCCGGAGATTCTGAAACAGGTTCAGAATGACAGGCTATTTTATAACCTGTACGAGATGCGGAACTTTGTTAACCATACCCATGATAGTAGGGCTTGCAAAGTGTTCAACAACATCGTTAGTCTTTTTTAAACCGAGTGCTCTAACAACCTTAATCTGGTCTTTTGTTGAGCCGATTAAACTTCTTGTAAGTTTAATCGAAACTTTTTCTAATTTATCTTTAGCCATTTTTATTATTTCCTTTTCTTATTTGTTCTGATTAAAACTTACACATTATGCGTTGAGCATTTGATTAAGAGTCAAACCTCTAACTTTAGCTACATCGTTGAAGGATCTCAGGTTTTTCAAAGCTTCCATTGTAGCGTTAGCAGCGTTAAGCGGAGATTTTGAACCTAAAGATTTGCTCAGGATGTTTTCGATACCGGCAAGCTCTAATACTGCACGAACAGCACCGCCTGCGATAACACCTGTACCTTGAGAAGCCGGTTTCAACATAACAGCACCTGCTCCTGAACGGCCTGTAATAGGGTGAGGAATAGTTGTTTTGAAAATAGGTACTGTAATGAGGTTTTTTCTGCCTTCAGCAATAGCTTTTTGAATAGCTATGATAACTTCAGAAGCTTTTGCACAGCCTACGCCTACCTGACCTTTGCCGTTGCCTACGATAACGATAGCTCTGAAGCTCAATTTTTTACCGCCCTTAACAACTTTTGTTACACGGCTGATTTGAACAACTCTTTCTTTCCATTCGGATTGGGGAGCGTTTTCAACAGTTTCTACTTTTTTTCTGCCTTTGCCTTTTGACTGGCCTCTGCCTTTTTTAGCAGGAGCAGGTTTTTCTTCTGTTGTTTCTACAGCTGCTTCAACAGTTTCTGCTGTTTGGGCAACTTCTGCAGTTTGTTCTGTTTCAACTGCTTCAACTTCTTGAATTTCTTTTTCTTCCACTTTATTACCTTTCCTTAGTGTAATTGTTAACATTCTGGGTAAATTATTAAGACAATTTAACAACAAAAATGAGGCTGGAATATATCCGCCGGACGTATATTAAATTGTCGGGTAACTTTTCTGACATTATTATCATACATGGTAATTTTTTTTACGCAATACAACTGGTAATATTTTGTAACGTAAATAAGCTATATTTACCCTTTTTTTTAATTTGGCTTATAATATATACATATTTTGTCCATCAAAAATAGAAAGGCGGCACTATGCATAAACTGGCAGGAAGGAAAAAAATCTTAACAGTACTTTTTTTACTTGCGATAATGAACACGCCTTCTGTTTTTGCGCAGGAAAATGTTGTGAACGTAAATTATGACAACACAAACTATTCGCCTCAGGGGTCTATATATTACAACAACGGTTTAAACTTTTTAAAAGCTGACAAATATTCAGAGGCGGTGACGGAGTTTCGAAAAGCATTAAGAGAAAATCCTACGGACAAATCCGCCCGTATACAGCTTGTGAATACGTATCTCGAAAGAGCACAGTATTATAATAACAAGGCTATGGACTATAACAAAGCCGCAAATGACCTGCGTTCTGCAATTTTTTACATGAAGTATTATAACAACGAACCGGCCGAGGCAAAATATGTTGCTGACATAAATACAATGGAGGACAATCTTTCTACTATTCTCAATGCTATAAACGCTGACCAGACGCCAAAAGGCCATCTTACAATGGGACGCTCGCTCAGAGCACAGGGTGAGTTTGCTGCGGCTATGACAGAGTTTCAAAAAGCTGTAAATGATACAAACTGCAGAAAAGATGCCCTCGCTAACATAGGTGAGATTTACTATATACTCGATCTCAACACACAGGCTATAGATAATTTAAAAGAGGCTATTGCTCTGGACAACAAAAACAGCAATCTGCATTTAAAACTTGCCGGTGCTTATGAAAGAGTAGGCAAAATAGATCTCGCTGCAGAAGAATACAATCTTGCGCTTTCTAAAACCGGCGGCAATGATGATATACTTATGTCATTAGAAAACATCTGGCGCCAAAAAGTTTCGGACAATCCGCAGGACGCTGAGGCGCATGCAAACCTCGGTGCTGTTTTGCAAAAGAAAAAGGATTATCAAGGCGCGCTTGCTGAATATAGAAAAGCCGAGTCTATTAATCCGTCAAATACAAACACCAGACTGAATATGGGGACTTTGTATCAGGAACAAAAAGACTATGAAACTGCAATAGAAGCCTATGATACAATAACAAATTTTAATCCGAATTTTATGCTCGCTTACCTTTACAAAGCACAATGCTACAAGGCTATGGGCAAAAAAGACGCGGCTATTGAAAACTACAAACTCGCACTAAATCTTGATCCTTCTAATCAGGATATTAAAAACGAACTGTACAATATGTACGAAACAACAATGACGCCTGAAGAAAGACTTGCTTATCTAAAACAGCAGATAACAGAAGAACCTAAAAACGCCGGTCTTTTGTATAATTACGCGTATGAACTTCATAAGGCAAACAGGATTGCAGACGCGATTCCTTATTACAATCAGGTAATAAAACTTGCCCCGAAAAATGAAAACGCATACATAAACCTTGCACAGGCCTATATGCAGCAGAGCAGCTATGATAAAGCCCGTGCTATTCTGAGTGATGCTCAGGGATTGTTTCCTGAAAATCAAACCATAAAAAAACAGCTGGCTTCTATTGATGCAGAAACAGTATCGCTTTTATACAACGATGCGTCCAGACTGTATTCAGAAAAAAAATATCAAGAAGCTATCAATGTTTATAACAAGATTGTACCTATGACTCCGGAAGCTTTACTGGGCATAGGCGCCTGCTATCAGGCAATGGGAAATAACAAAATGGCAGCGCAGTCTTATGCAAAATCTTTGCAGCTGGACCCGAAAAATATTGAAACAGCATACTTTACAGCTCTGGCTTATGCAAACGACAATGATTATGCCAATGCAAAAGCTTATGCTAAAAAAGCGCTGGCACTAAATCCCGCTCATAAGTCAACAAAGGATTTGCTGGCTTATGTAATAGAGCAGGAATCCACAGCCCAGATGGACAAGGCTCTGGCTATGATAGAAAAACAACAGTATTCAGAAGCATTAAGCGTATTGAACGGCGTTATAAAAGCTGATTCGCAAAATGCGGATGCTTATTACTACAGAGCGACGATATATGATGCTCAAAAGAAATACCAGCAGGCTATAAACGATTATAAAAAGGCGCTGCAATATAATCCCAAACTGACAATCACAAACTACTCGATTGCGATTGACTATGATTATCTGGCTCAATATTCAAACGCTCTTACCTATTACAAAAAGTATCTGGCAGAAACCAAAAAGGTTGCCGAAACAAATGACTACACCAGATATTCTCAAAAGAGAATACAGGAACTGAAAGCCTATGACAAACCTGTATCAAACACAACAACAAAACCGGCCGCTTCAAAAAAATAACAAAGAATTTCAGATAAAAATCGGTAATGTTTTGCTAAAAAGTCCTGTAATGCTTGCCCCTATGGCCGGTATTACGGATTTGCCCTACCGACAGTTAATAAGAAGATTCTCTAAAGACAGCCTTTTGACAACAGAGATGATAAGCTCTGAAATGCTTATGCAAAACAGAAAAGACGGCGATAAGATTCTCGAAAACAGAGAAAATGAATTCCCTCTTTCTTATCAGCTCTCCGGCCACAAACCTCAAATGATGGCCACAGCCGCAAAAAAGCTGATGAAACTGGAGAGAAAACCTTCCGTTATAGATATAAACATGGGCTGCCCCGTGCGCAAGGTTGTGTGCGGCGGCGACGGGTCTGCGCTTATGCGTACGCCGGAGCTGGCTTCTGATATAGTTAAAGCGGTTAAAGACGCTGTGGATGTCCCTGTCAGCGTAAAATTCCGTCTGGGATACACTGCTTCAGAGAAAAACTTTTTAGAGTTTGCCCTGCTTATGCAGGATTCCGGTGCTGACTCTATAACGATACATTGCAGAACACGTTCTCAAATGTATTCCGGAGAGGCGGACTGGAGCGCGATTGCCGGCATAAAAAAGGAAATAAACATCCCAGTGTTTGCAAACGGAGATGTAACAAGTCCCCAAAGAGCAAAAGAATGTCTTGAAATGACGGGGGCGGACGGTGTTGCCGTGGGACGCGCTACCCTCGGGGCGCCTGATTTGCTTCACCGTATTGAACACTATCTTTTGACAGGCGAGTTGATTGAGCAGGCGGATATAAAAACGAAAATTCAATGGGCAATAGAACATCTGGATGCGGAAGTTGAGCTCCGTGGCGAGAAAAACGCTATCCCCTTTATGAGAAAGTTTTATCCCTATTATATACGGGGGATTCAAAATGCTGCTGCTGTAAGGGGTAAACTTATGAGTGCAGCGCAATACGGGGTTATTGTTGAGGAATTAAACAAAATCTCGCAGGGTTTGTAATTTATGGACAAAAAGTTTTATACTTACATAATTTTAACTGTTGATAACAAGCTGTATTGCGGTTATACAGACGACCCTGAAAAACGTTTTGAAAAACACAAAGCAGGCCTTGCCGCAAAATATACAAGAGCGCACAAACCTTTAAAAATGGTTTATATAAAAGAGTTCGCCACAA
Organism: Candidatus Gastranaerophilales bacterium; assembly: GCA_944325565.1. Lineage (GTDB taxonomy): Bacteria > Cyanobacteriota > Vampirovibrionia > Gastranaerophilales > Gastranaerophilaceae > Limenecus. The sequence continues at coordinate 8,129 of CALVAT010000026.1, forward strand.
AGTCCGAGGCGATGAAAGAGGAGTGCCGGATAAAAAAGCTCAAACGCCCGCAAAAAGAAGAGCTTTTTTCAAATACTCCCTAAAAAACCATAAGGGTAATGTAAAAAATTTGCCAGAGCTTCATAATTTTTTTGTAAACAAGAAAGGAGAAGCCCATGGGAGTGAATGTTCTTGACAGAATATACAAAGCTATTGATATGGCCGGCGGTGTAACGGATATAGTTATATTTACGGAAAGCTTTAAGGCTTACGGAAACGTCGTAAGAGACGAAAAAGACTTTCTAAAAGACATTTTAACACTGAAAAATGCAACAATCTGCCATCACTTTGATGAATGCAGCTGTAATATTGAAAGTCCAAAATACGAATGGCTTAACGTCAACGAAGAAAAAATTATTGCCTTTAGTATTTTAGGCTATATGACCTGCGCAAACTAGCCTTTTAGCTCTTTTAATATTTGTGAATGCAACGCTCCCGCACGCTGGAGGTGATTTACGAGAGTTTCGTATTTTTCCTCCTGCTCTCCGAAGGGAACTTTCATTTTTACAAGCTCATCTACGGATTTGTTGATTTTATTTAGTTTGCCGATGGTTTCTCTCATGGCAAGAGCGCGTGCAAGCGGTTTGCATTGTCTTAAAATTTTTGAATGTGTTAAAATTTGCCTAAAAGTTTTTACAAAGTTCTTTTTGAGCTTTTGCGGAAGAAGAAGCAATTTTGTGAACACACTGACAAAACCGGTTTCAATGTTTTGTTCGCTGTATTGTTTTTGAAGCACAGCCAGATTTTTTTCCAGCACACTTTTTTTGTACAGGAGTTCTTTTTGTGCTTTCGCATCCTGAATAGTTTGTGCGACCGTGAGTTTTTCACGGACATCGGCCAGCGCTTTTTCACAGTTTTCAATTCTGTTTTCGAGCTTTAGTCCGGGGTCGTCTATAACTTTGTATGCGCATTGTTCAATCATTGCCGTGTCTGTGGCATTCAGGCGTTTTAATAAAAGTTTCTCTTTCTTTTCTTCTTCAATCTCATCAAGCTGTTTCTTGTTAAAAATAGTGACCTGCGGTTTGTTCAAAACTTTTTCATAGCGGTGTATGTTGACCGACAGCTGGTGGCCTGTCAACTGGAAAAATTCTTTTTTTTGATTGTTTTTGTCCGGATTGTTTTGCTGTGATGAGTTCATATTTTAATTATGACTTGATAATTTTGAAATTTTACCCTTTAAATGCGGGATTTCTTTTAATCTAGTGTCGTCTTTTCAATGTGTTACTCAAAAAATTCGTTCACGTCATTTACCTCTCACAAAACCAGCCACTGGCTGCTTTTGTTCGGCAGAGTCTTATCACGAATTTTTCTCGAACATATTATTTTTTACCATGTTTTTTATTTTTTCAAAAGTGCCGGCTAAAAATGTTTTTATATTAGCACGATATACATAAGCAAGAAAGACTCCTGCTGCAAATGCCGCGCCTTTTAAAAAACTTTTGTTCCTGCTTTTGGGCTTTGTTTCTTGCGCTTGGAAAATGTTAGAGGAATAGAACGCTTTGCTTCTCGGGTTTGTCAGTTCTTTATAAAAGTTCGGGTCAACGTAGATTTCTTTATTAATGGAGTAGCGTGGAATCGGCGGCGGATTCACAACAAAATGTCCGGCACGAAAATCGTTGCTGCCGTTAAGCGAATATGCACCTATCGGCTGAGGTGATGCGACTTGGGCTTGTATTGCTGAAACCGGTGAGGTCATGGCGTTAGATTCATTCCTTAAACTTCCACACGCTGTTATAAAAACAAAACATGCTTGTTTTTTGCATAAAAATACGAGAATTGTAAAATTTGTTACAAATATATTATAGATGTTTAGAAGATTTCTCTAATTTTGTTGATGTTGTCCTCTATTTTAAGAATAAAGAAGTTTACAAGACAGGAGCATATATTCTCTCTGTCGCCCTCGGTTGCAAGTTTTAGAACGTCTATGTAGTAACGTATTTCATTAGTTAAGTCGTCAATATTTTCTAAAACATTATATTCGATATTTTCTTGCATAGTTTACCTCCTTTTGTTTTGTTGTTCTCTTTTAGACTACATACATTATTTATAATATACATTAAAATAATTTTGTGACAAGTGAGACTACAAAATTACAAAAATTAGGCAAAAATATCAAAGCTAAAAGAGAGCAAAAAAATCTTTCTCAGAATGCTTTGGCTAATATGCTGGGAATTTCAAGAGAACATCTTGCTAAAATTGAAACTGCTAAACGCGGAATCAGTATAAAACTCATTTTTAAATTATCAGAAATTTTAGAAGTTAAAGAAGCTGAATTTTTTAAATTTTAATCTAGTGCCGCAGATGCTGCCGGCTGAGCGCAGCCGGCACCTGCTCCCTTTTGCCTTTCTCGAACATTTTAACTTATCTACAGCCTCTATATATACAACGCTCAGAAAAAACTCCTGCACCTGTTAACGTATTTTGCTGCATATTAAAACATTAGAATTGTTACAAATATATTAAATATATCAAAAATGTTTAGTATTTTGAGTGCTATTTAAGTACAATAAATACAACAGAATAAAAAGGAAGCGTTATGGATAGATTTGTCGGAATTATCGGGATTATAGTTATTTTAGGCATAGCCTACGGGCTGTCTAATAACAGAAAGGCAATTTCGCTAAAGACAATCATCCCCGGATTTATCCTTCAGGTGCTTCTGGCTGTTTTTGTTTTAAAAGTTCCTCTCGGACAGAAGATTTTTCATTATATCGGAATGTTTATCCAGAAAATCCTTGATTTTTCAAACGAGGGCGGAAACTTTGTGTTCGGCGTTTTAACAAACAGCCCGAACCGTATGGAAGAGCTTTTCGGCGCGGGAACAGGATTTATCTTTGCACTGAAGTTGATTCCGACTATTATCTTTATACTTATCCTTGTAAATATTCTGTATTATTACGGCATAATGCAAAGAGTGGTCGAGTTCTGCGCAAAAATAATGTACAAACTGATGAATGTTTCGGGTGCTGAGTCTTTGTCTAACATTGCCTCCGCTTTTGTCGGACAGGTAGAGGCGCAAATTATGATTAAACCATACCTTGCCACAATGACAATGTCAGAGCTTCTGGCTTCTATGACAGGCTCTATGGCGTGTATAGCAGGCGGTGTTATGGCAATGTATGTCGGGATGGGGATACCTGCTGAATATTTGCTGGCGGCTTCAATTATGGCGGCTCCGGGGGCTCTCGTTATTTCAAAAATCGTATACCCTGAAACCGAAGAATCCCAGACAAAAAACGAGGTTAAAGTAGAAATCAAAAAAACACACGTAAACCTCATAGATTCCATTGCTCACGGTGCTTCTGACGGTATGAAAGTATCTATCAATGTCATTGCAATGCTTATTGCCCTGACTGCTTTAATCTCGATGGTGGACTGGTTTTTAGGCCATCTTGGGTTGTTTATGGTTAAGTATCTGCATATGAATCTTGCGTTTATTCATATTGATTTAGCACACCTTTCATTGAAAGAAATCTTAGGTGCGGTATTTTCTCTGTTTGCAATAGTTATGGGTGTTCCTCTGGATGAGGCTGTTAATGTAGGGGCGTTGATGGGAACAAAACTTGTGTTCAACGAGTTTATCGCATATCTTGACCTTACAGCGCTAAAACCTGTATTGAGCGCGAAAAGTATTATTGTTGCGACATTTGCTCTTTGCGGGTTTGCAAACCTCGGCTCTATTGCAATCCAGATAGGCGGTATAGGAGAGCTTGCGCCAAACAGAAGAAAAGACCTCGCAAAATTAGGGGTAAAGGCTCTTGTCTGCGGTACGCTTGCCTCTTATCTTTCTGCTTGCATTGCCGGTATTCTGTTATAATTTATATTAGAAAATAATGGACGTCAAAGTACTTTTAACAAAATTTCATTACAAAAAAAACTATACGCCGGCGGAAGCTGTCGGCGGAGCTTTTTTATACGCGCTTCTTGCTTTTCCGTCGCTTGTGTATCTGTTAACCGTTAAGGTGCGCAACTTTTTGTACAGAAAAAGAATACTTAAAACCTTCAGGCCGCATCAGTATACGATATCAGTCGGCAACCTTACTACCGGCGGAACAGGTAAAACACCGATTACTGCGGAAATAGCAAATTATTTTGTAAAAAATGGCGAATATCCTGCAATCCTGTCACGGGGTTACGGTGGAGAGCTTTCTAACAAGAATGTCAATGTAATTTCTGATGGTGAAAAAATAAATTATACCTCGAATCAATCGGGCGATGAACCTTTCTGGCTGGCACAGCATTGCAGGGGGGCGGCTGTTTTAACCTGCTCAAACAGGGCAAAAGCAGCGCAGTTTGCAAAAAATGAACTGCATTGTACAAAGCTGATTCTTGATGACGGATATCAGCATCAAAAACTCGAACGCGATTTGAACATACTGGTCGTGGATAGTGAAAAACAGTTTTCAAACGGCTGTGTTTTGCCGCTCGGGGCGCTTAGAGAACCGGTGTCGGAGATAAAAAGAGCGGACAGGATTATTGTTGTTAACAAAAACTTTAACGACAAAAAGGCAAAAACTTTTGCCAGATATTTAAGAAAAAAATACTCAAAACCCTCTTTTGTATGTACAATGGAGCCTGATGAGATTTATAACATAATTACCGGAGAGCCGCTTGATGACGCAAAGGCGGTGATTGCTTTCAGCGCAATCGCACAGCCGGAGCAGTTTTATAAGTATTTAAGACGGTTTGATGTTATGGAAACAAAAGATTTTCCGGATCATCATATTTATTGCGCGGCTGATTTAAGAGAGCTGGGAATTTTAAAGAACAAATACGGCGCAGAAGCAATGATAACAACAGAAAAAGATGCTGTAAAACTAAAAGACATTGCCGAAGCCAAAGACGAGATTTATGCACTCAAGCTAAAACCGTCGCTGGATTTGAGAGGGCTTTTGGATGAACAATAAAAAATTAAAAATTCTTGTGATGCGATACAGGTTTATTGGCGATACGCTACTTACTGTCCCGTTTTTAAGGAATTTGAGATACGCATATCCGGATGCTCAAATCGATATGCTTGTTGCTCCGGTGTCAGGCGAGATTATCGAAAAATGCCCGTATGTTGATAATTTTATCTATTTTGATACCACAAAAAAACACCGCTACGAAAATAAAGAGGGTCAGGAAAAGAAAACCTTCTGGACATACGTAAAATTGCTTAAAGAAAAGAAATACGACAGAGCCTATGTGCTAAAACGCTCTTTTTCCAGTGCTTTTCTTGCTTTTGCGGCCGGAATAAAAGAGAGAATCGGCTTTGATACCGAGGGAAGGGGCTTTTTGCTCACGAAAAGGGTTAAATACGCGGAGAACAGGCATGAGATAGACTGTTTTCTGGATGTGTTAACAGCGGATGGTATTGAAGTAAAGGACAATTACCTTGAAAACTGGATTGAACCGTGTGAAACGCAGCAGGTTCAAGATGTCCTCAACGATTGTATTGCGCCTGAGAACAGAGAGCTGAAAAAGGTTATTGTGCATGCAACGAGCGGAAACCGCAAAAAAGAATGGGAAAAACAAAAATGGGCGCAGGTAGTGACTTGGCTTTCCGACGAAAAAAATGTGCAGGTGCTTTTTAACGGTACAAAAAACGACTCGCAAACTTATGAAGAAATAATGTCTTATGTCAAAGACGATTTAAAAATTAAACCGGTTAATTTATGCGGAAAGTTCGGACTAAGACAGACTCTGGCTTTTACAAAGCTTTGTGACCTTATTGTCGGCTGTGACAGCGGGAATCTTCATATTGCTGCTTCTGTAGATGTGCCTGTAGCAGCGATTTTCGGCCCGATGAATCCTGTTAAATGGAAACCCGCGATAGAAAAATCTGTTGTGGTCAAAACTGATTTGCCCTGCCAGCCGTGCGGATTAAAGAAAAAACATGCCTGCAAAAGAGATTATCACTGCATAAAAGATATCAGTGTCGATATGGTTAAATCTGCTGTAGACAGACTGTTTTAGATTAAATATATTCTTTTAAAACAGAGTACAATTCTTGTTTTTCTTCTTCGTCTAGTTCGACAAGAGGGCATCTTACATAGTTTTTGATTATGCCCATTTTAGAGAGGCATTCTTTAACCGGTACAGGGTTGGGGGCCATAAATATCTTTTTAAACAGAGGATAGAGTTTCAGGTGCATGTCAGTGGCTTCTTTGACTTTTCCTGATTTATAAAGGTTAAGCATTTCGTGCATTTCGTTGCCGATAATGTGAGAGGCAACAGAAATTACGCCGTAAGCACCCACTGATACCATAGGCAGCGTAAGGCTGTCGTCGCCGGAATAAATCACAAAGTCCTGCGGACAGAGTTTTCTTGTTTCTGTGATGATATCCATATTGGGCAGGCTCTGTTTTACAGCAAAGATATTTTTATATTTATGAGCAAGCTCTGCTATGGTTTCCGGATTCATTGTTATACCTGTTCGTCCGGGGATATTGTATAAAATAATCGGAAGGTCAGTTGATTGTGCAATTGTTCCGAAATGTTTCAGCAATCCTTTTTGTGAAGGTTTGTTGTAATACGGAACAACTGATAGAACAGCATCTGCACCGGCTTTTTTTGCATTTTCAGTAGCCATAACAGCGGTTTGGGTGCAATTTGAACCGGCGCCCATTATGAGTTTGCACCGGCCGTTTGCAACTTTTTTTACAAAGCTGAAGATTTCTACTTCTTCTTCGTGAGTCAGGGTAGGAGATTCTCCCGTAGTGCCGGCTACGAGAAGAGAGTTAGAGCCGGTTTTAATAAGGTGTTCCACCAGTTTTTCAAGAGCAGGAAAATCGATTTTTCTGTCCCCGTCCATTGGTGTAACCATTGCAGTAATAATTTCGCCCGCATCAAAACGCATAGCCATAACATTCTCCTTGTCTTATATCGATATAATTAAGTATAATTTATTTGTATAATTTATACAACTTTTATTGAAGGTATGCGCAGTAACCTTTCTCTATCAAATGTCTGTTAAGGCTTACGCCGTTTATATAGAATTCTCCGACAAGGTTGTTTAATATCCCGTATCCGTGTATGCTCAGTTTTATATTGTCCGGATACTGTCTAAATAAACTAATTACGTAATCTCCTGCTCTGGAGTCTTTTTTTACTGAAAGATTGCTCGGGCGCAGATATGAACGGCCGTAGTTTTCACTTCTTTTAGAGATATTTTCTTTTGTGCTTTTGTGTATTCTCATTCTTGTAAATTCATGGCAGTTCAAATTCGATACATAAACAGTGACCCTCGTTCTCGGATAGTTCGGGTCTTTGTCTTTAAATTTTACCCTCGCCTGAAGTGCGTGTGAAACATCTGTTATCTCAACGTCAACAGGAACATCCCATTTAAAGGCGCTTATGTTTTTTAATGCGAGAGCAGGCAATGCAAAGGTTATGCATAAAATAGCCGAAATGATAAAAATCTTTTTCATAAATCTGCTTTTCTTATTCAACAGAAGAACACAACCCCTTTTCGATTAAATGCTTGCTCAGGCTGACATCACCTATATAAAACTCTCCGACGAGATTCATATAAAGTCCGTAGCCGTTCGCTGCAAAATAGATATTGTTGGGGTATTTTTCAAAAATGGATTGAACGTATTGTGTAACCTTGGTGTTAACTCTTTCTGTTGTACTTTTGGGACGTACGTATGTGTAGCCTCTTGAACTTTTAAGAGGGTAGGTCTGTGAATATTCGTGGCAATCCAGATTGGATACATATACGGGGGCTCTCATTTTGTTGAGTTTTACCCTTACCTCTAGTGCATCAGACATTTTCAGTACTTCAACTTTTTCTTTTTTACCCCAGTGATACGGGTTTATCTCTTTCATTGCAAAAGATGGAAGTGTTGAAATAAACAATAAAGAAACCGTTAGCAGAAATTTTTTCATAAGATTAACTCTCCTCTCAGATGCCATGTGCTGGCGCCTGTTATTTTTACATTGGCAAATTGCCCGACGAGGTTTTTGTCCCCGTTAAAGTGTACAATTTTATTGTTTCTTGCCCTTCCGGCAAGGATAATATTATTGTCTTTTTCTTCATAAGATTCAACTAAAATCTCAAAAATTTTTCCGATACATTTTTCATTGGATTTCAGACAGGCTTCTCTGTTTTTTTCATTCAGCCTTGCCAGTCGATTGGATTTTGTTTCTTCATCAATAAACCTCTCTGTCCATTTTGCGGCTTTTGTTTTTACTCTCGGCGAGTAGGCTGCCGTGTTGGAATAATCCAGAGCGAATTCGTCAATAGCGCTCAGCGTGTCTAAAAATTCTTCTTCTGTTTCTCCGGGAAAGCCGGCAATAAAATCCGAGGTTATTGCAACATCTTCGAACGTGTTTCTTATTTTTTTTACAATCTCTCCGTACTCTTCTCTGTTGTATCTGCGGTTCATTTCTTTCAGAATTTTTGAATTGCCGGACTGCATTGGAATGTGGAAGAATTCGCATACCTTGTCGCATTCTTTCACTGCTTTGATTAAATCGTCAGAAATATCTGTCGGATAAGAGGTGACAAATCTTATACGAAATTTCCCTTCAATTTTGTTCAAATCTCTCAAAAGATTTGCCAGAGTAACATCTCTTCCGTCATAATCTCTGTCCGGGTCAAGATTTTTTCCGTAGCTGTCCACGTTTTGTCCGAGAAGAGTAATCTCTTTAAAACCTTCTTTTATCGCTTTTTTAGCTTCTTCCAGAATTTCAGAGGGCTTTCTGCTTCTTTCTCTTCCTCTGGTAAAAGGCACTATACAGTAGGTGCAAAAGTTGTTGCAGCCCTCCATAATCGGAATCCAGGCGTTAAGACTTTTTGCGCGTTTAATTTCGTATTTAGCTTCTTGTTCGCCTTCTGTAAATTTTTTAGGTGTTTCATTTGTTGCACAGACTCTCTCGCCGTTGTTTATCCGCTTAAGCAGTTCCGGAAGTTCATAGACGTTATTTGTCCCGAATACTAAATCAACATACGGGAATCTTTTTAGAAGTTTTTCTTTATCCTGCTGTGCAACGCAGCCGCAGAAGGCAATTTTTATATTTTTAAAGGGTTGGCCCTGAAGTTCTTTGTTTCGTTCGTCGTTTTTCCATTTTCCCCAAACACCGACAAGGCTGTATGCTTTGTCAGCAGAAAGCTGGCGGATGGAGCAGGTGTTTACCATAAGCAGATCCGCTTCCTTTGGCTCGGTAGTTTCTTCATAACCAAAATAAGAGAGCATGCCGAGGATTCTTTCTGTGTCAGATTTATTCATCTGGCAGCCCATAGTTTCAATATATACTTTTTTCATATCTTCCATAAGAAAAATTATAGGCAAAACAAGAATTAAAGAAAATCTTACAATTTACAATCTTTAACCTAATCTGTACGGCAATTTATTTTTGTCGCATAATAATTTATACTGCTCAGGTAAGAGAAAAAAGGAGCATTTAGATGGACGAATACATTTGTAACGTTTGCGGATACATATATGATCCAGCAGAACACGATAATATCCCTTTTGAAGATTTACCTGCGGATTGGGTATGCCCGTTATGCGGTGTCGGAAAAGATGAATTTTCAAAAGCTTAATCCGGTTCGTACAATAAATATGTAAGGATTTTTGGCAGTGAAATCCCCTTAATTATATAAGGAGATATCATCATGGATTTAAAAATCAGACCTATAAAGAACAATGTCTTTTTCATCGGTTCAAAAGACAGCAACAGAAAACTGTTCGACCAGTTAATACCCCTGCCTCAGGGAACGACCTACAACTCGTATCTTGTAAAAGGCAGTGAAAAAACTGCTATCGTGGATACGGATTATCCTAAAAAACTCGATGAATACAAAAAAAGACTGCAGGAAAATAACATTACAAAAGTAGATTACATTATCTCAAACCACGCTGAACAGGATCACTCGGGCGGAATACCTATGCTTTTGGAAATGTTTCCGGAGGCCAAAGTTGTTACTAACGCAAAGGTTAAAGAAAACGTTATCAACATGCTTCATGTTGAGGAGGACAAGTTTATTGTTATCAATGACGGGGATGAGCTTTCTCTGGGCGATAAAACCTTCCAGTTTATCATTGCTCCGTTCGTTCACTGGCCTGACACAATGTTTTCTTATTTAAAAGAAGACAAAATGCTCTTTACCTGTGACTTTTTGGGTTCGCATTATACAAAACATGAACTTTTTGCTGATTATACAGATGATTTAAAAGAAGCTGCAAAAAGATATTATGCGGAAATAATTATGCCGTTTAGAAATTTTGCTAAAAAATATACGGATAAAGTTAAATCAATGGACGTTGAACTTATCCTGCCAAGCCACGGCCCAATATATGACAAACCGCAATGGATTCTGGATTTGTATGCTGACTGGACATCGGATAGAGTAGAAAACAAAGTTGTTATACCGTATGTTTCGATGTATGAAAGCACAACAATGCTCGTGGACAGATTGAGCGAAAAACTCAAACAGGCCGGGATTGAGGTGAAACTTTTTGACCTTGTACACTGCGATGAAGGCGAGTTGTCAATGGAGCTTGTGGATTGCGCAACAGTTGTTCTCGGCTCGTCAATGGTGCTGGCCGGCCCGCATCCGGCTGCTGTTACTGCGGCTTATCTCGTTAATGCGCTAAGACCGAAATTAAGATACTATTCGATTATCGGTTCTTACGGATGGGGCGGAAATCTCGAGGGTACAATCGAGAAAATGTTTACAATAATTAAGCCAGAAAAACTGGATTATGTTATTGTAAAAGGCCAGCCAAGAAAAGAAGATTTTGACAAAATCGATGTTCTTGCAAATCAGATTATTGAAAAGCATAAAAGCCTTTAATGGAAATTTATAAGTTTATATTGAAAATAAAAAGCCCTGTACTATTTTAGATATGGGGCTTTTTATTAGCACTAATTTTTGGTGGTTGGTTTGTTAAATCGTTCAAGCACTCTGTGACCATCGCTGTCATTTTTAGTATTTTATAAACGGATTGTGCGGGCTTTGACTCGAACGTAAAATAATCTTAATAATATCTGACATTGTAAATAGATTTAGGATAAAATCATTTTTAAAAGGGCCCCAAAAAAGAAAGGAATCAAGGAAAGGAATCA